>NZ_JBQVNP010000025.1:0-47660 GCF_052436255.1 Roseateles sp. | reverse complement strand
TGGCGGCTGGTTTGCGCCTCCCGGCTACGCTACCGCTCGGTCCACGCAGCGCAATCGCGCTCCCGTCGCCCCCGCGCCGATCCTCCAACGACTTCCTCACAGTCGCTTGAACTGGCGATTTGGAATTTTGCAGGGCCGACTCAGTACGAATCTCATGAAGATGTGGGCGCGGCAACAGCGCCGAAGGAAGCTGCCCGATGTCCGTAGAGCACGAAGTGATGGGTCGTCACGGGCCTTGCTCGCGACATCAAAGCGCTCACCCCGAAGTGCTGCATGGAGTCCCCTTCGCCGCGCTCCGCCGCGTTTCTCTTTCCGTAGACAGCACGCGCTCCTAGGTGTCGTTCACGAACAGAATACAAGCGGCTGCGGCGTGCAAGCCTTGCTTACTAACAAACCTATGTATTACCTACACACCATGGTCCGCGTCGAAAACGTCGACGCCTCGATGAAGTTCTACCGCGACGCCCTCGGCCTGCAGGAGGTCAAGCGCTCGGAGAGCAGCGCCGGCCGCTTCACGCTGATCTACCTGGCCGCTCCGGGCGACGAGGACGCCCAGGTCGAGCTGACCTACAACTGGCCCGATGCCGACGGCAAGGCAGAGACCTACACCGGCGGCCGCAATTTCGGCCACCTGGCCTATGCGGTGGACGACATCTATGCCGCCTGCCAGCGGCTGATGGACCACGGCGTGACGATCAACCGCCCGCCGCGCGATGGCCGCATGGCCTTCGTGCGCTCGCCCGACGGCATCTCCATCGAGCTGCTGCAGGCCGGCGCCGCGCTGGCACCGGCCGAGCCCTGGGCGTCGATGCCCAACACGGGCAGCTGGCAACTCACAGCGCCAGGCTGTCGGCCCAGATGTTGTCGGCCCAGGCGCGAGCGATGGCGCCCTCGGCGAGGCTCGCCGCCGGCGACACGCCGCCCGAGCCGGGCACCGCCTTCATCGTCTTCTCGGCTGCGTCGTACTGGTGCACCGAGGCCACGTGCATCGCCTCGCCTGGCGTGACGAAGCTGTAGCAGGTGTTCATGACGACGGGCGCCGGGTTCACCGCCTCGCCCTGCAGCAACCGCAACACCGCTGCAGCGGCGAGCTTGGCCTGCTGGTTGGCGAGGTGGCCCGACTTGGGCATGCCGGGTGCCGAGAAGATCGCGTCGCCGACGACATGCACGCCCGCCGCTGCGTGAGCCTGCATGCTGAGCCAGTCGACACCGACCCAACGGCGGTTGATGTTGGCGAAGTCGCGCACCAGGTCGCCGGCGCGCTGCGGCGGAATCAGGTTGAGCACGTCGGCCTTGACGTCCTCGAACTCGAAGCGCGCGACACCGTCCGGCGTCACCTCCTTCAGCTCGGCGTTCGGCCGGTACTCCAGCACGCCGGCGTGATGCTGCGCAAAGGCGCGCTCGAACAGCGCCTTCTTGCTCTGCACCTCGGGGTTGGCATCCAGCACCAGCAGCTTGGCGCGCGGCCTGGCGCGCTGCAGGTAGTGGGCAATCAGGCAGGCACGCTCGTAAGGCCCGGGCGGGCAGCGGTAGGGCGCCTTGGGAATGCTCATCAACACGACGCCGCCGTCCGGTAGCGCTTCGAGCTGGCGGCGCAGCGCCAGCGTCTGCGCACCGGCCGTCCAGGCATGCACGGCGCGGCCGCTGTCCAGCGCCGCGGCCAGGCCAGGAATGCCGTCGAGCATGAAACCGATGCCGGGCGCCAGGATCAGCCGGTCCCAGCCCAGACTGCGGCCATCCGCCAGGCGCACGGTTTTCCCCGCGGGGTCGATGCCGACGACCTCGCCGCGCAGGCGCTTGACGCCCTGCGCTTCCAGCCCGGCATAGCCATGGCTGATGCTGGCCAGCTCGCGCTCGCCGGCGATGACGAGGTTGGACATCGGGCAGGAGACGAAACCCTCGTTGCGCTCGACCAGCGTGACGTCGACCGCGGCACCGCCCCAGAGCTTGAGATAGCGCGCCGCCGTCGCACCACCGAAACCCCCACCGACGACAACGACGCGCCCGGGCGCAGCGGTCGTCGTCGCACAGCCCGCCAGCGCCAGGCCGCCCGCCGCCATCAACTGCCGTCGCGCGATCATGGCTTGGCCTGGGCTGCAAGGTAGGTGGCGATCAGGCGCAACTGCTCCTCGGTATAGCCCTTGACGATCTGCGGCATGACGGTGCCGGGCCGTTTGCCGCTGCGGTAGTCGGCCAGCAGTTGCAGCATCACCTCAGCCTTCATGCCAGCCAGCGGCGGCATCGCCGTGTTGCGCGGCCGGCCTTGCGTGCCATGACAGTTGGCACAGGTCGCGGCCAAGCTGCGGCCCACGTGGCTCAAGTCCTGCGCCAGCGCAGGCGCGCAAAGCAACAGCAAGAGCCAAGCCTTCATGCAACAACCCCCGTCAGAGCTTGTGTGAACGGTCCCCGCGCTCGAACCCCAGCGCATCGAAAGGCGCATTCAGCGGCGCAAAGCCGATCACCTTGAACAGCTCGCCCATCTCGTGCTCGGCCAGCAGGCGATGCGCCATGGCGCGCTCGCCCAGCGATGCCCCGTGCAACAGATCGGCGATGCCGCAGTTGAGCAGGAAATTGGCCTGGCTGGTGTAACCCAGCACGACCAGGCCCGCGTCCTGACCCGCCAGCGCGATGCCGGTGAAGTTGACGTGGGCGGTGATGTCCTTGTCGCCCACCGCGACCAGCGGGTCGCTTTCCCCGCTTTGCGCCAGGTGGCCCTGGTGGCACATCAGCGTGCCGCCCAGGCGCTGCGGGTGGTAGTACTCGCCCTCGGGGAAGCCGTAGTCGATGAAGAACGCGGCGCCACGCTTGAGGCGGCGGGCCAGCGTGGCGACGAAGGCCTCGGCCTGCGGGTGGATCTCGGTGACGGTGCCGGGGACGAAGCCTGTCTCCAGCGGCGGGCGCAGCCGGCTGTCGCGGTCCTCGAAGGCAAGGCCCTCGCCCGCGCTGACCACGCCGCGTTCGCGCCACACCTGCCCATCGAAGCTGACCAGCTGCACCGGCATCGCGTCCAGCACCTCGTTGCCAATGACGACGGCCTCGATGGACTCGGGCAGCGCGTCCAGCCAGTCGACGCGGTCGGCCCAGTGGACAAGGCGCTCCCGCTGGCGCTCGCGCAGCTCGGCCGACAGCTCGACGATGGCGTAGCGCGCCAGGCCGGCGCCCAGGGCGTCCAACTCGGCAATGAGCTGGTCCGCCAGCGCGCCCGAGCCGGCGCCGAACTCGATGAGGTCGCGGCAGTCGCTGGCATCCATGGCCTGCTTGAGCTGGCGTGCCAGCGCGCGGCCGAACAGCGGTGACATCTCGGGCGCGGTGACGAAGTCCGAGCCCTCGCTGGGCATCTGGCCGAACTTGCGCCGGCCACCGGCGTAGTAGCCCAGGCCGGGCGCGTACAAGGCCATGGCCATGAAACGGTCGAAGGGCAGCCAGCCGCCGGCGGCGGCGATTTCGGCGTGGATGCGGGCGGCAAGCTTCATCGGTGGAAAAAAGTGCAACCACAGAGGCACAGAGGCACAGAGAACCCCATGAAAAGTCTTTTCTCCGTGCCTCTATGCCTCTGTGGTTGCATTCGTGTCTTCATCGTGCCTTCACCCAGGCTTCGAACTCCGCCGCAGGCATGGGCGCGCCCACCAGCTCGCCCTGGAACTGCTGGCAGCCCCAGCCGGCCAGCAGCTGCCATTGCGCGGCCGTGCGGACGCCCTCGGCCGTGACGGTCAGCCCCAGGCCCACGGCCATCTGGACGATGGCACGCGTGATGGCCTGGGCGCCGACGTCGTCGGGCAGGCGGGCGACGAAGCTCTGGTCGATCTTGAGCTTGTCCAGCGGCAGCTCGGTCAGGTGGGCCAACGAGGTATAGCCGGTGCCGAAGTCGTCGACCGAGACGGTCAGGCCCTGTGCGCGCAACTGAGCCAGCGTGGCCGGCGCGTGCGCGATGTCTTCGATCAGCATGCGCTCGGTCAACTCCAGCTCCAGCCACTGGCCCATGGCGCCGGTGTCGGCAAGCACGCGTCTGACCGTCTCGGCAAAGCCGTCGAGGTGGAACTGCATGCGCGACAGATTGACGGCGATGCGCATCGGCCCATGGCTGTGCGTGATGCCCTGCTCGCGCCAGCGCCGCGCCGTGGCGGCGGCCTCGCGCATGACCCATTCGCCCAGCGCGAGCATCAGGCGGTGGCGCTCGGCCACGAAGATAAAGCTGTCGGGCGCCAGCAGGCCGCGCTGCGGGTGGCGCCAGCGCAGCAGCGCCTCGGCGCCGGAGAGCTGGCCGGTCGTCGCTTCCACCTGGGGCTGGAAGAAGAGCTCGAACTCGCCGCGCGTCAGGGCCTGGGCCAGCTCGGCCTCCAGCACCAGGTCGCGCAGCGCCGTCTCGGCCAGCGCCGCCTCGAAGAACTGGTAGGTCGCGCGGCCGCGCGCCTTGGCCCGGTACATGGCCGTGTCGGCATGCTGGATGAGCTCGTCCGCCTGCTTGCCGTCGTCGGGATAGACGGCCACGCCGATGGAGGGCGTGACCGACAGCGCGCGGCCGTCGGCCTTGACCGGCACCTCGACAACGGACAGCAGCGCTTCCAACACGACGACGATGTCGGCGCGGCTCTCCAGGTCACTCAGCAGCACGACGAATTCATCGCCGCCGAAGCGGCCGACGAGGTCGCTGCCGCGCAGCGCGCCGACGAGGCGCTCGGAGACGGTCGTCAGCACCTGGTCGCCCTCGAGATGACCGAGCGAGTCGTTGACGCGCTTGAAGTTGTCCAGGTCGATAAAGAGCAGGGCCAGCATCTCGCCCTTGCGCTCGGCGCGCCGCATCAGCGCGGCCATGCGGTCCATGAAGGCCGCGCGGTTGAGCAGGCCGGTCAAGCCGTCGTGGTGGGCCAGGTGCTGGATGCGCGCCTCGCTGGCCAGGCGGTCACGGATGTCGCGCACGATGGTCATGCGCAGCTTCTCGCCGTCGCGCTCCAGCGTGCGCACGATGAACTCGACCGGGATGCGCGTGCCGTCCTTGTGCATGACGGCCGTCTCGTAGCGCAGCTCGCGGCCGGCCCGCATGACTTCCTTGACCTTGGCCAGCTCGTCGGGCGCGATGAAGGACAGCACGTGGCGGCCGACCATCTCGGGCAGCGTGTAGCCGACCAGCTCGCAGCAGGGCGGATTCACGTCGGTCGTGATGCCTTCCTTGTGGAAGAGGATGCCCTCGACCGTGGCCTGCATGAACTTGTCCAGCCGCGCCTCGGACTCGCGCACCTGACGCTCGGCCAGGCGGTGCTTGGTGATGTCGTTGATGAGCACGCAGCTCGCCACCGGCTCGCCGTCGGCACCGAGCTGCGGGATCAGGTGGACCTCGATCCAGCGCGGCGTGCCGTCGGCCGCGGGCAGCTCGCGCTCGTAGCAGACGGCGACGCGCTCGGACAGCACGCGCTCCACGGAAGGCTGGATCAGCGCCGCGGCCTCGGGGCCGATGACTTCGGCGAAGGTCTTGCCCAGGATATCCGCCTCGGACAGCCCGAAGGCCTCGGCATAGCCGCGGTTGGCGAACAGGCAGACCTGGGTCCTGGCGTCGTACAGCGCGATCCAGGCCGGCAGGTAGTCCGCCAGCAGCTTGAAGCGCAGCGCCTCGGTGGCGCGCGCCGCGATGTCGAGGGCGGCGTTCATTCGGCCGCCTTGCGAGCCAGGCACAGGTCATCCCAGGCGCCGGCCTTGTCGGCCGGCGAACGCAGCAGATAGGCCGGCGCATAGGTGACCACCAGCGGCAGGCCGCGCCAGTGGTGCACCCGGCCGCGCAGCCGGCCCAGCGGCTCGGCCAGGCCGGTCAACCGGCGCGCGGCCTGCAGGCCCATGGCCAGCACCAGGCGCGGCTGCAGCAACTCCACCTGGCGCGCCAGCACGGCCTCGCAGGCGTCCAGCTCGGCCGGCTGCGCGGGCCGCCCGCGCGGCGGACGGCACTTGACGATGGGGGTCACGAAGGCGGTGGCCATTTCATCGGCAGTGCGGCCCGTGCGGCGCTGGCCGGCGGCAAGCAGCATGCGGTCCAGCAGCCGGCCGGCGTTGCCGACCAAGGCTTCGCCCGCCAGGTCATCGGCCTCGTCCGCCGGGTCGGTGACCACCAGCCACTGGGCCTGGCGCTGCGCGCCACCACCGAAGACGGCATGGCGCCGCTGCTCGCCCAGGCCGCAGGCGCGGCAGGCGGACACGGCTTCGGCCAACGCGGTCAGGTCCAGGCTGCCGAAGCTCGACGGCGCGGCGGCTACGGCCACGCGCAAGACGGTCGGCGCAGGCGCGACGACGACGACGGGCGCCGGCTCATCGGCGTCGATGACGGCCTGCGCGACGGTCGGCGTCACCGCCGGCAGGCGAAATCCCATCTCGGCCAGCATCGCCCGTTGGCGCTCATCCCAGCTCATGCACCCACCATCAAGCTCATCAGTATGGCGTCCTCGCGCGGGCCCTGTGGCACGGGGTAATAGGCCCGGCGCCTGCCGACCTCGGCAAAGCCATAGCGGCGGTAAACCTCGCGGGCGCGCTCGTTGCCCACGCGCACCTCCAGCCACAGCTGGGTCAGGCCGCGGCTTCGGCAGTCGGCCACCAGGCGGTCAAGCATGGCGATGGCCAGGCCACGGCCCTGCCAGGCTGGCACCACGGTGATGTTGAGCAGGTGCATCTCGTCCAGGCCGGGCATCGCCACCCAATATCCCAGCAGCCCGGCACGCGGCCCGCGCAGCACCTCGGCCGGATAGCCGGCCGCCAGCGAGTCGACGAAATTGCCATGCGTCCATGGCACCGGGTAGGCCTGGCGCTCGACCGCGATGATCTCGGTCAGGTCGGGCCCCCGCATCGCCGCGGCCTCAAAGGGCGGCAGGTGCCGATCCAGCACGGCGCTCATGATTTCTTCTCGCGCTCGGCGGTGGTGAGCGCGACCTTGTCGCGCACATAGACGGGCAGCGCCTCGGCGGCGTCGCGGCCTTCGCCGCGCTGCCAGGCGGTCAGCGCCAGCTGGCCCAGGGCGGCGGCGCGAGAGTGCGCTCGCGGCCAGGCCCGCGGCAGGTTGCCCAGCGCCGCGGCGTACTCGGTCAGTGCGGTACCTGCTGCGGCAACAGGTGCGCCCCAGTGAGCGGCCAGCACCTCGGGGCGGTAGAGCGCCGGCGCCTCGACGACGGCCCAGGCGCCGCGCTCCCAGCGGTAATGCGCCGCATAGATCTCGCCGATGCGCGCATCCATCGCCACCCAGATGTCGTCACCGGCGCCTTGGCAGCGCGCGTCCTCGGCCACCAGCATCAGGCTGTCGATGGCCAGCACCGGCTTGCCCAGGCCGAAGGCCAGGCCTTGCGCGACCGCGCAGGCGGTGCGCAGGCCGGTGAAGGCGCCGGGGCCTTGGCCGAAGGCAATCGCGTCCAGGTCGTCCATCGCCATGCCGGCACCGGCCAGCAGGGCCTTGATCTCCGGCAGCATGCGCGCCGAGGCCTGGGCACCGCCGGCGGCCTCGAAGACCCTGGTCTGCCCGGGCGTCACGAGGGCCAGGGCCATCATGTCGGTGGAGCTGTCAAGGGCCAGGAGAGAGGGCATCCAGGCAGTTTAGGGGAGCGCGGCGGCGCCCTGGGTGGCCGCAGCGGTATCGGGAGACGGTGATGCGCCGGTTTCACTCCACCGCGGGTGCGCCGTCAGAGCAGCGCGGATGCCCTGCCAGACAGACCAGGCCGGTGCCGACGCGAACGCCACTCAGGCAATACAGGGCAGCAGCAAGACCCGCCGCCCGGCGGAGCGCCAGAACGCGATGGCGGTCGCGACGACGAGGCCAGCAGCAACACCACGTCGGCAAAAGCGAGCGCGCAGGCGAGCCGGCGCAGCCCGCACCAGTGGGTAGGAGGCTGCCTACCGTCGGTCTGAACGGCGTCCGACCGGGCGCGCCCGGCGTGGCCCCTAGAGTGCTTCGACGAGATGGGGCGCTGCGCTCCATCAAAGCTGGAGGTGCTATGTCGTTCGCGCTCTACATCCTCGGGCTGGCAGTGCTGCTGGGCGGCCTCGCCTGGGCCCTGATCACCGCCGGCCTGGCCATGACCTATGTGGCCATCGCCTGCCTCATCGTGGCGGGCATCGGCATCATGATGGCGGTGTCCCGCACGCGGGCCAAGGACCCGCCGGCCTGAAAGGCCGGGCGAGCGCCAGGGCTGGTCTCGCCTGATGGCTGCTGGAGCGTCCTCAGGCGCACGGCAGCAGCCCGCACGCTGCAACGCCGCTCGGAGCGGCGGCGGTTGCGCCGAGTGACGGCCTAGAACGCACCGCGTTCGGGCGCGTCGTTCCAGCGCTCCGGCTGGGGAGCCCAGGCCGCGTCCGGCTCACGCTCCAGCACAGCACAAGCAGCCGCGCCGAGGTCGATATGCAAATGCTCGCGCGCCGCTGCCGCCGCGCCGTCCGCCAGATCCGCGTCCAGCGCAAAGCAGCGAAAGCGCCCCCAGTCCACCGCGAACTGGGCCACGAGGATGCGCGCCAGGTCGTACGACAGCTCGTTGCCCTCGTCATTGCGCAGGAAGGACTTGCCGGACCAGAACTGCTGGATCTCCGCCTCGCCCCAAAACGCCTGATGGCGCATGCGCATCTGCCGCAGGTCCTGCAGCGCGCCGGGCCGTGGCGCGAGGCGCTGCTCGGTGTTGACGGCCAGGCCCTCGTTGAGCCAGGCCGGGAGGGGCAGATGGCTCACGCAGGCATGCGTGAGCTCATGGGCGATGACGGGTTCCACGGCGTGCAGGTCGGCCTTGACCGTGACGAAGTGGCCGCAGCGGTGGTGGATGTACATGCCGCTGCTGGCCGCGAACTCGCCGGCGTCGGGGTAGTAGTGCGAGACGTAGCGGTAATAGCCGTCCTCGTCGTCGAAGACGATCAGGATGTCCTGGCCCCAGTCCGGCGTGCTGGCCACGCCGTCAAGCGTGCGCAGTATGCGCTGCACGCTCTTGTTGACGAAGCCCAGCGTGGCCTCGGCCACATGGGCCGGCAAGGTGGACAACAAGATGGCGGACCGCTGACTCTGCAGGCGATAGGCCGGCCCCAGCGCGGCTTGCAAATGCTGCAACCAGGCCGTCTCGCAGGCCGTCCAGGCCCGCGCCTGCTCCGCCGAATCGGCAATACGCGCCACCCAGGCCTGCGCAGCCGCCCAGTCCAGGACGGGCAAGCCATGGGCGTCGGCCAGCGCGGCCCGCACGTCGAAGGCCTCGACGCCCGGCGCCTGCAACCGGTCGGGCGCCGGGCTTGGCTGGGCCGCAGCGACGGGCGCCGGCAGGACCAGCGATTTCAGGAACGTGAACATGCTTCAGGCGGAGTCGTGCGGCATGCCGAGCTTGTACCGTGGCTGCCGTTCGTGCGGCGTGGGCACCATTCACCCACGCCGGTCCGCCGTTCGCCCACCCGCCGCGCCAGCGGCAGCGTGCCGGCGCCAGCATGGCGGCCATGAACCTTTCGCCCAACCTCAAACAGACCCTGCGCGACAACCGCAGCTTCCTCCTCTTCCTGCTCAGTTTTGCGCTGCTGCGCACTGCGGTGGCCGACTGGAACCCCATCCCTTCGGCCTCGATGCGGCCGACGTTGCTGGAAGGCGACGTGGTGCTCGTCAACCGCCTGGCCTACGACCTCAAGCTGCCGCTGACCGATGTCGTGCTGCTGCCGCTGGGCGAACCGCGGCGTGGCGACGTCGTCACGCTCAGCTCGCCGGCCGGTGGCACGCGGCTGATCAAGCGCATCGTCGGCCTGCCCGGCGACCGCATCGCGATGCAGGGTGATGTGCTGATCCTGAACGGCCAGCCGCTGGGCTACAGCGACAGCCGCTCACACGGCGAGGCGGTGGCACCTGGCTGGGTGGTCGACGCGGTGCGCGCCACCGAAGAACTGGACGGCCGGCCACATGCGGTGCAATTCCTGCCAGCGCTGCGAGCGCGGCGCAACTTCGCCGAGATCACGGTGCCGTCGGGCCAATACTTCGTGCTCGGCGACAACCGCGACAACAGCGAGGACTCGCGCTTCATCGGCACCGTGCCGAGGCAGAAGCTGATCGGCCGCGCGCATCGCGTCGTCGTGTCGGCCGATTGGCTGGGCGAGGATGGCTGGCGGATGGCGCCGAGGTTCGGGCGCTGGGTGTCGGAGATCCTGTAGCGCAAGCATGGCTCGGGTAACTCCTTGATTGCGCATGCGCCTCCCGCCGCCATGTGCCCGGCATGCTCTTCATCCGCCACCCCCAGCCAGTCGTCGATTCACGGCCTGTCGTGGAACTCTCGGTTCGATGCGAACGCCCAGAACCAGCGGAGCGGGCGCTGCTGTGCGAAGCACAGAACACCGGGCCGGCACCACTCCCAAGGCTGCAGCCATCGGGCGCCGCGAGCCCCAGCGCCGCAGCGGCCGACAGGCCGATCCGTTTCACGGTGAGCTACGGCCTGCGTGAATACCTGGCCGTGCTGACGGACTATCTCCCGATCGCGCTAAGAGAGACCGGCAGGCCGTGCGAGAGGCTGGGATGGGGCGCACGGTTGATGTTGATGCTGGTGGCCACGCCGCAGTTCCTCTACAAGAAATGGCGAATCGGCGATTGCCACTTCGAGATCGACGCGCTGGGCCTGAGCCGGCACAGCCGCAGCGGGCCGCTCGTCGTGCCGTGGAGCGACGTGCGGGAACTGCACCGCCTGGGCAGCGCCTACCTGGTCGGCAAAGACAGCGGCAAGATGCCCCTGCCCTACCGCTGCCTTGGACTGGGCGATCGGGAACGCTTCGAAGGCTGGGCTGCGGCTGCAGGGGTGCTCAGATGACAGGTGACGCCACTGTCGCCGCCAGGGCCGCCTCACTCCTCCCACCGAAACCGCCACACCGCCACCACGGCAAACGCCGTGCTGAAGCCCAGCATCACCGCGCTCGGCAGCAGCGCCTCGCCGAACCCTTGGCCACGCCAGGTCATCGCGTCCAGCGCATCGACCGCCCAGCGCGTCGGCACGGCGAAGCTGAGGGTCTGCAGCCACTCCGGGAAAATGAAGGCCGGCACCCAGGCGCCGCCGAGCATGACCATCAGCAGCGTGACCAGGATGGCCAGGCCACGCGTGGCTTCGGGCGTGCGGCCCAGGGCCGCCACCAGCAGGCCGAAGCTGGCCGTCAGCAGCGAGAAGCAGACCAGCACCAGGCAGAAGCCCCCCACGCTGCCGAGCACGCGCACGCCGAAGGCGGCGATGGCGACGGCGTAGATGACGGCGAAGACGATCAGCGAGATCAGCGCGCTGGCCAGGATGCGGCTGCCCAGCAACTGGGCGCGCGACAGCGGCGCGGCGCGCAGCCGCTTCCAAAGGCCCAGGCGTCGCATCAGCAGCAGACCCACGGCCATGTCGACGCCGGCCATCAGGATGAACTGCACGCCCATGCCGGCAAACGCGTGGGCATAGCTGTTGTAGGCCATGGGCGCGGCGTTGGCGCCGGACTGCACGGCCTCGACCTCGCGGGTCGCATAGGGCATGGAGAGGCTGCCGCCCTCCGGCGCCGAGGCTGCGCCACCGTGGCGCTGCGCGCTGCCGATGGCGTCGAGCATGCGCATCAGGTCGTCGCGCTGTGCAGCGGGCATGCTGGCCGCGCCGCTGACCTGGCGCTGCATGTCGGCCAGGCCGGCGGGGCTGAGCGTCGAGCGGCTCACCTCCTGCATCAGCGTCTGCGCGAGCAGCCCGCGCACGACGGCCAGCACCGCAGCCTGCGAGGGGTCATAGTGCAGCACGATCTCGGGCTTGGCGGCGCTGCCGAGCAGCGCGCCGCCGGCCTGCGCGCCCAGGCCCTTGGGCAGCACGGCCACCGCGCGCAGCTTGCCGGCGCGCACCTGGGCCAGCGCATCGGCCTCGTCGGTGATGCTGGTCTTCAGCGAGGCCTCGGCCTGCAGCGCCGCGACGACACGCTGAGACAGCGCGCTGCCGTCCAGGTCGACCACGCCGACGGCGATGCCGCCCATCTTGGCGTCGGGGCGGAACAGGCTGCCGAAGAAGGCGGCAATGAGGATGGGCGCGACGATGCTGAACAGCACGGCGCGGCGGTTGGAGAAGTGCAGCTTGAGTTCTGCACGGACGAGGGCGAGCAAGGCTTGCATCGGTGTGCTCAATCGCGGAGGGCGCGGCCGGTGAGTTGCAGGAAGACGTCTTCGAGCGTGGCGCGCGCGGTGGCGAGGCCGCGCACCTTGACGCCGCGCTCGGCGAGCGCGGCGAGCACGGCGCCGGTGTCACGCGCGATGTCGCTCACGCTGACCTCCAGCCGCCGGCGCGTGCGCTGCACGTTGGGCAGCCCCGCCAGGGCCGCATCGTCAGGTTCGCCCCCAAGCTCGACCTGCAGCACCTGCGCCGCCGGCAGCAGTGCGAACAGCTCGGCCTGGCTGCCGCTGGCCACCACGCGGCCATGGTCGACGATGACGATGCGGTCGGCCAGGCGCTCGGCCTCTTCCATGTAGTGGGTGGTGTAGATCAGCGCCTTGCCGGCGCGTTTGAGCATCTCCAGGTTGTCGAAGATGGCGTTGCGGCTCTGCGGGTCGACACCGGCGGTGGGCTCGTCCAGCAGCAGCACCGCGGGGTCGTGCACCAGGGCGCAGGCGATGTTCAGGCGCCGCTTCATGCCGCCGGAGAAGGTCGCAGGCCTGTCGCCGGCGCGGTCGCTCAGGCCCACCATGGCCAGCACCTCGTCGGCGCGGCGCTTGAGCACATCGGGCGCCATGCCGTAGAGGGCGCCGAACAGCTCGACATTCATGCGCGCCGGCAGCTCCTCGTACAAGGCGATGTCCTGCGGCACCAGGCCGATGCGGCGCTTGTAGCCGGCCTCGTCGCTCGCCAGGCTGAGGCCACCGGCCAGCGTGACGCTGCCTGCGTCCGGCACCGTCAGGCCGCAGATCATGCCGACGGTGGTGGATTTGCCCGCGCCGTTGGGCCCGAGCAGGCCCAGCACCTCGCCCGGCCGCAGCGCCAGGCTGACGTCGTCCACGGCCACCCTGTCGCCATAGGCCTTGCACAGGCCTTGGGCCACCAACACGTCTTCTTTCATGCCGCCTCCAGGGGTTCAGGTGGCGGCATGCTAGGCAGCCCTGCCGACGTCCGGGGGTGGATTGCGACGGCTTGCCAGCAGCCGCCGTGAACGAACAGCGGCGCGAGCCGGCCCGCCAACGACAGACTTGAAACCTGCGGTCGGCCGGCCTAATTTCGCCGCATCCGGCCCCGTGCCAACCCGTGAGACCAGGAGAAGGAGCTGAGCATGTCGTCACGACCCCGCACCCCCGCCGACCGGCAGGCCGCGCTGAGTGAGAAGCAGATTGAGGCCTACCTCGCCGCACGCGACGTGCTGCGCCGCATCAGGCGGACCCACTCGCTGGTCGCGCCCTTGCTGGCGCGCCGAAGCACGCCGGCTTCGCCCCACCCCGGCCAGGCCGGCGGCTAAGGGGCGGCGCGGCCCGCCAGGGCGAATGCGCTGGCAGCCCGTTCGCGCCCGAGCTCGATCAGTTCCTCGGCGCGCCAGAACTCGAAGAAGCCGCAGGCATTGCGCGGGATCTCGACGATCACGTCCGGCGGGCAGGCCGCGAGCTTGAGGTCGGCAATCGTGTCCTCCATGGCCTGCATGGCCGTGAAGGCGACATCGAGCAGGCCGCGCGAGGGCTCGGCGCGCTCGCGCACCGGGCGCACCGCATCGACGAACTGCAGGATGCGCCGGCGGTAGCTGTTGTCGCCGATGAGGGACGGGCTGGGGGGCGGCATGGGGCTGGCTTCGCGCGGGCCGCTGAGGTCCACGGCGACGGTCAGGTCGGTGGCGTCGTCGAGCGTCGGCGCGACGGGCACCGGGTTGACGACGGCGCCATCGATCAAGGTGCGCCCGCCCAGCTTGAACGGCGTGAACACCAGGGGCGTGGCGATGGAGGCGCGGATCGCGTCGAACAGCTTGCCGCTGCGCAGCCAGACTTCCTGGCCCGTGTCGAGGTCGGTCGCCACCGCCGTGAAGGCGATGGGCAGGGCCTCGATGTCGCTGTCGCCGATGAGGTCACGCAGCACACCGATGATGCGCTCGCCCTTGAAGAGCCCGGGGCTGCCGATGGTCGGGTCCAGCAGGCGCAGCACATGCATGCGCTCCAGCGCAAGCACCCATTCGGCATAGACCTCCAGCTTGTGGGTGGCGTAGATGCCGCCCACCAGGGCGCCCATGGACGTGCCCGAGATGGAACGGATGACGTAGCCGTTCTCGGTCAACCACTGGATCACGCCGATATGGGCCAGGCCGCGCGCGCCGCCGCTGCCGAGGACAAGTGACACCGTGATCGGTTGGGCAGTGGTCGCGGTCGCAGCGGGTTCCAAGCTCATGACGCGGAGGCTTCGCAAAAACAATGCCGGCGCAGGACATCCCTGCCGAGGGCGGGCCCTCGGCAGGGCGGCTGACGGCCGGGCGGCAGGCGCGGGGACAGGGCTCAGGCCGCCCTGACCTCGATGCGCCGGGCGCGCGCCTCGTCGGCCTTGGGCAGTTCGATGCGCAGCACGCCGTCGCGGTAGCTGGCCCGGGTCTTGTCGGCCTTCACCGCTGCCGGCAAGGCCACGTCACGACGGAAGCTGCCGTAGGCGCATTGCACGACGCGGTAGCGCCCGCGGCTGAGCTCGCGGTCGGACCGCTTCTCGCCCCACACGGTGAGGCGGTCACCGTGCAGTTCGATGTTGAAGTCCTCCCGCCGCAGGCCGGGCGCCTCGATGCGCACGACGACCTTCTCGTCGTCGTCGAACACGTCCGACGCCATGAAAGCCCAGCCGCCGAAGGGCAGCGGCCCGGGGTCGGGTGCGGTCGCCTGCCGGGGCGAGGCTTCGGCGGCCTCGGCCCGCTCCGGCCACAGGCGCGTCAGCGCGCCGCTGGCGCGGGCGCTGAGCTCGCGCCAGCCTTCGGCCAGCGACTCCCAGGCCTGATCCGCGCCCTGCTTGAATTGCTCTGCAAGCTTGGTCATGGTTCATTCCTTTCGACAGATCGGTGCGGCAGCGCGCCGGCGCGGCCCTCAGCCCGCGGTGACGGCGATGCGCCGTGGCTGGGCGTGGGCTTCCTTGGGGATGCGCAGGCTCAGCACGCCGTCCTTCAGGCTGGCGTCGATGCGCGCCGTGTCGAGCTCGCGGCTGAGCGTGAAGCTGCGGCGGTAGCGGGGCACGCGCACCTCGGCGTGGAGGACCTGCAGGCCCTCGGGCGTCGCCGGCTCGGCGCTGCCCTCGATCAGCAGGGCATCGCCCTCGATCTTCAGCTCCAGCCTGTCCTTGGGCACGCCGGGCATGTCGGCCAGCAGCGTGATGCCCGAGGCGTCTTCGACCACGTCGACCGCGGGCAGCACGGTGCGCTGGCGGTCCCGTTCGGCGCCGGCAACGGCGCCGGCATGGCTGAGGGCCACTTGCTTGTTGTCGCTCATGATGGTTTCTCCTAGCGGTTGTTGCGCATCACTGCACGGCGATGCGCCGGGGCTGGACGGACTCGTGGCGGGCGATGCTGATCTGCAGCACGCCATCGCGGTAACTGGCGTTGACCTGGGCCGGGTCGACGTCGTCCGGCAGCGCGATGGCCCGGCTGAAGCTGCCGCTGCCGCGCTCGCGGGTGTAGACCTGGACCTTGGGGTCGTCAAGGGGAAAGGCCGATGCGCGCTCGCCAGAGATGCGCAGCACGCCACGGTCCAGCGTCACGTCGATCTTGGCAGCGTCCAGGCCCGGCGCGTAGGCATGGACCTCCACGCTGGTGGCGGTGCGGCCGACGTTGATGGCCGGGAAGCTGCCGGGCGCGACCGAGCGGATGCTGCTGGGCAGGCCGGAGACGCCGAAGGCATCGTCGAGTTCACGACGCAGGCGCTCGAACTGACCGAACAGGCCTTGTGGCGGGTTCAGGAGTGCTTCGTACATGGTGTGTCCTCCGATTCAAGGTGGCACCGGCAGGAGACCAGACCCGCCGGCTCGGGGCCTGACATAGAGCCCGCCGGAATGGTTTCAAGGGGGGCGGCCATACTGGCGGCATGAAGGCAAGCATCGGCATCATCGGCACCGGCTGGGTCGGCACCAGCGTCGCGTTTTCCACCCTGCTGGCCGGGCATGCGCACGAGCTCTGGCTGTACGACCAGCGCGGCGCGGTTGCCGAGGGCGAGGCCATGGACCTGTCCGACGGCGCGGCCTTCTACCCACGCTGCAAGGTCAGCGCCGTGCCGCTGGCACAGATGCGCGAGGCCGACATCGTCGTGCTGGCCGCCGGGCGCAACGGCCGGCCGGACGAAAGCCGGCTGGACCTGCTGCGTGACAACGCCCGCATCGCCGCCGGCATGGGCCGGGCGCTGGCGGGCTTTGGCGGCATCGTCATCGTCGTGACCAACCCGGTGGACATCCTGACCCGCGTGGTGGCCGCCGCCGCCGGCCTGGCCGCGGAGCGCGTCATCGGCACCGGCACGATGCTGGACACGGCGCGGCTGCGCGAGCGGCTGGCCATGCATCTCAAGGTATCACCCGCCTCGGTGCATGCCCAGGTGGTGGGCGAGCATGGTGATTCGTCGGTGATGCTGTGGTCGGGCGCCCGCGTGGGCGGCGTCGCGTTGCGCGACTGGCCCGGCTGGCCGGCCGACGAGGAGCCGACGCTGGCCCAGCATGTGCGCCGCGCGGCCTACCACGTCATCCAGCGCAAGGGCGCCACCAACCATGCCATCGGCCTGGTGACGGCCGACCTGATCGGCGCCATCGTCAACGACGAGCGCCGCCTGCTGCCGGTCAGCCGGGTGCAGCAAGGCGCGTTCGGCCTGCGAGGCGTGGCGCTGTCGCTGCCGGCGCTGGTGGGCGCCGGTGGCGCAGTGCAGGTCATGGAGCCGGCGATGGACGCGGCCGAGCGCGAGGCGCTGGACGCATCCGGCGCCGTTCTGGCCCGCGCCTTCGCGTCGCTGGCGGGTTAGTCCCGACCCGGCGAGGGCTTCCGCCCAGCAAATGGTCGCGCTACCATTGCGCACCATTTTCGCTTCTCTGTCCCTCATGCCCTTCGTCTGCCATGACCGTCGCCGCCTGCTGCTGAGCGGGCTTGCTCTCCCCTGGCTGGGTGCCTGCGGCGGCGGAAGCGCCATTGCGAGCCCCGCGCCCGCCCCGGCCGCGCCGGCCACAGACATCCCGGCGTTGAAGACCCATTTCGCGGCCAACTTCAAGCTTGGCATGGCGGCGGACCCGGCGGGCTACAAGGGCGCCATCGGCAACCCGCTGATCCTTCGCCACGCCAACTCCATCACCGGCGAGAACTGCTTCAAGCCCGCCAGCCTCGGCACCGCGCCCGGCGTCTACAACTGGACGACTGCGGACGAGCTGGCCAGCTTCGCCACCGCCAACGGCATGGTCGTGCGCGGCCACACGCTGTGCTGGCACTCGCAGACGCCCGACTGGTTCTTCACCGGCACGGCGGCCGAGGTGCGCGCCCGGCTCGAAACCTACATCCGCGACGTGGTGACGCACTTCAAGGGCAAGGTGGCCTGCTGGGACGTCGTCAACGAGTGCACCAGCGACGACGCCGGCCCGGCCTACCGCAACTCCAAGTGGTTCCAGATCCTCGGACCCGCCTACATCGAGATCGCCCTGCGCGCCGCCCGCGCCGCCGACCCCGACGCCAAGCTCTTCATCAACGACTACAGCACCGAGGACCCGGCCAAGTTCGCGCGCCTGATGACCATCGTGGCCGACGTGCAGGCCCGGGGCGCGCCGCTCGACGGCATCGGCCACCAGTTGCACGTCAGCACCGCCTCGCCGACCGCTGCCAACGTCGACAACGCGCTGCGCAGCGTGGCCGCCAAGGGCCTCATCAACCACGTCACCGAGCTGGACGTCTCGCTCTACAACGACCCCGGCTCCTGCTTCGCCAGCAAGACCGGCTGCGCGGCCGACATCACCGGCGACCCCGCGCTGCTGGCCGCCGCCCTCAAGGCCCAGGCCCTGCAGTACCGCGCGCTCTTCAAAGTCTTCAAGCAACACCCCAGCCTGCAAAGCGTCACCACCTGGGGCATTGCCGACGATCACACCTGGCTGTCGACCTTCCCGGTGACGCGCGGCAACCGGCCGCTGTTGTTTGACAGGGCGGGGGCGCCGAAGCCGGCGGTGCGTGCGATCACGGATGACGCCTACCAGCCTTGAGGCGCGCCGCGCCCAGCACCAGCCCCAGCGCCGCCATCGGCAGGCCCAGGCCGGCCCGCTCGGGCACGGGCGTGGCACCACCGTGAGGAAGGCGGTGAAAAGCCGTCTCAGCCCGCCGCCAGCGCCCGCCCGATCAATATCTTCTGCACCTCGCTCGTGCCTTCGTAGATCTGCGTCACGCGCACATCGCGGTAGATGCGCTCGACGGGGAAGTCGCTGAGGTAGCCATAACCGCCGTGGATCTGGATGGCCTCGGAGCAGACCCTCTCGGCCATCTCACTGGCAAACAGCTTGGCCATCGCGGCTTCCTTCAGGCAGGGCCGGCCGGCATCCTTCAGGCTCGCCGCATGCCAGATCAGCTGGCGCGCCGCCTCGATCTGCGTGGCCATGTCGGCCAGCTTGAACTGCACGGCCTGGTGGTTGAAGATGGGCTGGCCGAAGGTGACGCGGTCACGGCTGTAGCGCAGCGCCGCGTCAAACGCCGCACGCGCCATGCCGACTGACTGCGACGCGATGCCGATGCGCCCGCCCTCCAGGCCCGACAGCGCGATCTTCAGGCCCTGGCCCTCGTCGCCGAGGCGGTTGGCCACCGGCACACGGCAGTTCTCGAACAGGATCTGGGCGGTGTCGCTGCTGTGCTGGCCCATCTTTTCTTCGATGCGCGCCACCGTGTAGCCGGGCGTGGCGGTGGGCACGAGGAAGGCGCTGATGCCCTTCTTCCCGGCGGCCTTGTCGGTCACGGCCATGACGATGGCGATGTCGCCATATTTGCCGCTGGTGATGAATTGCTTGACGCCGTTGAGGACGTAGTCATCGCCATCACGGACCGCGGTGGTGCGCAGGCCGCCGGCCTCGGAGCCCACATGGGGCTCGGTCAGGCAGAAGGCGCCCAGCATGTCGCCGCGTGCCAGCGGTTTGAGGAAGCGCTCCTTCTGCGCGTCGTTGGCAAACGCCATCAGGATGGAGCAGACCGGGCAGTTATTGACGCTGACCACGGTGCTGGTGCCACCGTCGCCGGCGGCGATCTCCTCCAGGATGACGGCCAGCGCCAGGTAGTCCAGGCCGGCCCCGTCCCACTCGGTGGGCACGGCCACGCCATAGCAGCCCAGGGCGGCGAGGCCCTTGAGCTGCTCGGCGGGAAAGTGGTGGTTCCTGTCCCAGGCCGCGGCATGGGGGGCGATCTCGGCCTGCACGAAGGCGCGGATGGCGTCTTGCACGGCGAGGTGGTCTTCGGGTAGCAGCATGGTCAGCTCAACCTCTGTCTTGGGGGTGAGCCATTGTCCCCGGCGCCACAACCGGGCGCGCCGCGTCAGGCGTCGCCGGCCTTGACGAGCAGCGTGCCGCGCCCCACCACGCAGGGATGCGCGTGCCGCACCGTCGCCCGGCCATCCACATGGGCCAGCCAGCCGCCGAGCGTGGCATTCCATTCCACGCTGGCGACGCGCCAGTGCAGCACCAGCTCCTGCTCGGCGAACACGGGCGCCTTGAAGGCGAAGTTGAAGTTCAGGCACAGCAGCTCGCGCTGCAGGCCGTCGTCGGTGCGCGAGAAGTGGCTGGCCACCAGGCCGATCATCTGGGCGGTGGTCTGCTGGCCGCTGGCGATGATCTCGCCATGGCGGGCACGCTGGGCGGCCTGCACATCGTGGTGCAGGGGGTTGGTGTCACCGGTCAGGCGCGCAAAGGTCGCGATGTCCTCGCGGGTGAAGCGGACGATGCGCTCGCAGCTGTCCCCGACGCGGATCAGCGGGGTGGTCGAGGCTTCGGCCTCGGCTAGCAATGGACCCATCGGTACTCCCCTCACAGCGTTGCCCTCGATTGGATCGTTTCAAGATGACAGTACCGCCATCCGGCGCGCGGCCGCGGCAGTGCCACCTTAACGCAAGGGTTCAGGGGCGCTGTCGCCCACATCGGCGACGCGCGGGGCGGCCCTCACCAGTCCAGCCGCTGGCCGTCATAGTTGAAGAAGCTGCCCGTGTCGCCCGGCTTCACGCTGGCCAGCACGGTGCGCATGCCGGCGATGCTGGTTGATGTGTCGATGTCGGCCTGCGCGCCGCCCATGTCGGTGCGCACCCAGCCCGGGTGGAAGCTGATGACGGTGGCCTTGCCGGCAAGCGCCAGCGCCGCGTCCTTCATGACCGAGTTGACCGCCGCCTTGGAGGCGCGGTACAGCCAGCTCGCCGGGTTGCTGCGCCCGGCGAGGGCCCCCATCTGCGATGACATGATGGCCACGCGCGCGCCGGGCGCCAGCGCCTCGGCGATCTGCGGCAGCAGCCGCATGGGCCCGAGCACGTTGGTGTGCATGACAACATCGAAGTCCGCCACGGTGGGCGCCTCCAGCCCGCTGGTGCGCGGGCCGAAGACGCCGGCATTGACGACCACCACGTCGAAGCGCTCGCCGTCGATCAGCCAGGCCAGGCCCGACACGCTGCCGGCGTCGGCCACGTCCAGCCTGAGCGCGCGGGCGCCATGCTCGCGCAGCCGCGCCAGCGCGGCCTCCTCACGCGCGGTCGCCGTGATGTGCGCGCCAGCAGCGCGGTACTGGCGAACGAACTCGAAGCCGATGCCGCGCGACGCGCCGATGATGAGGACGTTCATGGTTTTGTCAGAGCCAGTTTGGCGGCCAAGGCGGTGAAGAGCCCTGCACCGCCGAGGTTGAGACCACGCCCCACCCAGGGCCGCGGTCTGGCGCGCCGCAGCGGCACGACGAGTGCGATCAGCGCCAGCATGAAGAGCAGGCCCTGCGTGATGAACCAGGCGCCCAGGAAGAGGAAGGCCAGCGTCTTGTCGGGCGCGGCGGTGTCGATGAACTGCGGCAGCAGCGCCAGGAAGAACAGCGCCACCTTGGGGTTGAGCGCATTCGTGAAGAAGCCCTGGCGCGCGGTGCGCCACAGCGAGGGCGGCGCCGTCACTTCAGCCTGGGCCGAGGCCTGCCGCAGCCCGGCCCGCGCCATGCCCCAGGCGACATAGAGCAGATAGGCCGCACCCACGAGCTTGACGGCCGTGAAGGCCTCGGCCGACGTTGCCAGCAGCGCCGCGAGGCCGAAGGCCGCCGCCAAGGTGTGCAGCACGCACCCGGCCATGATGCCGATGGCCGCCGCCACGCCCTGACGCCAGCCGCCGCGCAGCGTGCTGGCGACGGTGTAGGCCATGTCGACGCCGGGGGTCGCGTTCAGCACCAAGACGGTGGCGCCAAACAGCGCCAGATCGTGGGTGCCCAGCATCATCGCCCGCCGGGCCGCCCCGAGGGCGATGGCGCCCCCTCGGGGGGCAGTGAACGAAGTGAGCGTCGCGGCTTCATCTCTTTAGAGCATTTCCACGGCCAGCGCCGTCGCCTCGCCCCCACCGATGCACAACGCCGCCATGCCACGCTTGAGGCCGCGGGCCTTGAGCGCGCCCAGCAGCGTGACGACGATGCGCGCACCGCTGGCGCCGATGGGGTGGCCCAGCGCGACAGCGCCGCCGTTCACATTGACGATGTCGTGCGGCAGCTTGAACTCGGCCATCGCCGCCATGGTGACGGCGGCGAAGGCTTCGTTGACCTCCCACAGGTCCACGTCGGACGCGGCCCAGCCAGCCTTGGCCAGTGCCTTGTTGATGGCGCCGACCGGGGCGGTCGTGAACCAGTCGGGCGCCTGGGCGTGGACCGAGTGGCTGACGATGCGGGCCACCGGCATGAGGCCGCGCGCCTTGGCCGTGCTCTCGCGCATCAGCACCAGGGCGGCGGCGCCGTCGGAGATGCTGGACGAGGTGGCGGCGGTGATGGCGCCGTCCTTCTTGAAGGCGGGCTTCAGGCCCGGAATCTTGTCGAGCTTGGCCTTGAAGGGCTGCTCGTCGAACTTGACCACCGTATCGCCCTTGGGCGAGCTGAGCGTCACGGGCGCCATCTCCCAGTCGAAGGCGCCGCTTTCGTTGGCGGCCTTGGCACGCTGGGTGGAGGTGATGGCGTACTGGTCCATGGCCTCGCGGCTGAAGCTGTACTTGGCGACGCATTGCTCGGCGAACACGCCCATGGCCTTGCCGCGCTCGTAGGCGTCTTCCAAGCCGTCAATGGCCATGTGGTCGAACACGGCCGAGGCGCCGTACTTGATGCCCTTGCGCGCGAACATCAGGTGGGGCGCATTGGTCATGCTCTCCATGCCGCCCGTCACGACGACCTCGGCCGAGCCGGCGGCCAGCATGTCGTGGCCGAACATCATGGCGCGCATGCCCGAGCCGCACATCTTGCTCAGCGTCACGGCGCCGGCCGAGTCGGGCAGGCCGGCCTTGCGCATGGCCTGGCGGGCGGGCGCCTGGCCCTGGCCGGCCATCAGGCAGTTGCCCATCAGCACCTCGTCGACGGCGTCGCCGGGCACGCCGGCACGTTCGACGGCGGCCTGGATGGCCACAGCGCCCAATTCCCAGCCGGCCAGGGCGGAGAAGTCTCCCAGCAGGCCCCCGATGGGGGTACGGGCGGCGGAAACGATGACGATGGGGTCGGACATGGCGGTCTCCAGAACTGATACAGAGCCGGCATTTTGCTTGTTCTGGTTGACGTTCGCGTCAACCGCGCCAAAGCCGGTAGGCCCAGAAGGCTTCCTCGGTCGCAATCCGGCAGCGGAGTTCCTCAGGGCTGAAACCGGTCAGGCGGCGCGTCTCGCGACAAAGGTGGCTCTGGTCGGCGTAATCGGTCTCGGCGGCGATGTCGGCCCAGTTCACGCCCGCGCCGCTGTCCGCTGCGGCCACGGCATAGAAAGCCCGCTCCGCACGCGAGACCGCGCGCAGCTCGCGCATCGGCAGGCCGGCCCAGGCCTTGATGCGGCGCTCCAGCTGGCGCAGGCTGCGCCCGGCCGTGCTGGTGGCGGCGCGCACGGCCAGCGCCTCGGTCCAGACGGCGTAGCGATGGCCGGGGCGCTGCGTGCCCAGCGCTGCCCAGCGCGGCACCAGGAAGTCCTCCAGCAAGTGCAGCCGCGCCGCATCGTCGGGCGCCGCGGACATCGCTTCGGCCCAGGCCAGCCAGTCGCCCGGCAGCACCTCACGCGCATCGACGACCTGGTTGACGAAGCCGTCCAGCGCCACGCCGGTCATGGCCGTGAAGGCATCGGGCAGCAGCAGCAGCTTGAACGCGCACATCTCGCCCGGGTTGCGCGTGTGCGTGGGCAGCGTGAACGGGCCGCCGAACAGGCAGGGGGCATGGCGGCGCGCAGGGGGCGGCGTGGAGAAGCCCGGCGTCGCCAGCCATTCGCTGCTGCCTTCGGCCCACCAGAACAGCATGACCAGCGGCGTGGCGGGGAAGTAGTTTTCGCGCTGGATGCCGTCGAGCGCGCGGCCTCGCGTGTCGCGCAGCATCACGGCGCGCACGCAGCCGGCGAGTGCCAGCGGCGGCAGCCAAAGGCGGGTGCGCTCGTCGGTCATGCGAGTCAGTGTCGCATTCGTTCAAGACCCGTCCGGGCGCCCGGCGGCAGCATGGCGACCATGACAACACTGACCTGGAACGACCTGCCCGGCCACCCGACGCGTTGGTGGGGCCTGCCCGTGCTGGCCGCGATGCGGCGCGACTACCTGGCCGTCATCGCCGCGCAAAGGCCACTCGGCGACCTGGTGCGCCAGCAGGTCCTTGGCGAGCGCAGCGTCGACATCTTCGACCCCGAGCTGCTGCGTGCCGTCATGGTGGACCATGCCGACGCGCTGATCCGCTGGCAGCGCGGGCCCGAGGTGTTCGCGCAGCTGATGGGTCAGTCGGTGCTGGTGACCGAAGGCGCCACCTGGCAACGCCAGCGGCGCATGCTGATGCAGGCTTTCACGCCCAAGCGCGTGGCCGGCTACGCGGCGCTGATGACCGACGCCGCGACGGCCGGGCTGGCCGGTGTGGCCGACGGCGAGGTGGCGATGGACACGCTGTTCAGCCACCTGACCATGGACGTCATCTCGCGCACGCTGTTCAGCACGCCCATCGGCACCGACACGGCCGCGGCGGCCGATGCCGTGCAGGTGCTCAGCGAGACCGCCCTGGCCGAGATGTTCTGGCCCGTCACCCTGCCCGACTGGCTGCCCCTGCCGGGCAAGGCCGCCAAGCGCCGCGCGTCGCGGCTGATACACGGCCTGCTGCGCGAGCATGTCGAGGCGCGCCGGGCGTCGGGCGAGACCCGGCCTGACCTGCTGGGCATGCTGATGGCCTTGCGCGACGACGCCACCGGCGAGGCACTGACGCCGCAGGAGGTCTATGACCAATGCATGGTCAGCTTCCAGGCCGGCCACGAGACCAGCGCGACGGCCCTGCTGTGGTGGAGCTGGCTGCTGGCCGCCCACCCCACGGCGCAGGCGCAGGCGCGTGCCGAGGTCGACGCCGTGCTGGCCGGCCGCACGCCGACGGCCGACGACGCGAGTGCCCTGCCGTTTCTCTGCGCCACGCTGAAGGAGGCGATGCGCCTGTACCCGCCGGTCGCCGCCGTCATGACCCGCCGGTTGACGCGCGAGATCACGCTCGGCAACGTGCGCCTGCCTGCGCGCACCCTCGTGCGGGTGACGCCCTGGCTGCTGCACCGCGACCCGAGGGGGTGGCCGGATGCGCCGCTGGCCTTCAAGCCCGAACGTTTTCTCGGCCAGGCCGCGCACGCCATCCCGCGCGGCGCCTATATCCCCTTCGGCCTGGGCCCTCGCGTCTGCCTGGGCCAGCATTTCGCGATGTTGGAAATGACGCTGATCGCAGCGCTGCTGCTGCAGCGCTTCGAGCTGGCGCCGACCCGCCGCGCGGCGCCCAGGCCACGCATGGCCGTCACCCTGAGGCCCGAAGGCGGGCTCAAGCTCAGGCTGCAAAGGAGGCCGGCATGAACGCCTGGCTGATCGGCGCCGCGGCGCTGCTGTGGCTGACCGGCCTCGTGCACTCGGTGATGGCGGAGCTGATGATCTTCCGGCATCTGCGCCGCGGCGGCATCGTGCCGACCGGCGGGCAGCCGGCGCTGCGCGAATACCAGACACGCATCGTGTGGGCCAGTTGGCACCTGGTGACGGTGCTCGGCTGGACGCTGGCGGCGCTGCTGCTGTGGCTGGCTCGACCCGCCATGCAGGCCGCGTCGGCGGGCGTCGTCGAGAGCGTCATCGGCACCGCGCTGGCGTTCGGTTCCGCGCTCGTGCTGTGGAGCACGCGTGGCCGGCATCCGGGGTGGGTCGCGCTGCTGCTGGCGGCAGCGCTGGTGCTGCAGGCTCAGCGGTAGAAAGCCTCGACCACGCCCTTGAGCTTGATGCACAGCGGCCGGCCCTTGCGATCCAGCGTCTTGCCGGCGGGCACCTTGACCCAGCCTTCGCTGATGCAGTATTCCTCGACGTCGTGGCGCTCCTTGCCGTTGAAGCGGATGCCGATGTCGTGCTCGAAGACGGCAGCGACATGGTGGGGGCTGCGCGGGTCGACGCTGAGGTGGTCGGGCAGTTCGGGGCGGGTGACTTCGGACATGGCGATCAGGGCGGTGAACCGGGGCCGGCATTGTCAGGGGAAGCTGGGGGTTCCGCCGTGACGCGCTTGGCGCCAGCATGCGGCCATGACCGAGATCACCCAGTTGCTGACGGCCCTGGCCGGTGGCGACCCCGACGCACGCGACCGTCTCTACACCCTGCTCTACCCCGAGCTCAAGCGCCTGGCGCGCAGCCACCTGGCGGGCCATGCGCCGATGACGCTGGAGCCGGCGGCGCTGATTCACGAGGTCTGGCTCAAGAGCAACGGCCGCGAAGCGGCGCTGCACCGCGCGCAGTTCTTCGCCCACGCCAGCAAGGTGATGCGCAGCGTCATCGTCGACCATGTGCGCGAGCGCCGCGCCGACAAGCGCGGCGGCGGCGCGCAGGTGACCTTGTCCACCACCGCGCTGGAGCAGCTGGCGCCGCCCGACGTGCTCAAGCTCGACGAGGTGCTGCAGATGCTGGCGCGCGCCGACGGCCGTGCCCATCAGGTGGTCGAGATGCGCTTCTTCGGCGGGCTGGAGCTGGAGGAGATCGCCGAGTTGCTGGGCGTGTCGGTGCCGACGATCAAGCGAGACTGGCGCAAGGCCCGCGCCTTCTTGTTCGACGCCCTGCAAACATGAACACGGTCGACCGGGCCGGCGCGCTGGCTGCGTTCGACGCCTGGCAGGACGCAAGCCCGGCCGAGCGTGAGGCGCTGCTGTCCGAGCTGCCGCCGGCCCGGCGCGAGCGGCTGCAGGCCCTCATCGACGCCGACCGCGCCGCCGAGGCCGGCGGCTTCCTCGCGGAGCCGGCGCAGTTGCCCGACACCCATCCCGCACCGGAGCTGGCCGGCCAGGTGCTGGGCGCGTGGACGCTGGTCGCACCGCTGGGCAGCGGCGGCATGGGCGAGGTCTGGCGGGCCCGCCGCAGCGATGGCGCCCATCATGGCGAGGCCGCCATCAAGCTGCTGCACAGCCCCTGGCGCGGCGAGTCGGCGCAGGGCCGCTTCCGGCGCGAGGGCGAGCTGCTGGCGCGGCTGACCCACCCCAACATCGCGCAGCTGCTCGACATCGGCGAGGCCGTGACCGGCGCCACCCGCACGCGCTACCTCGTGCTGGAGCTGGTGGAGGGCGAACGCATCGACAGCTGGTGCAGCGCGCGTCACCTCGCGGTGGCCGCGCGGCTGCCGCTGTTCCTGCAGGTCTGCGATGCCGTGGCGCATGCGCATGCGCGGCTGGTCGTGCACCGCGACCTCAAGCCCGGCAACATCCTCGTGACGGCCGATGGCCAGGTGAAGCTGCTGGACTTCGGCGTGGCCAAGCTGCTGGCCGACGACACGGGGCCGGAGTTGACGCTGCAGGCGGCGGCCGGCCTGACGCCGGAATACGCCGCGCCCGAGCAGCTGCGCGGCGAGCCGGTCAGCACGGCCGCCGACGTGTTTGCGCTGGGCCGCCTGCTCTGCCTGCTGTTGACCGGCCAGCGCGAGCCGGGCCCGGGCTTGCGGGGCGAGCTGGGGTTGATCGTCGCCCGGGCGTTGAAGGACAGGCCCGAGGAGCGCTATGCCGGGGCCAGTGCGCTGGCCGACGACGTGCGGCGCCATCTGGCGCATCAGCCCGTCAGCGCCAGGCCCGACTCACTGGCCTACCGCAGCGCCAAGTTCGCGCGGCGCTACCGGCTGCAGCTGGCCGCCCTCGGCCTGGTACTGGCCAGCCTGCTCGCCGGCATGGCGGCCACCGCCTGGCAATGGCGCGAGGCCGAGCGCGAGGCCCAGCGCACGCGCCGCGTACAGAGCGTACTGACGGAGCTGCTGGCCGGGCTCAGCCCGGATGCATCGGGCAGCGCGACCGTGCCGATGGTCGAGCTGCTGCGGCGCAGCTGGGTGGAGGCCAAGCGGCGCCTGGGCGACGACCCGGCGCAGCTGGCCGAAGTGGCGCGGCCGCTGGGGCTGCTGCTGGTGCAGAACGGCGACATGGCGCAGGCGGGCGAGGCGCTGCAGATCAGCCTTGCGCATGCGTTGCGGCACGGCCGCACCGATACGCCAGAGCACCGCGAGGTGGCCTTCGAGCTGGCCACCGTGCTGCAACGGCAGGGCGATGTCACGCAAGCCCAGGCCTTGTTGCGCGGCCTGGTGGCGTCGCGGGACGACGAGTTCGCGCTGTTCGCACGGGCCAGCCTGGGCGAGATGGCGCTGGAGGCCGGGCAGCTCGCGGAGGCCCGCACCCAACTCGTGCAGGCAGCCCATACCGCGCTGGCCCGCCATTCCGCGCAGCACCGCAGCTATGTCAAGGCGGCCGACCTGTTGGCCGCCTTGGCGCGTGCCGAGGGTCGGTGGGACGAAGCCCGGCAGTGGTTCGCGGCGGTCGCCGCAGCGACCGGCTCGGCGCGCCCCGTCGATGCCGCCCTGGCACGGCTGTCGATGGCGACGCTCGAAGTCGAGCTGGGCCGCTATGCCGAAGCCTTGCCCATGCTGGGCGATGCGGTGGGCGAGCTGGCGCGCGTGCTCGGCCCGGGTCACATGCAGACGCTTTACGCGCGTGCCTGGTGGGCCACCGCCCTGTTCGACCACGGTCAGCCCGAGGCCGCGCTGGCCCAGGCCCGGCAGGCCCTGGCCGATGTGCAGGCGTCGGCCGACGCCGATATGCGCCCCCTGCTCGGCCTGACCCTGGCGCGGCTGGAGCTGCGCTCGGGCCGGCCCGCGCTGGCCGAACCGCGGCTGCGCACCGCGTGGGCGCATTTCTCGCCTGAGCCGGGCTCGACGCTGGCCTGGCGCGCGCAGGTGTTCCTGGGCGAGGCCGCACTGCGCCGGGGCCGGCCGCGGCAGGCACTGCCCTGGCTTGATGCCGCCCAGGCCGGCAATGCCGCCGGCCCGGCGGACCGCTGGCTGGGACTGGCGCTGCTGGGTATGGCCCATCTCGAACTGGGCGCGCCGGAACTCGCCCTGAAGACACTGCGCGAGGCCGAGGTGGCGGCGGACCAGGGGCTGCCGCCCGGGCACCCGGACCGTGTGCGGACGCAAGGCCTGGCCGCCGTGGCGGCGTGGGTCGTCGACCCTGCTTCCAAGGCCCCCGCCCAGGCAGCACTGGCGCGCTATGGGCAGGCGCTGGACACTCGTGCCGATGCGGCACAGGTCCGCGCCGAACTGCGTTCGCTGGCTGCTTCTCCCGCGCGCCCCGACCGGGCGGCTCTTCTTGCGCTGCTGCGCTATTGAAAGGACTCCCATGCGCCGATTCATCGCCTGTCCGCTGAGCTTGCTGCTCTCGATCAGCACGGCCGCGCTGGCCGCAGACCCCACACCCCAGGCCGGCGCCACCGGCACGAGCAAGGTCGTCAAGGCCGCCGCCGGCGCGAGCGCCGTGAACACGGGCAGTGCCGGCACGGGCGCCGTGCCTAAGGCCGGCGGCACCGGCGGCGGCGTCGGCAGCAACAAGGGCACGAGCGGCCAGCAAATCGGCCCGAAGAAGCCGCCCAAGTGCCCCGATCCCAACGAGACCACCTGCCCGGTCGTCGCGGCACCGGTCAAGTAGACCGTTGCCGAGCCAAAAAAAAGATGAGGGTCTTCGTCGCGGCAGACGAAGCCCTCATCGAACCACCGGCGGTCCACACCCGGACCGCTGGCGGAGACACATAGGGTCAGAAGCTGGCGCGCAGGCCGATCTGGTAGGTGCGGCCCGGCTCGTAGATCGCGTACGGCGCGTTGGCGAACTGGAAGTTGGTGCGTTGCGAGCTGCGGGTGACGTTGAAGATGTCGAAGGTGGCTTGCAGGTCGCGCTTGGCGCCGAAGACCGGTCCGAGGACTTCGCCGAGGTTCACGCGTGACGTGAAGTCCACCTGGTCGTAGTCCTGCCCGAAGAAGGCGGCGGCCGTGATGCCGTTCTGGCCGGCGCCGCTCGACTGCGAGCCCTTGGTGAAGGTCTTGGTCACGCGGAAGCCGCCGAACCGGCCCTCGTAGTAGGCCGCCAGGTTGTAGGTGTAGGGCGGCACGCCGGTGGCCACATTGGCGCCCGACTGCTTGACCTTGGTGTAGTTGGCGCTGACGCCGAATCCCTTCAGATAGGACGTCAGCAGATCCAGCGGCTGCTGCACGGTCAGCTCCAGACCCTTGATCTGCAGCTCGTCGGCGGTGTTCTGCGTCTGCGTCAGCGTGACGCCCAGCGCATTGATCGCCGCCAGCTGAGCGGCGCCCGGCACGGCCGCCAGGTCGGCGGGCACCGGCAGGCCGGCGCGGGTGTAGAGACCGGCCTTCTGCGTATCGGTCAGGCCGCCCTGGGTCCAGTTGACGCCGTAGGTGTTGAGGTCGGCGAAGGACACGTTCAGGGTGCGGTTGGCCGTGAAACCCTGGATGCCCTTCTTGAACCAGGCCAGCGCGACATAGCCCTCGCGCCCCGTGTACCACTCGATGCCCAGGTCCGTGTTCCTGGACTCGTAAGGCTTGAGGTCGGGATTGGTCAGCTGCCCGTTCTGTGCCGCCGGGTCGGTGAAGCTGAGCGCCAGTGCACGCAGCTGCGTGGGGTCGGCGCGCGTGATCGTCTTGGACAGCGACGCGCGGGCCAGCACGTTCGGGCGCAGGTTGTAGGCCAGGCTGCCCGACGGCAGGAAGTTGCTGTAGGTGGTGGTCGTCAGGCTCTCGACGACGCGTGCCGGGTAGCGGCCGCCGTCGGCCAGGCTCTGCGCGGCGTTGCGCGGGTCGGCGGGCATGGTGAGGGAGGCGAAGGTCTGCTCGGTCGTCGCATAGCGCGCGCCGGCGTTGTAGCGCAGTGTGTTGCCGAGCACGCTCGTTTCGCCGTTGACCTCGGTGAAGATCGACGAGACCTTCTCCTGGAAGAAGCCGGGCGCCACGTTGTTGTTGGAGTTGGCGGTGCCGAAGGTGGCGGCGTCGCGGGCGGCCTGGTAGCCGGAGTCCTTGGCGAAGCGCCCCCAGTCCAGCGTGACGAAGCCGTTCGATGTCGGCCTCAGGTAGCCGGGCACGGCCGAATTCGGGATCGTCGAGCCGAGGAACTGCAGCGAGGCCGGCGACGCGCCCGCGGTGAAGCCCGTGCCATAGCCCGGATAGGTGCCGGCCGCCGGCCCGGCGGCGCCGGCGCCGTTGCAGGGGCCCGGGTTGACCGTGTTGGGCCCCGGCAGGAAGACATTGACGTTGCGGCGGCAGGCGATGTTTTCCCAGTAGCCGCTGTTGTCCAGCGTGTTGATGCGGCGCGAGACGCTGTCATGCGCGCCGCCGAACTTCACTTCGAAGAGGTCGGCGTCGATGTCGATGCTGCCGCGCAGGCCGGAGGTGCGGATGGCGCGAAGTTCATCCTGCTGGTTCAGGCGGCCGCCGTTCCAGCCGAAGGCGCTGGGCGTGTTGAGTACGTCGGCGTTGCCGTTCGGGCTGATGGCCTTGAGCTTGGGCACGCCGCTGGTGTTGTCGTACTCGGTCGTCAGGCCGGAGCCGAGCACGGTCTGGAACAGCACCGTGGGCGACTGGCGCTGGAAATCGCTGCGGGTCTTGTTGGCCTGCACGTCGACGCTGATCGCGTCGGTGATCTTCAGGTTGAGGCCGGGGTTGACGCTGTGGAAGGTGGTCTCTTCCGTGTAGGGCCGGTACTCCAGGAAGTATTGCGCGTTGGCAAAGGTGCCCTTGGTGACGACGCAGCCTCCCGAGCAGTCGCTGCGGTCCACCGTCATGTTGACGGGGATGGCCGAGCCGTTGCGGCCCACCCAGTTGATGTCGACGCGCTCGAACTGGTTCTTCTTCTTGCCGTAGATGGTGTCGAGGAACATCTTCACCGAGCTGTTCGGCCGCGCCTCCAGCGACAGGATGGCGTTGTGGCGGTCACGGCTGCCCTCGGAGACCATGGCCCGGCCCAGCCGCGGGATGATGGCGTTGTCGAGCTGCTGCGTCGTCAGGCCGGGGTTGCGGGCCAGCAGGAAGGCCTCGTCGATGGTGGCCCCGGCGGTCAGGCCGTTGCCGGCGTTGGCCGGCACGGTGCCCGGGATGGTCCAGTTGCCGCCGCCGGTCCTGTTGCGTGCCGTACCCAGGCTGGCGCCCTGGGTGGCGGACAGGTTGGCATTGGTCCAGCCGATGGATTCGAAGCCGGTGGTCTTGACCTTGTTGGTCGACCAGGCCACGCCGGCCAGCACGCCGAAGCTGTTGTCCCAGGTGTTGCTGACCAGCAGGGAGCCACGATTGCCGTACTTGTCGGCCTGCTCGTTCTTGGTGCCGGTCAGCGTGAAGGCGGTGCGCAAGCCCTTGCGGTCGAACGGGCGGGCGCTGCGCATGTCGACAATGCCGGCCGCGCCGCCTTCCAGCAGCGAGGCGGTCGGGCTTTTGATGACGCTGACGCGGCTGAACAGTTCGCCGGGCAGGAAGTCCATGTCGACTTCCCGGTTGGCGCTGCCGGTGTCGGTGCGGCCGGTGGAGGCCGAGGCGACCGGCGCGCCGTTGAGCAGGATGCGGGTGAAGTTGGTGCCCAGGCCGCGGATCTGGATCTGCAGGCCTTCGCCGGTGATCTCGCGCGTCATCGTCACACCGGGGATGCGCGAGATGGATTCCGCGATGTTGCTGTCGGGGAACTTGCCCATGTCCTCGGCGCTGATCGAGTCGGTGAAGCCGATCGCGTTCTTCTTGGCATTGACCGAACTCTCCAGCGAAGCGCGGATGCCGGTCACGACAACGGTATCGAGCTTTTGCTGCTCCGCCGTGGGTGTGGCCGTCTGCGCATAGGCCTGCGCGATCAGGCCGGCCAGCAAGGTCGTACCCAGGGCCAGGCGCTGGGGGGCACGTCGCGTCGGTCGCATGAAGGATTGGGGCATTGGGGGTCTCCGTATGGTTTTGTGATCCGGCACTGACCGGTGGGAAAAGCAGGCGCCCCAGGGAAATGGTAGCGCGCACATTTCCAATTTACGGCCGCCGCCATCCACCGTCAACGAGGGTGTGTACTAATGTATTAGTGAACGGATGAACTCAAAGTGTCCTGGGTATTGCAATGTTGGAAGGATTTCGGTAGCGCTCTCAGATATGACGACTCAGGCCGAAGACATCCATGCCCCAACGCCGAGGGGGCCTTGACGCCCACGATGACAATGCCGCCTGCATGTGCGCGTGCACGGCAGCAACCCTCGACCCGAGATGAACTTCACGCTAGATCCCACCCGCCATGCGGCGCCGCAGGTTGTCGAAGCGCTTCGCGCCGCCATCATTTCGCTGGAGCTGGCACCCGGCAGCGCGCTTGATCGCGCCGAGCTGGCGCAATGCTTCGGCGTCAGCCAGACGCCCGTGCGCGACGCCCTCATCCGGCTGGCCGAGGAAGGCCTGGTCCTGATCCGGGCGCAGTACACGACGCAGGTGAGCCGGATCGATGTGCCGGCGGCCCGCGAAGCGCACTTCCTGCGCCGCTCCATCGAGATCGAGATCGCGCGCCTGTTGGCGCTGGCACATGACGATGCGGTGATCGATCAGCTGCGCGCGCAGCTGTCACGCCAGCAGGAGCTGGCGGCCAGGAAGGACTTCCTCGGCTTCATCGCTGCCGACAAGGAGTTCCACCGGCTGATGTACGTGGCCGCCGGCCTGCCGCGGCTGTGGTCGGTGGTGGTGCGCATGTCGGGCCACGTCGACCGGCTTCGGCTGCTGCACATCCCCACCGTCGGCAAGACGGAGTCGATCCTGGGCGCCCACCAGGTCATCCTCCAGGCCATCGAGTCGCGCGACGTCGAAGCGGCGCAGCATGCCGTGCGGGACCACCTGTCCGGCACCCTGGCGTCGGTGGACGAGATCCAGCAGCGGCATCCCGAATACCTGATCATGTCCTGAGCCTCCGCCCCGTCAGCCACTTGCGACCCTTGTCGCCCCTGTGAAGAGCGAGAAGACGGCACGCGCGCACCGCGCGCAGCGCCCTGCCCGGGCTGATGTTCAAGCCACCGCGCCCCGCGTGTTGACGTAAAGCGCGTACAGCGAATGCGTGCTCGCCATGAACAGGCGGTTGCCCTTGGCGCCACCGAAGCACAGGTTGGCACAGCGCTCGGGCAGGTGGATGTGGGCCAGCGGCTTGCCGGTGGCGTCGTAGACCTTGACGCCATCCAGCAGCGCCGCATCGGCCCCGGCGCTGCCGTCGCTGCCGAAGCCACACCAAAGGTTGCCCTGAACGTCGACCGCCATGCCGTCGAAGGCGCCGGGGCCGCCGGCGTCGACGAAGCGGCGCTTGCCGGCCAATGACGCGCCGTCCACGTCGTAGGCCCAGATGCAGCGGTGCGGCCTGGCGCGGCTCTCGATGACGTAAAGCGTCTTGCCGTCGGGGCTGAAGGCCAGGCCGTTGGGGCCGTTCAGGTCGTCGAGCTGCAGGCTGAGTTCCCCCGTCGCGCCGTCGATGCGGTAGACGCCCTGGGCCAGCTCGGGCTCGGCCTTCTCGCCCTCGAAGTCGCTCAGGATGCCGAACAGCGGGTCGGTGAACCACAGGCTGCCGTCCGCCGCGCAGGTGATGTCGTTGGGCGAGTTCAGGCGTTTGCCCCGGTAGCGGTCGGCCAGCACCGTGATGCGGCCGTCGTGCTCGGTGCGGGTGACGCGCCGCGTCAGGTGCTCGCAGCTGACCAAGCGCCCCTGCCGGTCGCGCACATGGCCGTTGGCGTTCTGGCTGGGGTTGCGGAACTCGCTGACGGCGCCCGTGGTCTCGTCCCAGCGCAGGATGCGGTTGCTGGGGATGTCGGAGACCAGCAGATAGCGCCCGTCGCCGAACCACACCGGCCCCTCGGCCCAGGCCAGGCCGGTGGCGAGCTGCTCGATGCCGGCGGGGAAGAGGCGCAGCGGCAGGAAGGCCTCGTCCAGCACCTCGATGGCCGGGTCAGGCCGGCGCGTGTTGGGCGTGAAGGCGATCTTCATCCCTGGGGCGCCTTCTCGAACGGACCGAGGGTGACGAACTGGCCGCCCTGGCAACGCACCTCGGGAAGGCGGGGGTCCACATAGGGCTGGGCCGCCTCGACCTCGGCGCGCCAGGGCTCGGAGCTGTCTTCGGGCTTGAAGCCGATGTGCCGGGATGTCGAGTTGTCCCACCAGGTCGAACGGTTGTCGCTCATGCCATAGATGACGCTATGGCCGACGACCTGCGCGCTGAGCGCCGCGACGATGAGGCGCTCCAGGTCATCGAAGCTCAGCCAGCTCGACAGCATGCGGCGGTCGGTCGGCACCGGCCAGCTGGAGCCGATGCGCAGCGACACCGTCTCCAGGCCGTAGCGGTCGAAATAGAACTGCGCCAGGTTTTCACCGAAGGCCTTGGACAGGCCGTAATAGCTGTCCGGCCGCGGCGTGGCCTGCGGCGTGATCGTCTCGCCCTGGCTGTAGAAGCCGGTCACGTGGTTGGAGCTGGCGAAGACGATGCGCTTGGTGCCGCGCTGGCGGGCGGCCTCGTAGACGTTGTAGGCGCCCACGATGTTGGCCGGCAGCACGACGTCGAAGGGCTTCTCGATGGACACGCCGCCGAAATGCAGCACGGCGTCCACATCCTTCAACAGCGACTGCATGGCCGCCAGGTCTTCGAGCGGGGCCTGCACGACCTCTTCACCGGCACCGGCGGGGTCCATCGCCGCGAGGTCGGACAGGCGCAGCACATCGCAGTAGTGCTTCATGCGGGGCCGCAGCACGCGGCCCAGGTTGCCGGCGGCGCCGGTCAGCAGCAGGCGCTTGAAGCGCGGGGCGGAGAGTGGAGTCATAGAGATGGAGGCAGGAATGCAACCACAGAGGCACAGAGACACGGAGGAACTACAAGGGAGGCTTTTCTCTGTGCCTCTGTGCCTCTGTGCCTCTGTGGATGCCTTTGGCTTTCAGAATTAGGCGCCCTTGCGCAATGGCGGACGCAGGCGCGGGGCGGCGTCGGACTGGCGGCGCACCAGCTCGAAGGCCATCAGCTCATGCTCGCAGGGCAGCGGCTCACCGCTGCGGCGGGCGCGGATGTGGCGCACCAGCAGGTCGACGGCTGCGCCGGCCATCTCCATGATGGGCTGGCGCACGGTGGTCAACTCGGGCCAGATGGTGGTGGCCAGCGGCGCGTCGTCGAAGCCGACGACGGTCAGGTCGCTGGGCACGTCCAGGCCCATGCGGTGGGCGATGGCCACGGTGGCCGCGGCCATGTCGTCGTTGCTGGCGAAGATGGCGGTCGGCCGCTGCTCCTGCGACAGCAGGAACTCGGCCGCATCCAGGCCCGAGCGGTAGGTGAACATGCCTTGGGCGACAACCTCTTCCTCGGCGATGTTGAGGCCCGCGTCGGTCATCGCGGCATGGAAGCCCGCCAGGCGGCGCGAGCTGCTGCTCTGGTAGGGGTCGCCGATGATGAAGCCCAGGCGGTGGTGGCCCAGGTTCAGCAGGTGGCGCGTCATGTCATAGGCGGCCTGATAGTCATCGATGCCGACGGCGCAGACGGCCTCGGGCGGCACGCCGCTGGAGACGACGACGGCCGGCGTGTCGGTCTCGGCAACCAGCTTGAGCAGGGGTTGTGAATCGCAGAAGGGCGGCGGCAGGATGAGGCCGTCGATGCCGTTGGCGATCATCTCGGAGACCGGCTTCTCCTCGCCGTCACGCGCCGCTTCGCAGCGCTGCACGACCAGCTGCACATGGCGCAGCGTGGCCTTGTTGAGCAGACCGATCAGAAACTCGTTGAGGTAGCCGGCCGTCGGGTCGATGTAGAGCATGCCGATGCGGATGGGCTCCGACCCGGCCAGATGACGCGCTGCCTGGTTGGGCAGGTAGTTCAGCTCGGCGACGGCGGCCTGCACCTTCTCGCGCGTGCCGGGGCGTACGTTCTGCTCGCCATTGATGACCCGCGACACCGTCATCGGCGATACCCCCGCGAGCTGGGCGACATCGGCGATGGTGGCGACCTTGGGACTGCGCCCGGAGCGAGCGGTTGGCTTCAAAGGGGTCCTTCGAACGAGGGTGGGGTTGTTTGCGCAATCATATTTGGGCCGCGCATTCTCAGCCGCCGCGGCCCGGCGCGAAGTTGAATTGCAACACCTTGTACTCTTCCAGCGACCGCTCCGGCGGCCGCACGCCGGCCGGCAATGGCAGGCCCGAGACCGCCTGGAAGTAGGCCACGCAGGCATCGCGCCACCAGCGCGCCTCGGCCTCCTGCACGGCCAGGTAGGCGGCGACTTCGGCATGGCGCTGCGGGTCGATGTCGGCCTGCAGCGCGGCCCAGCGCCGGCGCAGGTCGCCCACCGTCGCCACGCCGCGGTCGTAGCGTGACACCAGCTCGGCCCACAGCGTGCGGCCCGAGGCCATGCGGTGATCCCAGGGCAGCCGATGGAACCACAGCAGCAGGTTCTCGGGCGTCGTGGCCGGGTCGGCAAAGCGCTGCGCCAGCTCGGGCGCGTACTGCGCCACCGCATTGCTGCCGCGCGGCGAGCGGTCGAAGCCAATGCCGTCGCGCGCGGCGCGGTGGAAGTAGACCGGGTTCCAGTCGGCACGCTCCAGGTTGTCAACCCACGGCGCCGGGCCGTGGTGATGGCCGGTGCCCATCAGGTGGTGCAGGCCGAGCGGCGTCATGTAGTCGACCGCCGCCTCGCGCGAGGCCAGCATCATGGCGACGATCGCGTCAACCGCAGGCGGCTTGACGGTGAAGGTCTGCTGCACCCATTCACGCGCCACATCCCCCGCCGCCAGCTCATGGTCCCAGGCCATGCGCCCGTAGGCATACCAGTTGGCCTGGTCGAAGTGGGAGCCGCTCCAGTTGCGGTCGGTGCCGATGTTGGCCACGCCGGCCATCGCGGTCACCTGGGCGGCCACCGTCGCACCCTGTGGCTTGACGCGGGTGTCGGCCTTCAGCGTTTCCTCAAACATCGGGCCGAGGTAGACGAGGTGGGTCGAGAAGCCGAGATATTCCTTGGTGATCTGCAGCTCCAGCGCCAGCGGCGTGGCGGGCATGGCCCCGAACAGCGGATGGAAGGGCTCACGCGGCTGGAAGTCGATGGCGCCGTTCTTCACCTGCACGATGACGTTGGGGGCGAACTTGCCGTCCAGCGGCTTGAACTCCGCGTAGCCCTGCGCGGCGCGGTCGCTCGCGTCGGGCGAGTAGACGAAGGCGCGCCACAGCACCACGCCACCGTGGGGTGCCAGGGCCTCAGCCAGCATGTTGGCGCCGTCGGCGTGATTGCGGCCATAGTCCTGCGGGCCGGGCTGGCCCTCGGAGTTCGCCTTGACAAGAAAGCCGCCGAAGTCGGGAATGACCTTGTAGATCTCTGCCGCCTTGGTCTTCCACCAGGCCCGCACGGCCGGGTCCAGCGGGTCGGAGGTCTTCAAGCCGCCCAGCTCCGCCGGGGACGAAAAGCGCGCCGACAGGTAGACCTTGATGCCATGCGGCCTGAACACGTCGGCCAGCGCCGCGGCTTTGGCCAGGAAGGGCGCGGTCAGCGAATCGGCCTTGGCGTTGACGTTGTTCAGCACCGTGCCGTTGATGCCCAGCGAGGCATTGGCGCGGGCGTAGTCGACATAGCGCGCATCGCGGATGTCGGGCAGCTTCCACCAGTCCCAGATCGACGCGCCGGCATAGCCGCGTTCGACCGTGCGGTCCAGGTTGTCCCAGTGGTTGAGCAGGCGCAGGCTCAAGCGGGGCGACGAACGCGCATCCAGCCTGCCCAGATCGACCCCGGTCTGCGCCGCACGCAGCCAGGCATGGCTGCCGTAGAGCAGGCCGATGTCGGAGTTGGCCGCGATGACGGTCACCGCCCGCCCCTGCAGTCGGGTGCTGCGCAACAGATAGCCCTCGGGGCCCAGGTCGGCCCAGGGCAGGCTCAGGCCGGCCGGTGCGTTCGCCGGTGTCGCCAACACCAGCGCGCCGTTGGCGGGCTTGCTCGCGGACGCCAGTGGGCGGCCGCCCAAGCCCGCCACGCCGCGCCTGAGTTCGGCAACGGCGGCCTGCAGCGTCGCAGACGCCGGCTGCGCATGCACGACGCTGCGGGGCAGCGCCGCCTGATTGGCCGCGGGTAGCGCTCGGTAGCGCAGCCAGAGTTCATAGCCGTCTTCCGGCGTCGCGCTCCAGGCGGGATGCAGCACGGCAGCCAGCAGCGCGCCGGCCAGGGCTTGGGCCCATGTCTTCATTCGGTCTCCTCAGAGTGAGCCCCGCCGCGGTGTCGCCACCCCGGACTCGCGGGAATGTTAGAGATTTCTCGCTTGCGCAAAGCAAAATGGTAGCGCTACATTTGAGCCTATAACAAGCTTTTCCAAGCCTTTCCTCAGAGGCGCCGCCGAGCGCCCCGTCCCGGAGACCGCACATTGACCCCTGACCACGCCGCCCCGGCTCCCGCGACATCCGCGCGCGCCACTGCGCCCATGGCGACCTCGCTCAGGGTGGCGTGATGCTGACCTCCACGGCCATGCCGGTGGGCCGGCAGCGCTGGGTCATCTGCGCCCTGCTCTTCGTCGCGACGACCATCAACTACATCGACCGCAACGCGCTGTCGGTGCTGAAGACCAGCCTGCAGCAACCTCTCGAAGCCGGCGGCCTGGCGTTGACCGATGCCGACTATGGCTGGATCACCTTCGCCTTCACCGCCGCCTATGCCGCCTTTCCGCCGCTGATCGGCATCGCCATCGACCGCTTTGGTGTCAAGCGCAGCCTGGCCGTGGCCCTGCTGATGTGGTCCGCAGCGGCGGCCGCGCATGGGCTGGTCGCCTCGGTGCTGGGCCTGATCATCGTGCGCTTCCTGCTCGGCATGGCCGAGGCCGCCCACTTCCCCGCTGCCATCAAGGCCGTGGCGACCTGGTTCCCGCAGCAAGAGCGGGCGCTCGCCACCGGCATCTTCAACTCCGGCACGGCACTGGGCATCATCGCCTCGCCCATCACCGTGTGGCTGGCGCTCAGCTTCGGCTGGCAGTTCGCCTTCGTCGCCATCGGCGCTGCTGGCCTGGTGTGGTTGATCTTCTGGCAGCACGGCTACCACGCCCCCGAACGCCACCCGCGCGTGTCCCGCGCTGAACTGGCCCACATCCAGTCGGGCCAGGCCCCGCAGGAGCAGGCCGTCAAGCTCCCCTGGACGGCGCTGCTGCGCTTCCGGGCGATCTGGCCCTTCCTCATTGGCAAGTTGCTGACCGACCCGGTCTGGTGGTTCTTCCTGTTCTGGCTGCCGTCCTATCTGGAGCGCGAGCGCGGCCAGAACCCGCTCAAGAGCGCCGGCCTCGTCGCGTTGATCTACCTCGGCTCCAGCGTCGGCTCGATCTTCGGCGGCTGGCTGTCAAGCACGCTGCTGCAGCGCGGCTGGTCGGTCGGCCGCGCGCGCATGACCGCCATGGGCCTGGCCGCGGCCTGCATGCCGGGCGCCATCCTGGCCTACTACAGCGACAGCTTCGCGCTCTGCGTCGGCCTGATCACGCTGGCCACGGCCTGCCACCAGGCCTGGTCGGCCAACCTGCTGACGTCGGCGACCGACCTGTTCCCAACCAAGGTCTCCGGCGCCGTCATCGGCCTGGGCGCCACGGCAGGCGGCATCGGCGGCATGTTCATCGCACTGCTGGCGGCCCTGGCCGTGCAGTGGACGGGCACGCAGCAATGGGTGTTCGTGTTCGCCGGGCTGATGCACCTGACCAGCCTGGGCATCTTCTGGCTGTGGTTCCGAGGCCGCTTCGACCGCGTGGATGTCGACGCCGGCATGGACATGCACCAGGCGCACCGCCCGCTGCTCGTTGTCGGCGGGCTGCTGACGACGGCCGGCGCGCTGCTGGCCTGGGTCATCGCCGCGAACTGGGATGCCTGCGTCGCCGCGGCCAAGTTCTCGGGCGCGGCGCAGGCGCTGACGGCCGCCATCGGCGTGGGCCTGATCGGCCTGGCCTTGCTGCACGCCGGCCGCCCCCACGCCGCGGGCCGGCCGCAAACCCTCTGAAGGCCGGCATGCAGTTCACCGCCGACCAACACCTGCTCAAGGACCTCAACCGCATGGCCATCGTGCGGCAGCTGAGCGCCTGGCCCGGGCAGTCGCGCGCGGCGCTGGCCGAGTCGCTGCAGCTGACCAAGTCCACCGTCAGCGCCCTGGTGAAGGAGCTGCTCGCCGAGGGCTGGCTGCTGGAGCGCGAGGTCGTCGCCACCGGCGAGCTGGGCCGCCGACCCACGCCACTGTTCGTGCATCCGGGGCGCCTGGCGCTGCTGGGTGCCGAACTGGGCGTGGACGGGGTGCAGGTCGTCGCCACCTCGTTGACCGGCGACGTGCTGGCCCGCGCGCGCTCGCCGCTGGACGCCAGCCGCGATCCCCACCTGGCCCTGGTGCGCGCGGCCAAGCTGCTGCAGCAGATGCAGGCGCGGCTGGACACGCCGGCCCAGCAGGTCATCGGCATCGGCGTCGGCCTGCCCGGTGGCGTCGATGAGCAAACCGGCCACCTGCACTTCGCCCACAACCTCGGCTGGCGCGATCTGCCGGTGGGCCGGCTGCTGGCCGAGCATCTGCGCGGCACGCCGCTGCAGGGCCTGCCGCTGTTCGTGCAGAACGAGGCCGATGTGGCGGCGCTGGGCGAGCTGGAGTTCGGCACCGACAGCCGCTCCGACCCGTTGATCTACCTCAGCCTGGGCCTGGGCGTCGGCGCGGGCGTCGTCGTCGAGGACCGGTTGCTGACCGGCGCGCGCGGCCTGGCTGGCGAGGTCGGCCACATGACGCTGGAGATCGACGGCCCGCGCTGCAGCTGCGGCCGCCGCGGCTGTGCCGAAGCCCTGATCGGCTTTCGCGCCATGCTGGGCGCCTGTGACGCAGCCGGCGGCCTGGCCGAGGTGCAGCGCCGGTTGCGCGCCAAGCAGGCCGACAGCGTCGAGGCCGTCGCCAGCGCGGGCCGGCATCTGGGCATGCTGCTCGGCAATCTCTGCGCCGCCTACGACCCCGCACGCATCGTGCTCGGCGGCGCCGCGGTCGAACTTGGCGCCCCGTTTCTCGAACACGCCTTCCGCACGCTGGAAAGCAATGCCGCCGCCGCGGGCCTGACGCCACCACTGGTCACCCTGTCGCGCTTTGGCGCCGACGCGGTGGCCGTGGGCGCCGCCGCCCTGGCGCGCTACCGACTCACCCGCCCCCTGATCGCCGCCAGCCGTCTGGCCGCGGCCGCCTGACCCTCCCGCTCTCCGACCCATGATCACCAATCCCATCCTGCCGGGCTTCCATGCCGACCCCTCGATCTGCCGCGTTGGCGACGACTACTACATCGCCACCTCCACCTTCGAGTGGTGGCCCGGCGTGCGCATCCACCATTCGCGCGACCTCAAGCACTGGCGGCACCACAGCTATGCCTGCACCCGCAAGAGCCAGCTCGACCTGACCGGCCACCCCGATTCGGCCGGCGTCTGGGCGCCCTGCCTGAGCTATTCGGGCGGCCAGTTCTGGTTGATCTACACCGACGTGCGCAGCACCATCGGCGCCTTCAAGGACACGCACAACTACCTCATCACCGCGCCCAGCATCGACGGCCCCTGGAGCGAGCCCATCTACCTGAACAGCTCGGGCTTCGACCCCAGCCTGTTCCACGACGAGGATGGCCGCCACTGGCTGATCAACCAGCAGTGGACGCATGTGCCGGGCAAGAACCATTTCAACGGCATCCTGCTGCAGCAGTACGACCACGAGGCCAGGCGCCTGGTCGGGCCGGTGAAGAACATCTATGCCGGCACCGAGCTTGGCGTTGTCGAAGGCCCGCACCTGTACCGCCGCAACGGCTGGTACTACCTGCTGACGGCCGAGGGCGGCACCTTCTACGAGCATGCCGTGACGCTGGCGCGCTCGCGCGCCATCGACGGCCCTTACGAGACGCTGCCCGGCAACCCGCTGCTGACCGCCTGGCAGCAGCCCACCGACGGCCTGCAGCGCAGCGGCCATGCCAGCCTGGTCGAGACGCAGAACGGTGACTGGTACCTGGCCCACCTCTGCGGCCGGCCACTGGAATGGAGCGGCCCGAACGCCGACCAGCAAAACGGCGTCTACGAGAACCTGCACTGCCCGCTGGGCCGCGAGACGGGCATCCAGCGCATCGTCTGGCGTGACGACGACTGGCCCGAGATCGCGGGCGGCGGCAATGCGCCGCGACTGCAGGTGGCCGAACCCGGCCTGCCCGAGCATGTCTTCCCGGCCGAAGCGCCGCGCGACGACTTCGACACCGCGACGCTCAACCCCCACCTGAACTCGCTGCGCCTGCCCTTCGATGACAGCTGGATCACGCTCACCGAGCGCCCCGGCTTCCTGCGCCTGAAGGGCCGCGAGTCGCTGATGAGTCTGTTCGACCAGAGCCTGGTCGCGCGCCGCCAGCAGCACTTCAACTGCCGCGTCGAGACGCGCCTGGAGTTCGCGCCCGCACTCTTCCAGCAGATGGCCGGCCTCGTCGCCTACTACAACACCAGCAACCACGCCTACCTGCACGTCAGCCGCGACGTCGACAGCGGCCGGCGCGTGCTGCGCCTGACCGTCAACCGCGACGCGGCGCTCAGCGAGCCCACCAGCGCCGTCGAGCTGGCCGACGGGCCGGTGGACCTGGCCGTCGAGTTCAGCCACGCCACCTACCAGTTCCATTACGCGCAAGATGGCAAGGCCTGGACCGCCTTCGGCCCGGCGCTGGACACCGCCATGCTCAGCGACGAGTTTGCGACCCAGTTCGTCAATGGTTTCGCGCGCAGCTTCGGCTTCACCGGCAACTTCATCGGCATCGCCTGCCAGGACCTGTCCGGCCAGCGGCTTGCGGCGGACTTCGATCACTTCAGCTACGAGGCCCTGGAATGAAAACCAAAGGCAACCACAGAAACACGGAGCCACAGAGAAAGGCCTTCTCCGTATCTCCTCTGTGCCTCTGTGCCTCTGTGGTTGCATTTCGACATTGAGCTCCGTCCACGCCAGAACAACGACACGAGACAAAACCCATGGCCACCACCCACCAACCCCTGTCCTTCATGGAGAAGGCCGGTTACAGCTGCGGCGACGCGGCTGCAAACCTGGTCTTCATGTCCATGATCCTGTTCCAGCTGAACTTCTACACGGACGTGTTCGGGTTGAGCGCGAGCACGGCCGCGGCGATCCTGCTGTGGCCGCGGTTGTGGGACGCCGTCTTCGATCCCATCATGGGCGTGCTGGCCGACCGCACCAACACGCGCTGGGGCAAGTTCCGCCCATGGGTGTTGTGGACCTCGGTGCCCTGGGCCGTCGTCATGGTGCTGGCCTACACGTCGCCCGACCCGGCCTGGGGCTGGAGCACCGGCATGGTGGTGGCCTACGCCGGCATCACCAACACGCTGCTGATGACGCTGTACTCGATGAACAACATGCCCTACTCCGCTTTGGGCGGCGTCATGACGGCGGACCTCAACGAGCGCACCAAGCTCAACTCCTACCGCTTCGTGTCGGTCAACGTGGCGCAGTTCGCGGTCGGCGGCCTGACGCTGCCACTGGTGGCCAAGTTCGCGCAGGGCGCCGACCGCGCGCATGGCTGGCAGGTCACGATGACGATCTGGGCCGCTGCCTGCCTGGTGCTTTTCCTGGTCACCTTCTTCACGACCAAGGAGCGCATCAAGCCCATCGTCGAGACCCGCAGCTCGCCCCGCCAGGACTTCACCGACCTGCTGAAGAACGGCCCATGGATCGCGCTGGTGGCCTACACCCTCTTCCACTTCGCGATGCTGGCCCTGCGCGGCGGCGCCCACTACAACTACTACCACCACTACGCCGACAAGGCGGCGATGTTCGACTTCCTGGCCGCCGTCGGCCTGACGACGCCCGACCTGCAAAGCACCGGCAGCCTGGCCGACAGCCTCGGCTACATCGTGCACGGCACGCGCGAGCAGCTCGCCAGCTCCAACGTGGCCGATGTGTTCAACAGCATCATCAACATGGCCGGCACCGCGACGACCATCATCGTCATCATGCTGTCCATGGGCCTGTCGGCGCGCTTCGGCAAGCGCACGGTGGCGATCGCCTGCTTTGCGCTGTCGACGTTGACGGCCTGCGCCCTCTACCTGCTGCCGCCCTCCGCCGTGTGGGCCATGCTGGGCCTGCAGATCCTCGGCGCCATCGTCTACGCGCCGACCTGCGCCGTCATGTGGGCCATGTATGCCGACGCCGCCGACTACTCCGAATGGCAGACCGGCCGGCGCTTCACCGGCATGGTGTTCGCCACCATCGGCTTCTCGCTGAAGACGGGGCTGGCGCTCGGCTCTGCGGCGCTGCTGTGGATCCTGGCCGGCCTGTTCGGCTACGACACGCAGGCGCCCGCCGCGCCCAATGCCATCGAGGGCTACCGCTTCATGTCCAGCATCTTCGTCGGCGCGCTGTTCGCCGCCTGCGCCGTCTGCATGCTCTTCAACAAGCTGAACAAGCAGACCACGCTGCAGATGGCCGGCGAGCTCGCCGAGCGCCGCCGCAAGGCCGGCGTCAACCCCGATGACGACGCCGGCCCCGCCGCGGTGCCGGCCACCGCCTGAACCCCCATCCACACCCAACTGATCCCGCTAGTCAAGGAACCCGCCATGAGCACCGCCTATTCCGACCTCCCCAACGTGGCCTACGAAGGCCCCACCTCCACCAACCCGCTGGCCTACCGCTGGTACGACGCCAAGCGCGTGGTGATGGGCAAGACGCTGGCCGAGCACCTGCGCCCCGCCGTCTGCTACTGGCACAACTTCTGCTGGAAGGGCGAGGACATCTTCGGCCTCGGTGCCACCGCCCATGCACGCAGCTGGTTTTCCGAGACCGACCCGGTCAAGGGCGCCTACGGCAAGCTCGACGCCGCCTTCGATTTCTTCGGCAAGCTCGGCCTGCCCTACTGGTGCTTCCACGACCGCGATGTGGCCCCTGAAGGCGCCAACCTCGCCGAGTCCAACCGCATCCTCGACGGCCTGCTTGAAGCCGCTGCCAAGAAGATGCAGGACCAGAAGATCGGCCTGCTGTGGGGCACGGCCAACCTGTTCTCCAACCCGCGTTTCATGAGCGGCGCGGCCACCAACCCCGACCCCGAGGTGTTCGCCTACGCCGCCGCGCAGGTCAAGCATGCGCTGGAGTGGACGAACCGCCTGGACGGCCAGAACTACGTGCTGTGGGGCGGCCGCGAAGGCTACGAGACCCTGCTCAACACCGACCTCAAGCGCGAGCTGGCCCAGTACGGCCGCTTCCTCGCCGCCGTCGTCGAGCACAAGCACAAGATCGGCTTCAAGGGCACCATCCTCATCGAGCCCAAGCCGCAGGAACCCACCAAGCACCAGTACGACTACGACAGCGCCACGGTCCACGGTTTCCTGAAGACCTATGGCCTGGAGAACGAGGTCAAGGTCAACCTCGAGGTCAACCACGCCACGCTGGCCGGCCACAGCTTCGAGCATGAAGTGGCCACGGCCTGCGCCCTGGGCATCTTCGGCTCCATCGACGCCAACCGCGGCGACGAGCAGCTGGGCTGGGACACCGACCAGTTCCCCAACAACCACGCGGCCCTGGTTCCGGCCATGCTGGAGATCATCCGCGCCGGTGGCTTCACGACGGGCGGCACCAACTTCGACGCCAAGGTGCGCCGCCAGTCCATCGACCCGACCGACCAGCTCGAAGGCCACATCGGTGGCATGGACACGATGGCGCGTGCCTTCCTCAGCGCGGCCGCCCTGTTCGAGAGCGGCCAGCTGGAAAAGGCCGTCAGCGAGCGCTATGCCGGCTGGAACGGCGAGCTCGGCCAGAATATCCACGGCGGCGCCAGCCTGGACGACCTGGCTCAAATCGTGCACGCACAGGGCATCTCGCCGCAGCCGCGCTCGGGCCGCCAGGAGCGCCTGGAAAACGTCGTCAACAACTTCGTCTAAAGCCAAGACGACCACAGAGCCACGGAGGCACAGAGCAAGCACAGAGAAGATTTCTCCGTGTCTCTGCGTCTCTGTGGTTGCATTCCCGCATCTGGATCACTGACCCATGTTCTTAGGCATCGACCTCGGCACGTCTGAGCTCAAGCTCTTGCTCCTCGACGAACGGCACCACATCGTCGCCACCACCGGCGTCGCGCTCACTTTGCAGCGCCCGCAGCCGCTGTGGAGCGAGCAGGACCCCGCCGCCTGGTGGGCCGCGCTCGATACCGGCATGGCCAAGCTCAAGGGCGAGCACGGTGCCGCACTCGCGCAGGTGCGCGGCATCGGCCTGTCCGGCCAGATGCATGGCGCTGTCACGCTGGATGCCGCCGACCGCGTCCTGCGGCCGGCCATCTTGTGGAACGACGGCCGCAGCGCAGCGCAGTGCGCCGAGATGATGGCCGCCTGCCCCGAGCTGCCGGCCATCACCGGCAACCTGGCGATGCCGGGCTTCACGGCGCCCAAGCTGGCCTGGATGCGCCAGCATGAGCCCGAGCTGTTCGCCCGCGTCGCCAAGGTGCTGCTGCCCAAGGACTGGCTGCGCCTGCAACTCAGCGGCGAGTTCGTCAGCGAGATGAGCGACGCCGCCGGCACGCTGTGGCTGGACGTGGCCCGGCGCCGCTGGTCTCCCGAAGCGCTGGCGCTGACCGGGTTGAACGAGAGCCACATGCCGCGCCTCGTCGAAGGCAGCGAACCGAGTGCCGGTCTCAAGCAAGACCTGGCCGCGCGCTGGGGCCTGCAATCCGGCATTCCTATCGCAGGCGGCGGCGGTGACAACGCGGCCAGTGCCGTCGGCATGGGCGTCGTCAAACCCGGCCAGGGCTTCCTGTCGCTCGGCACCTCGGGCGTCATCTTCCTGTGCAACCCCGCCTTCAGCCCCAACCCCGCCCGCGCCGTGCATGCCTTCTGCCACGCACTGCCGGGCACCTGGCACCAGATGAGCGTCATGCTCAGCGCGGCCAGCGCGCTGCGCTGGGTCACGCAGCTGCTGGGCGAGGCCAGCGAGGCGGCCCTCATCGACAAGGTCGCGGCACTGACGCCGGCCCAGCGCGAGCGGGCGCCGATCTTCCTGCCCTACCTCAGCGGCGAACGCACGCCTCACAACGACGCCAACGCGCAAGGCGTGTTCTTCGGCCTCACGCATGAGCACGACGCCGCGGCGCTGGGCTATGCCGTGCTCGAAGGCGTGGGCTTCGGCCTGCTGGACGGCTGGCAGGCCTTGCAGGCCGGCGGTGGCGCGGCCGAATCGCTGTGGCTGGTCGGCGGCGGCGCGCGCAGCGCTTGGTGGGCACGGCTGCTGGCCTCGCTGCTGAACACGCGCCTGGTCACCGGCGTCGGCGCCGAAGCC
>NZ_JBQVNP010000024.1:0-48164 GCF_052436255.1 Roseateles sp. | reverse complement strand
CTATCCGACTTTATGGAACGTCGCCGTGTGATTGCTGCGGCCGGTGAATTGAGTAACTTGATCGCCTTTGCCAAATCGGAAGCTAACGTGATTGGTGCCGGTGTGACTGTGCATGTCGAAGACGACCCTAACAAGCGGATGAGTTGTGCTGCACTTGTCACCCATGCACTCGTTGATCGATGCAAGTGCTTCAACCCGCCAGCGCAAATCTGCCCCACAAACGGCAGCGCCAGGTTGTTGCGTCTTTACCAGTTGCCCAACGATAAAGGCGTGACATTCAAGGCCACGGCGTCAGCATGGTCGGGTTTGAACCAAGCCTTTTCCTTTATTCGCAAGAATCGCGTTCAATCAGAGAGGGATGTCACGCTCACCGTAACTGGCAAGCGGACTGGCGCACAGCTGGTAGTCAGCATCAATGATGCTGGCCTCGCCAAGACATGTTCGCCAGTTGGGCGGGTCGGGGGATTTCCGACATGCTGAACTCGATTCACCGCCGAAATCAGCGCGGCCTCAGCCTCGTCGAGCTGATGGTGGGCATCACAATCGGCCTGATCGTTGCTGCGGGTGCCTCCATGGTGGCTGTCAATCAGATCAATGAGCACCGCCGGCTGATGCTCGAAGTCCAGGTCCAGCAGGACTTGCGCACGGCCGCTGACATCCTGCAGCAGGATATCCGGCGGGCGGGTTACCGTGGGTTCGCGCAATATGCCGTTTGGCAGCCGGCCTCTGGCGTGGGTACGCCTTTTGAAGTGCCGGCGCGGGCGGCGAGCGCCAGCCCGTATGCCAGCGCTGTCAGAAGCGACACCACATACAGCCGCGAACTAAGCTACAGCTATTCTCGCGTCGCCAAGAATTTCAAAGACACGCCATTCGACAATGAACAATTCGGCATCAAATGGAACAAGGGAAATAATGTTCTATATTTGAAGCTTGGAGTCGCGAATGGAGTGGATAACTGGCAACCCATCACCGATCCTGAATCCGTCAAGATCATTGGTTTCGATATCGACATCACGTCGCAAGCGTCGGATTTGAATGGGTTCTGTGACAATCCATGTGCCGGCGCGGCCTGTCCGCCGCCGCCGCAGCAGATTGTGCGGCGCGTATCGTTCACGATCAGGGGTCAGGCCAACCACGACCCCAATATCATCAGAACGTTGAGCGGCGTCGAGCGGATTCGAGCCGACGCACTGACCGGGGCCTGTCCGCCATGAGCGCGATTTCCCGGCCACGAATCCTCGCGCCTCAGCACGGCGCAGCAACGCTCGTCGTTGTCATGGTTCTGTTTCTGGTGATGGCAATGCTGGCCGCCTACGCCAATCGCACCATGATGTTCGAGCAGCGCATTTCGAGCAGCTATTTCCGGGCCAGCGTTGCCCAGGAGGCTGCGGAGGCCGGCCTGGAGTGGGGCATTGCACAATTGAACGGTGAGGCCATCAATGGCAGTTGCGAGCCAGTTCCCACGGGTGGCACGCGGTTCATTGACCGCTACCTGAGCTTGTCGGTAGCGGATCGCGCCATCAGGCAGAGCGGCGCCTTTGTCGCTTCGACGCTGGTGGATTGCACACGAAACGGGAATGGCTGGACTTGTCGCTGTCCGGCGCTCGGTGCCTGGGCCGCTCCCGCACCAGCAGCCGGAACAGCGGTCACGCCCAGCTTCGGCATCCGCATCCAGCCGCTCAATGATGCTGCTTTGCCGTCCGGTGCCGGCACCGTGCTGCTGAAAAGCCTCGGGTGTACGCAAAGCGTCGTCTCGACCTGCGCGGGCGGAGAACTGAATAGCAGGGCAGCGCAGGGCGCGATCGTGCATGAGGCGCTAGTAGCGCTCGTCAGTGCCGTGCGTTCGCCGCCAGCGGCGCCGCTGGTCGTGAAGGGCGACGTCACGGTGACCGGTACGGGACTCGGCTTGCACAACACCGACCCGCGTTCGGCGGGCTCGCTTTATGCCATCGGAGGCACTGTCACGGGATTCAACGAGAGCCGGCTCAGCAGCGTGCCTGGAACGTCACCAAGCCAGGCTCGCATTGCGGGGGACGACACCCTTCGAGACTCTCCGGACGTCTTCAAGATGTTCATGGGCGCCACCAGGGCGCGCTACTTGCAGCATCCGTCGTTGCGGCAAGTGACCTGCAGTGGGGATTGCGCGGCGACGCTCGCAGCGGCCTATGCCGCAGGCAAGCGGATCATCTGGGTCAATGGCGACATGACCATTCAGAGCAGCCAAACCCTGGGCAGCGTCTCGGATCCGGTGGTCATCATCGCCGGGCGTGACATCACGCTGAGTGGAGCCTTTCGGTTGAATGGAATGCTCGTGGCCGGCAGGCATGTCCATTGGAGCAACGCGAGCGGCGGTTCGATGATCGTCGGCATGCTGTTGGCCGAAGGCAATGTCACCACCGCTGGGGTCATGGACATCGTCTATCAGCCGGCTATCGCCGACCAGTTGCGTAACCGCGTCGGCAGCTTTGTCCGCGTGCCCGGCGGCTGGACCGACGACAACGTCCAATGACGACCGGACCGCAGCCATGATGCCCGCCGTCTTTCTGATTCGTCGCTCCCGCCAGCGTGGCGTGACATTGATCGAGGCGCTCGTCGCGCTGATGGTCATGTCTTTCGGCATGGTCGCTCTGGTCACGCTGATGGGTAACCTGCGCCGCAGTGCGGACGTCGCAAAGCAGCGCAGCGAAGCCGTACGGCTCGCCCAGGCCGACCTGGCGCAGATGCGCTCTTTTTATACGCTGGAGAAACCGAACCCGGCCAACCCCGCAGAGTTTGACTACGAAAACGACGTCGTCTCGAACGCCTGGGGAAGAACGCTGGCTGACTCCAACACCACGTTCGCGATTACCCGCAGCGTCAGCGAGTTGACCGCCGGCGGCGAGATTGCCGCAAGGTCGGTTCAGGTCACGGTCACCTGGAAAGACCGAGCTGCGAAATCGACAGACGGATCGCAATCCCTCGACCTCTCCACGCTCGTGGCGCGGGTCGAACCTGCATTTTCCGGCGCGCTCAGCATCGCCCCGCCGCCCGGCGGCATTCGTCAGCCGCAGGACAGGCACCCGGCTATTCCGGCGGGCGCGGCTGATCTGGGCAACAAGACCAGTGCATTCCGACCCAGCGCACTTGCCAACAATGTCTGGGTGTTCAGCAACGTCACGGGCTTTGTCACGCAGCTTTGTTCCATCGCACCGGCGACAGCTTTGACGTTGAGCAACGTCGCCGCCGCCGGCTGCACCAGCGCCCTGGGTTTTCTGGTGAGCGGCACCATCAACTTTTCCACCAGCAACCCGGCCAATGCCAGTGCCCCTGAAGCGACCGCTCTGCCCCTGGACATGATTCTCACGGGCGGCGTCTACACCGTCCCCCGGGTGGACGCCCACGGTGCTGTTGTCAAGGATGCAAACGGCAACGTGATCATGGACCCGGTCACCGTGCCGGCGCCTGCATCGTCGTCCTACCAATGCTTTGACGACGCCCCCAGCACGTCCCCCGTCACGCAGCCCTTCGTCAATTACAGCTGCGTTGTTTTTCCGGCTGCCGCCCCTGTGCCTACATGGTCGGGCAGCCTGCAAATCACCGGCTTGAACATCGGAACGACGGCCAGCGACTATCGCGTTTGCCGGTACAGCGCCGACTACAACGGCAATGGCAACCCCTTTGTCGATGACCGGTTGGTGTGGGACAACTACGAGCATCCCGCGACTTACGCCAACGTCACGGGCTCGTTGCCCCGCCAGAACTTCCTGGTCGTCAAAGGCGATGTGAGCTGCCCCACCGCCCCCGCAGTCAATTTGTATACCGGCGTGTTCGCCGACTACTCGACCGTTCAGCTGCAGCCCTGACCACTCGCTAGACTGCCGGCATGAATTCGCCTGCAATCGCGGCGGCGTTGCGCCGCGCGCTATCATTGGCCGAACAGGCCATCGGGCTCAGCGATCCCAACCCTCGCGTCGGCTGCGTCATCGTTGACGCGAACGGCAATGAACTCGGTGCCGGCCATACCCAGGCGGCTGGCCTGGCGCATGCGGAAGTCATGGCCCTGCGGGATGCCGCGGCTCGCGGTCACGACGTCCGCCGCGCAACGGCGATCGTCACGCTCGAACCCTGCTCTCATCACGGCCGCACGCCGCCCTGCTGCGACGCCCTGATCAATGCCGGCATCGGCCGCGTGATATCGGCCGTCAAAGACCCCAACCCGCAGGTCGCCGGCCAAGGCCTGGCTCGCCTGGCAGCCGCTGGCATCCAGGTCGAACTCGCCGATCCAGCGACCGCTGAAGCAGCACGCGAACTCAACATCGGCTTCTTCTCACGCATGCAACGCGGCCGGCCCTTCGTGAGACTGAAGTCGGCAATCTCACTCGATGGCCGCACTGCCATGCCCGACGGACGCAGCCAGTGGATCACCGGCGAGGCCGCGCGCGCCGATGGCCATGCCTGGCGCAAGCGCGCCGGCGCCATCCTGACGGGCATAGGCACCGTGCTGGCCGACGACCCGCGCCTGGATGTGCGGCTGGCGGTGACTGCCCGACAGCCTTTGCGCATCGTGCTGGATCCACAGGGCCGGATGCCAGCCCAGGCGCGCATCCTGCAAGCGCCCGGTGAAGCCCGTGTCATCGGCCCCGGCCGCGCCGATCTGGCCGCGCTGCTCGCCGAACTCGGCGCCCAGGGCATCAACGAACTGCATGTCGAAGCCGGGCCGACGTTGTCTGGCGCCTTTCTCGAAGCCGGCCTCGTCGACGAGCTGCTGATCTACCAGGCGCCCATGCTGATCGGCGAAGGTCGCCCGCTCGCGGCGCTCGCAGCGCTGGCGCGGCTCGAGGATGCGCGCCGCTGGCGCTTGATCGAAGCCCAAGCCATTGGTCAGGATCTGCGTCTTCGCCTGCGGCCAACCTAGGGTCGCCACCTACAATCGCCGGCTATGCCCATCTCCCCCATTCCCGAGCTGGTGGCCGAGCTGGCCGCAGGTCGCATGGTCATCCTGATCGACGAGGAAGATCGTGAGAACGAGGGCGATCTCGTCCTTGCCGCCGACCTCGTGACCCCGGAGGCCATCAACTTCATGGCCAAGCACGGCCGCGGCCTGATCTGCCTGACCCTCACGCGCGAGCACTGCGAGCGCCTGCAGCTGCCGCCGATGACACGCCGCAACGGCACCCAGCACGGCACCGCCTTCACGGTCTCCATCGAGGCCGCCACCGGCGTCACCACCGGCATCTCAGCGGCCGACCGCGCCCGCACGGTGCAGGCCGCCGTGGCCGCCGATGCCAAGGCCAGCGACCTGGTACAGCCCGGCCACATCTTCCCGCTGCAGGCCCAGGACGGCGGCGTGCTGATGCGCGCCGGCCATACCGAAGCCGGCTGCGACCTGTCTCGCATGGCCGGCCTGTCCAGCACCTCGGTCATCTGCGAAATCATGAAGGACGACGGCAGCATGGCGCGGCTGCCGGACCTGGAAGTATTTGCCGCCGAACATGGCCTCAAGATCGGCACCATCGCCGACCTCATCGAGTACCGCAGCCGCCACGAAAGCCTGATCACCCGCATCACCGAACGCCGCTTGAACACGGCCCAGGGCGAGTTCGACTGCCAGGTTTTCACCGACCGCACCGGCGCCGCGCATCTGGCCCTCAGCCATGGCCAGTGGACGCCGGACGACGAAGTGCTGGTTCGCGTCCACGAGCCGCTGTCGGTCATGGACCTGCTGGAAGCCGGCCCCTGCGGTCATTCCTGGGCCCTGCCCGCCGCGCTCGCAGCCATTCAGGCCAGCCCCTCCGGCGTGGCCGTGCTGCTGAACTGCGGCGAGGACGCCGCCAGCGTGCTCGCACGCGTGCAGTCCTGCGAACCCGCACCGGCGCCCAAGGGCGCGATGGACCTGCGCACCTACGGCGTCGGCGCCCAGATTCTCAAAGCCCTGGGCGTACATCGCATGAAGCTGCTCGGCAGCCCGCGCCGCATGCCCAGCATGACCGGCTATGGTCTCGAGGTGACGGGCTTCGTCGCCCCTCCCGTTTGTTGAATCCAAAGAGGCACGCAATGCAAGATTCCGAACAAGGCCTGCCCAGCGCCGAGGGCGTACTCGACGGCAGCGAGCTCAGCATCGCCATCGTGCAGGCGCGCTTCAACGACTCCATCACGTCGGCCCTGGCCAGCGCCTGCGTGGCCGAGCTGTCGGTGCTGGGCGTGCCGGCCGAGGCCATCCGACACGTCACCGTGCCCGGTGCGCTCGAAGTGCCGCTGGCCCTGCAGGTGCTGGGCGAAAGCGATGACTACGACGCCCTCATCGCGCTGGGCTGCATCATCCGCGGCGAGACCTATCACTTCGAGCTGGTCGCCAACGAAAGCGGCTCGGCCGTGACCCGCGTCGGGCTGGACCATGGCATTCCCATCGCCAACGCCATCCTGACCGTCGAGAACGAGGCGCAGGCCTGGGCCCGCGTCGAGCCCAAGGGCCGCGACGCCGCGCGTGTCGCCGTTGAAATGGCCAATCTGTTGAAAGAGATCGAGTGAACGCCACCCCCGCCAAGACCGCCACCAAGACGGCTGCAAAGACTGGAAATGCCGCCGGCGCCAGGCGCGCGCCCGTCAAGTCTGCCCGCCGCCGTTCACGTGAGGCCGCCGTGCAGGGCCTCTACCAGTGGCTGCTGACCGGCGAGGACCTTGGCGCCATCACGGCGCTGGGCCGGGAGCAGGACGGCTACGCCAAGCTCGACGTCAAGCACTACGACGCGTTGCTGTCAGGCTGTGTCAACGAAGCTTCCGACCTCGATGCCATCCTGTCGCGCCACGTCGACCGCAAGACGACCGAACTCTCGCCCATCGAGCACGCCATCCTGATGATCGGCGCCTACGAGCTCAAGCACTGCGTCGACATCCCTTACCGCGTCGCCATCAACGAAGCCGTCGAGCTGGCCAAGTCCTTTGGCGGCACCGACGGGCACAAATACGTCAACGGCGTGCTGGACCGCGCTGCGGGCGATCTGCGCCCCAACGAGGTCGCTGCTAAGCGCTGATCTCCGAGCCGTGAAACTCGCCTCCCGGCTCGACCGCATCGAGCCTTTCTATGTGATGGAGCTGGCCAAGGCCGCCGGCCAGATGGCGGCCGGGCCGCTCTGCGATCCGGCCCAGGGTGGTCGTCGCATGATCCGGCTGAACGTCGGTGAACCCGACTTCGGCGCCGCCCCCGCGGTGCGAGAGGCGGTGGCACGCGTCGCGCAAGGCCCAACGCCCTACACCGACGCCCTAGGCCTGCCCGCCCTGCGCGAGGCGATCTCGCGTTGGTACGCCCAGCGCTTCGGCCTGGCCATCGCAGTTGATCGCATCGCCATCACGGCCGGCGCCTCGGCCGGCCTGCAGCTTGCCTGCCTCGCCCTCTTCGAGCGCGGCGACGAGGTGCTGATGCCCGATCCCTGCTACCCCTGCAACCGCCACTTCGTGACGGCGGCGGACGCGACACCACGCCTGCTGCCCACCGGTGCTGCCGAGCGCTTCCAGCTCGGTGCGAACCAGGTGCGCGAGGCCTGGACACCGGCGACACGCGGCGTGCTGCTGGCCTCGCCGAGCAACCCCACCGGCACATCCATCGCGCCGGAGGTGCTGGCCGACATCGCTGGCGTCGTGCGGGAACGCGGTGGCGTCACCGTCGTCGACGAGATCTATCTGCCGCTGAGCTACGAAGCACATTTCAGCCACACGGCGCTTGCGCTCGGCGACGACATCGTCTCGGTCAACAGCTTCTCCAAGTACTTCGGCATGACCGGCTGGCGACTGGGCTGGCTGGTCCTGCCCCCTACCCTCGTGCCGGCCATCGAGCGCCTGGCGCAGAACCTCTACATCTGCCCGTCCACGCTGGCGCAGATGGCAGCGCTGGCCGCCTTCGAACCCGCGTCCATCGCCGAGTTCGAACGCCGCCGCGCGGTCCTGCGCGAGCGCCGCGACTACATCGTGGCCGCCCTCAACGACCTGGGCCTGACCGTGCCCGTGCCGCCGGACGGTGCCTTCTATGCCTGGATGGACATCAGCCGCCACCATGCCAACAGCTGGACCTTCGCCCACGAGCTGCTGCAAAGCGCCCAGGTGGCGCTGACACCAGGCCGCGATTTCGGCCTGGCCGACCCGCAGCGCTGGATGCGCCTGTCCTTCGCCTCGTCGATGGAAGACCTGCAGGAAGCAGTGGCGCGCCTTGGAAAGGTCCTGGCATGAGCTTCCAGTTCGCAGTCCGCGTGTATTGGGAGGACACCGACGCCGGTGGCATCGTCTTCTATGCCAACTACCTGAAATTCTTCGAGCGCGCCCGCACCGAGTGGCTGCGCGCGGCCGGCGTCGAGCAGCATCAACTGCGCGAGGACACCGGCCTCGTCTTCGTCGTCGCCGCGACCAACATGCGCTACCTCTCGCCAGCGCGGCTGGACGACCTGCTCAGCATCACCGTCGAGCCCGAGCCCGCCGGCCGCGCCAGCCTCGTCGTGCGCCAGCGCGCGCTGCGCGGTGACACGTTGCTGGCCGAGGGCGAGATCCGCATCGGCTGCGTGCGCGCCAGCGACCTCAAACCCCAACGCCTGCCCGACTCCGTTGTCGCAGCGATCACCGCATGAACCAAGACCTCTCCATCGTCTCCCTGATCCTGCATGCCAGCCTGGCCGTGCAGCTCGTCATCGCGGGCCTGTTGCTCGTGTCGCTGGCGAGCTGGAGCGTCATCTTCGGCAAGCTCATCGGCCTGGGCCAGATCAAGCGCCGCAACGACGCCTTCGAGGCCGAATTCTGGAGCGGCAAGAACCTGAACGACCTCTACCAGTCCGTCGGCAACCGCGCCGACGCCGCCCCGCTGGAGCGCATCTTTGCGTCCGGCATGCGCGAGTTCATGAAGCTGCGCGAGAAGCGCGTGACCGACCAGGGCGCCTTGCTGGACGCCGCCCGCCGCGCGATGCGCGCCAGCTTCCATCGTGAGCTGGATGCCATGGAGCACAACCTGTCCTTCCTCGCCTCGGTCGGTTCGGTCTCGCCTTACGTGGGGCTGTTCGGCACCATCTGGGGAATCATGCATGCCTTCGTCGGCCTGTCCAACCTGACGCAGGTGACGCTGGCCACCGTCGCGCCTGGCATCGCCGAGGCCCTGGTCGCCACGGCCATCGGCCTGTTCGCGGCCATCCCGGCCGTGCTGGCCTACAACCGCTTTGCCCGCCAGATCGACCGCAGCGCGATCACGCTGGAGACCTTCATCGAAGAGTTCTCCAACATCCTGCAACGCAACGCGACGCAACACTGATGGCTTCAGTCTCCGCCCGCGGCGGCCGCCGGCGCCGCACCATGAACGAGATCAACATGGTCCCGTTCATCGACGTCATGCTGGTGCTGCTGATCATCTTCATGGTCAGTGCGCCGCTGATCACGACCGGCATGGTGGACCTGCCCAGTGTGGGGAAGAGCCGCCAGCAGCCCGAGCATGTCATCCAGATCATCGTCGGCACCGACGAGAAGCTGAAGATCAAGGTCGACCAACTGGAACCTGAATCGATTCCGGCCAACCGGCTGGCCGAGCGCGTCAAGAAGGCGCAGGGCAAGGACGCCAACAACCCGGTCGTCATCTCCGCCGACAAGAACGTCAAGTACGAGGCGGTCGTGCAAGTCATGGACACGCTGCAGCGCGCCGGCATCCAGCGGGTCGGCCTGGCCGTGAAGAGCGGCGCGCCATCCAACTGATGACCACGGCTGCCCTGCGTCCCCCCGAGACCGCCGGCCTGGGCCGGGGCATTGTGTTTGCGTTGTGCGCGCACGGCCTGCTGATCCTGGCGTTGACCTACGGGCTGAACTGGCGCAGCGATGCTTCGCCCGCCTTCGAGGCCGAGCTTTGGTCGGCCGTGCCGCAGGTGGCCGCACCGCGCGAGGAAGCGCCACCCGAACCCGAACCTGAGCCGCCGAAGCCTGACATGCTCGCCCAGCAGCGAGCCGCAGAAGAAGCCGCCGCCGAACAGCGCGAGGCTGAAATCGCCATCGCCAAGGCCAAGAAGCTCAAGGAAGACAAGGCCCGGGAGGAGGCCGAGAAGCGCGAGCGTGACAAGGCCGCCAAAGACAAAGCGGCCAAGGACAAGGCCGCAAGGGAGAAGGCAGACAAGGAAGAGCAGGACCGCAAGAAGGCCAAGGCCGCCAAGGAAGCCGACGCCCGCCGCGAGGCCCTGCGGCAGGAGAACCTGCGCCGCATCCATGGCATGGCCGGCGGCACGCCGGGTTCGACCGGCGCCGCAGCGCAGAACTCGGCACCGTCATCCGGTTACGCCGGCCGCATCAAAGGCAAGATCCGGCCCCTCATCATCTATGCCGAAGAAGGCGCCGCCAATCCGACGGCGGAAGTGCAGGTCACCCTCGGCCCCGACGGCCGCATTCTCGGTACCCGGCTGCTCAAGCCCAGTGGCGACGGCGAATGGGACCGCGCAGTGCTGCGGGCCATCGACAAGGCCGAGACCCTGCCGCGCGATGTCGACGGCCGCGTGCCGCCGGTGCTGATCCTGACCTTCAGGCCACGCGAATAAAGCGGTCCACGGACCAGCGGCCCGCGCCCCAGAGCGCGACGGCCAGGGCCAGCACGCCCCACAGCTGATGCTGAGCCACGGCGGCCGGCGTCAAGTCGTCGGGCATCAGTGACAGCACCGCCATCAGGTTGACGACGAACAGGCCCGCGCCGGCAAATCGCCCGGCCAGGCCCAGCACCAGCAGCACCGGCAGCACCAGTTCGCCGGCCGTGCCCAGGTAGGCGGCCAGGGCCGGCGGCAGCAGCGGCACCTGGTAGATGTCGTTGAACAGGGCCAGCGTCGACGACCAGTCGCGCAGCTTGGTCAGGCCCGACAGGAAGAAGACCTGCGCCACGTAAAGCCTCGCGCCCAGCAACGCCAGCGACTGCAGATGGCTGACGACGCCGTCGAGCGGTGCCGGCAGCCGGGTCGGCTGAAGGCCGGGGTCGGTGAAGGCGCGCAGCGGGGCGGAAATCAATGCGTTCATGACGTCGTCCTGGATGGGGGTGCAGACCTGACCCCATGAAGCCAGGCCTTCTGCAGCGCGGCTTGAAGCCAGGCGCCGAAGTCGAAGTCGGGTTCGGGCGCAGAACCTTTCACTTCGGCGCTGGCCAGGGCCTCGGCCAAATTCACATCGGCCAGCAACGCACGCATGAAGCGCGTCTCGCCAGCCGACAGGCGCTGCGATTCACCGCGCCAGCCCTGACGCCACACGAGTGCGGCGCCGTCCTGCTGCCGGACCACGGCCAAGCCGGGTCGCAACTGCAACCAGAGCGCTTCGGGCGGCGTCGTGCCCAGCAGGGCCAGCGAGTCGACGGCCAGCTCGGCATCGGCTGCGCGCTCGGCCTGGTGCAGCGCCCAGTCCAGGCGGGCCAGATCCGGCAGGCCGGAGTCTTCGCCGGCCCTGTCGGTCAAGAAGGATTCAAGCGCGCCGCCCCATTGCGCCAGGTCACCACGCTCGGGCGGGTGGGCGCGCCAGAAGCTCCAGGCCAGGGTGGCGAACTCGCCGTCGCCGAGCGCCTCGCGCAAGCGCGTGAAGGGCACGCCCAAGGCCTGCGCCGACAGCGCACGAAGATTGTTGCGATAGGCCGGCAGCCCACGCTCGGCGCCGGTCAGCGCCGCCGGCGCTTCACACCGGCCCAGCAGCGCATCGACGAAGGCCTGCTGTTCGGCCTTCATCGCTGAAGCGCCCTCGCCCGCTCCGCTTCGGCGAGCAGCACGTCCAGCTCGGGCAGGCTGGTGTCCCATTCAATCAGCGTCGGCAATGCGCCCAGGCGCTCAACAGCGTGGGCGTAGACCCGCCAGACCGCGTCGCGCACGCCACTGCCGTGGTCATCGATGACCAGGCCGTCGTCCAATTCGCAATGCCCGGCAAGGTGGATCTCTCCGACGCTGCCGGGGCGGATGGCATCGATCCAGCGCATCGCCTCGCGCGCCGCCTCGTCGGGCGAGCGGCCGGCGTTGCGCGCGTTGACGAACAGGTTGTTGACGTCCAGCAGCAGGCCGCAGCCGCTGCGCCGCGTCAGTTCGTTGAAGAACTCGGGTTCGGCCAGCACATCGCCGCCCAGACCCGCCCAGCCGACGTAGGCGCTGATGTTCTCGACCAGCATGCACCGGCCCAGGCGCTGCTGGACGGCGTCGACATGGCGCACCATCAAGGCCAGCGCCTCGTCATTGAAAGGAATGGGCAGCAGGTCGGCCGCATGCAGGCCCGAGCCCACGCGTGCGAAGCAGGCATGGTCGGACACCCAGTCGGGCTGCACGCGGGAGACCAGTCGCGCGAGGCGGTCCAGATGCCACTCGTCCAGCCCGGCGGCCGAGCCGAGTGCCAGGCCTACGCCGTGCAGGCTGACGCGATAGGCGCTGCGACCAGCATCCAGCACGGCCAGCGTCGCGCCGCCGTCGGCAAAGAAGTTCTCGGCATGGACCTCGATGAAGTCGAGGTCGGGGCGCTGCGCGAGCAGCGCCTCGTAATGCGGCTGGCGCCAGCCGATGCCAACCGAGGACATCGGCCCGGCTGACGCCAGCGCTGAAAAGTCAGCGGGCAAGGCTTACTTCTTCGCCTTGGCCTTGGCCTTGGCCTCGTCGGCCGTCATGCCGCCGGCGCTCTTGCAGCTGCCCTTGGCGACATACTTCCATTCGTCGGCGCTGTTGTCCGTCTTGGCCTGACCGGCGCAGGAATGGCTGCCGCTGAGGCTGCCGCAGTCGTTCTGGCCGGCCTTGGCGATGCCGTAGCACTTCTCCTTGGCGGCCTTGTCCTGGGCTTGCGCGTGGGCGACGAGGCCAAGGGACAGGGCAGCGGCCAGGGCCGAGGACACGAGGGCTTGATTCTTCATGAACAGTTCTCCATAAGGTTGGGGGGCAAGGGCTGCCGATCATGCGGCGGCAGCAACGAAGTCGCAAGACGCGCCCGACTCCTTACACTCCGCGCCGCCATGACCGCATCACCGGACTATTGCCACCAGATCGAGGCCCTGCGCCCGGCGCTGCTGAAGTACGCGCGCCTGCAGCTGCGCAACCCGGCCTGGGCGGAGGACGCGGTCTCCGACACACTGCTCGCCGCCCTGGAAAAGCCGCAGGCCTTCGCGGGCAACAGCCAGCTCAAGACCTGGCTCATCGGCATCCTCAGGCACAAGCTCATCGACCAGATCCGCAAGAACAGTCGCGAGATGTCGACGGCGGCCAGCAGTGACGACGACGAGGACCTTGAAGACCTGCTGTTCTCGAGCAACGGCCACTGGCGCGAGGGGCAGCACGACTGGGGCAACCCGGAGGATGCGCTGCGCCAGGTCGACTTCATGCTGGTGCTGGAAGCCTGTGTCGACAAGCTGCCGGGCCAGCAGGGCCGGCTCTTCATGATGAGGGAGTGGCTGGAACTGGAGTCCGACGAGATCTGTAAGGAACTGTCGATCACGCCGACCAATCTCTGGGTCATGCTGCATCGGGCCCGGCTCAGACTTCGGGAATGCCTGCAGCTGGGATGGTTCGGCGGCGCGGCCGCTGGAGGCGTGACTTGATCAAATTGATGATGACCTGCCGGGAAGCCACGCACATCACGCTGCAGGCTGAGGATCGCCCCATGCCACTGGCCGAGCGGCTGTCGGCGCGCCTGCACCAGCGTGTCTGCACCAACTGCCGGCGGTTTGCCCGCCAGGTGGCGCTGATGCGTCAGGCCAGCAGGCGCTGGCGGCAATACACCCAAGAGTGATCAGGCGACGGGCGCGCCTTCATCCGGACCGGCCAAGGCAAGCGATTCATCGCCCTGCAGCGCAACTGCCGCCGCCAGCCTGACCGCGTCGATCTGCGCGGCCAGGCCCATGCTGGGCAATGCACTCTGGGCGCGAGCCGCCTGCTCGGGCAGCGCGGGCAAATGGATGAAACCGCTCCTCAATCCGCGGCCGGCCAGCCGGTGCTGCAGCTCGAAGAACAACTGATTGCACACGAAAGCGCCCGCCGTCAGCGACAGCCCCGCAGGGTGGCCGGCCGCCCGCAGCGCGTTGCGCATGGCCTTGACCGGTAGTGTCGAGAAGTAGGCCGCCGGGGCGTCGGCCCGCACCGGCATGTCGTGCGGACGCTCGCCGGCGTTGTCGGCGATGCGGGCATCGATGAGGTTGACCGCCACGCGTTCGATGGAAATCTCCGCGCGGCCGATCGCCTGGCCGAGGGCGATGACGAGATCGGGCTTCAGCACGGCAAGCGCTTCGGCCAGTGCTTCGGGCGCCCCGCCGAATGTCGTCGGCAGGCAGCGCGCATGCACGACGGCGTCGGCGATGACCTGGCCGTGCAGCGAGCGCGCCACCTCCCAGGAGGGATTGATGGCTTCGCCGCCGAAGGGCTCGAAGCCGGTGAGCAGGATGTTCATCGCGCCATTCTCCTCAACCTGGCCCGGGCTCGCTACAAGAGGGTGCCGCCCATCAGCCGCGTTCGCACCGTGTTTTTCCAGGGCAGCCGGCCCGCCGCCGCCCTCCATAATCGTCTGCACTCATACAGCGCCAGCCCATGACCGACCCGTCTCAGCCCCTGCCCTGGCCCCACGGCGATGCCGACTCACCCGCCGCCGCCACGGGGGCGCCGGCCTCGGGCTTCCTGTGGCCCTGCCCGCCCTATGCCGCCTACCCCCAGCCGCAGGTTCAACGTGCGGCCGAGGCCTGCGAGATCCTCGGCCTGAACAACAGCCGCAGCGTCGGCCAGCTGCTGCAGATGGATGCTGGCGACCGCATGGTGCGGATCAATGTGCCGCCGGCGCGCAACAGCATGCCGCTGAAGTTCAGCCAGTTCCGCGCCATCAAGCTGCAGCGTGTGGTGAGCGTGCCGCCGCGCGACGCCAGCGACGTCAACTCCGTCCTCAGCGTCGACCAGCGCCCGCGCAGCGACTTCCGCATCGTCTTCAACGGCGGTGACGAACTCAAGGGCGTGACCATCGGTCACCATCACGACCACCTCGGCCTCTTCCTGTTCCCGCCGCTGTCCGACAGTGACGACTCGGTGCGCCGGGTCTTCGTGCCGCGCGAGGTGCTGACGCATTTCGAGATCGGCGAGCGCCTGGGCGACATGCTGCTCAAGGACGCCCTCGTCACACCCGAGCAGCTCAACGCCGCCGCGGCCGAGCAGACGGACCTGCGCCAGCGCCGCGTCGGCGACATCCTCGTCAACCAGCACATCGTCACTGCCGAGCAACTGCTGCTGGCCATCGAGCAGCAGGCCAAGATGCCCATGGTGCGCATCGGCGAGGCGCTGCTGGCGCTGGAACTGGTCTCGGCCGAGCAGCTGGAGCAGGCCCTGGTGCAGCAGCGCGACGACCGCTCAGTACCGCTGGGTGAACTGCTGGTGCGCAGGAACGTCATCAGCCGCGCCCAGCTGCAGTCGGCGCTGGCACGCAAGATGGGCTATCCGGTCGTCGACGTCGAGAACTTCGCCATCGAGCCCGACGCGGTGCGCAAGCTGCCGCATGCGGTGGCCAAGCGGCTGGAAGTGCTGCCGCTGGTGCTGCGTGACGGCCGCCTGGTCGTCGCCATGGAAGACCCGACGCGGCGCGACGCCCTCGACGAGGTCGAGTTCATCACCCAGCTCAAGGTCGTGCCGACGCTGACCAAGCTCGGCACGCTGCAGTTCGCCATCCCACTGGCCTTCGACCGCTACGGCGCCGAGTCGCTGCCGCGCGGCACGCCCGACCCCCTGCCCGACTTCACGCCCGACTTCGCGCTGGACAGCTCCAACAAGCTCATCGAAAGCCTGGAGCGCGACAGCAGCGAGCGAGCGACCAAGGACGAAGACGCCGCCATCGAGCAGAGCGACAACTCGCTGGTGCGCCTGATCAATTCCATGATCATCGAGGCGCACGGCCAGGGCGTGTCCGACATCCACATCGAGACCTACCCGGGCCGCGACAAGCTCAAGATCCGCTTCCGCCGCGACGGCGTGCTGCAGCCCTACCTGGAGCTGCCCCACACCTACCGCAACGCCATGATCGCGCGCATCAAGATCATGTGCGACCTCGACATCTCCGAGCGCCGCAAGCCTCAGGACGGCAAGATCAACTTCGCCAAGTACTCGGCCCAGCACAAGCTGGAGTTGCGCGTGGCCACCATCCCAACCAGCAACGGCCTGGAAGACGTCGTCATGCGCCTGCTGGCCAGCAGCAAGCCCATGCCACTGGAGCGCATCGGCCTGTCGCCGGCCAATCTCGCCGGGCTGCAGGCGGCGGTGGCCCGGCCCTACGGCATGGTGCTGTGCGTGGGCCCCACCGGCTCGGGCAAGACGACGACGCTGCACTCGGCGCTGAGCCACATCAACACGCCCGAGCGCAAGATCTGGACGGCCGAGGACCCGGTGGAAATCACCCAGGCCGGCCTGCGCCAGGTGCAGGTGAATCCCAAGATCGAGTGGACCTTCGCCAAGGCCCTGCGCGCCTTCCTGCGTGCCGACCCCCACGTCATCAAGGTCGGCGAAATCCGCGACCAGGAGACGGCAGAGATCGCCGTCGAGGCGTCGCTCACCGGCCACCTGGTGCTGTCCACGCTGCACACCAACAGTGCGCCCGAGACCATCACGCGCCTGCTCGACATGGGCATGGACCCGTTCAACTTCGCCGACTCGCTGCTGGCCGTGCTGGCCCAGCGCCTGGTGCGCCGGTCTTGCAGCGCCTGCCAGACGGCCGAGCCCCTGACCGAGCCCGAACTCGGTGAGCTCCTGGATGACTATCTGCACGTTTTCCCGGCCGATGTGCGCCCTTCCAAGCTCGCGCTGATGGCCGACTGGATCAAGAATCACGGCCGCCAGGGGCGACTGATGAAGTTCACCAGCCCCGGCTGCCCCGCCTGCGGCAACAGCGGCTTCAAGGGTCGCGCCGGCCTGCACGAGTTGCTCAGCGTGTCCAAGAACATCCGCCGCATGATCCAGACCGGTGCCCGCGCCGAGGAACTGCAGCACGCCGCGCTGGCCGAGGGCATGCGTTCGCTGCGCCAGGACGGCATCGTCAAGGTGCTGCAGGGCCTGACCACCATCGCCGAAGTCCACGCCACAAGTAACGCATGACCGAAGCCGACACTGCCGCCGCCGCCCCCCGCCCCAAGCTGCGTCTGGGCGACGTCCTCGTCGAGCAGCAGCTCATCTCGGCCGAGCAGCTCAAGCAGGCGCTGGAGCTGCAGCGCGCCACCGGCAAGAAGCTGGGCCGCCTTCTCATCGAGGCCAACCTCATCACCGAGGAGGCGCTCGCCCACGTGCTGGCCCGCCAGCTGCGCGCGCCCTTCGTCAACCTCAAGACCTTTCCGCTCAAGACCGAGCTGGTGCGCCTGCTGCCCGAGACCCCCGCGCGGCGCTTCCGCGCCCTGGTGCTGGAGGAGCGCGGCGACACGCTGCTGGTGGCCATGGCCGACCCGCTGGACCTGTTCGGCTTTGACGAGCTGGCCAAGATCCTCAAGCGCCGGCTGGCCATGGCGGTCGTTGCCGAGAGCCAGCTGCCTGCGGTCTTCGACAAGCATTACCGTCGCAGCGACGAGATCTCCGGTCTGGCCAAGGCGCTCGAGAAGGACATCGGCGACGCCGTCGACTTCGGCGCCCTGCAGGCCAGCGTCGGCCAGGAAGGCGCACCGGTCGTGCGCCTGCTGCAGAGCGTGTTCGAGGACGCCACGCGCGCCGGCGCGTCGGACGTGCACATCGAGCCCCAGGAAGGCGAGCTGCTGATCCGCAACCGCGTCGACGGCATCCTGCAAACGCTGACGCAGGCCGACAAGCGCATTGCGCCGGCCCTGGCCCAACGCCTGAAGCTGATGGCCGGCCTGGACATTTCCGAGAAGCGCCTGCCCCAGGACGGCCGCTTCACGCTGCGCCTGTCGGACCGCACACTGGACGTGCGTCTTTCCACCATGCCCAGCCAGTACGGCGAATCCGTCGTCATGCGCCTGCTGGGCCAGGGCTCGGCGCTGCGGCGGCTGGGCGACATCGGCATGCCCGACGACATGCTCAAGCGCTTCCGCGAGCTGCTCGGCCGCGACTCCGGCATGATCCTCGTGACCGGCCCGACCGGCTCGGGCAAGACCTCCACGCTCTATGCCGCGCTGGCCGAGATCGACGCCGAGCAGCAGAAGATCATCACGGTGGAAGACCCGGTCGAGTACCGCCTGCCGGGGCTGACCCAGGTGCAGGTCAACGACAAGATCGAGCTGGACTTCGCCCGTGTGCTGCGCGCCGCGCTGCGCCAGGACCCCGACGTCATCCTGGTCGGCGAAATGCGTGACGCCGAGACCGCCGAGATCGGCCTGCGCGCCGCCATCACCGGCCACCTGCTGCTGAGCACCCTGCACACCAAGGACACCGTCTCCACGCCCTTCCGCCTGCTCGACATGGGCGCGCCGCCCTTCATGGTGGCCACCTCGCTGCAGGCCGTGCTGGCCCAGCGCCTGCTGCGCGGCGTGTGCAAGCACTGCGCCGAACCACACCTGGCCTCGCCGCAGGAGCAGGCCTGGATCAACGAGGTGCAGGCCCAGAGTGGCGAGACGGAGCCTGTGAAAAGCGTCAAGGGCCGCGGCTGCGCCGAGTGCAACGGCACGGGCTCGCAGGGCCGGCGCGGCGTGTACGAGATGCTGGAGCTGGACCCCGACATGGCCCTGGCCATCCAGCGCAGCGATGCCGGCGCCTTCCTGACCGCGGCCCGCCGTGCGCTCAAGGGCAAGACGCTCGCCGACCGCAGCCTGGCCCTGGTGCGCGAGGGCAAGACCTCGCTGGCCGAAGCCGTGCGGATCAGCGTGGTGGCTGAATAGCCGGTGCGACTTCGCGCAAATGCCAATGCAACCCCAGAGGCACGGAGACACAGAGGAGATCCATGAGTCCTTCTTCTCCGTGCCTCTGTGCCTCTGTGGTTGCAATTCAAGTGCCACGAGGCACCACCGTGGACTGCTGACGTGAACTTCGCCTTCAAGGGCCGCAACGGCCGCGGCGAACTGGTCGAAGGCATCGTCGATGCCGCCAGCAGCGACGCCGTCGCAGCCCAGTTGATGTCGGGCGGCGTCGTGCCGGTCAGCATCGAGGCCACGACCGAGGCCGTCAGCGTCGCTGGCGGCAGCAACTGGCTGGAAGCCCTGCTCGCCAGGTCCATCACCATGGACGACACCCTGGTGCTGACGCGCCAGATGTACACCCTGCAGAAGGCCGGCGTGCCCATCCTGCGCTCGCTGGCCGGCCTGGAGGCGTCGACCACCCACCCCGCCATCGTCAGCCTGCTGCAGGACGTGCGCGCCAGCCTCGACCAGGGCCGCGAGCTGGCCACCGCCTTCGCCCGCCACCCCACCGTCTTCAGCCCCTTCTTCATCGCCATGACCCGCGTCGGCGAGCTGACGGGCAAGCTGACCGAGGTGTTCCAGCGCCTGGCCGAGCACCTCGAGTTCGAGATCGACATCCGCGCCCGCATCAAGCAGGCGCTGCGCTATCCCATCATGGTCATGCTGGCCATGGGCATCGCGCTGGTCGTCATCAACCTCTTCGTGCTGCCGAAGTTCGCCGACGTCTTCGCCCACTTCAAGACCGAGCTGCCGCTGATGACGCGCATCCTGCTTGGCTTCTCGACCTGGACGGTGAAGTGGTGGCCGCTGGTGCTCGCCGCCGGCATCGGGTCTGCGCTGGCCTGGCGCAACTGGATCGCCACGCCGGGCGGCCGCTACACCTGGGACCGCTTCAAGCTGCGCCTGCCCATTGCCGGCAACATCGTGCTCAAGGCCACGCTGGCCCGCTTTGCGCGCAGCTTTGCGCTGGCCAGCAGCTCGGGTGTGCCCATCAGCCAGGCCATGACGGTGGTGGCGCAGACGGTCGACAACGCCTACATCGGCGCACGCATCGAGCAGATGCGCGACGGCGTGGAGCGGGGCGAAAGCATCTCGCGCTGCGCCACCGCCACCGGCGTGTTCACGCCCATCGTGCTGCAGATGATCGCGGTGGGCGAGGAGACCGGTGAGCTCGACACGCTGATGACCGAGATCGCCCAGATGTACGAGCGCGAGACCGACTACGCCATCAAGGGCCTGTCGGCGGCCATCGAACCCATCCTGCTGGCCATCATCGGTGCGCTGGTGCTGGTGCTGGCGCTGGGCGTTTTCCTGCCGCTGTGGAACCTGGGCCAGGCGACGCAGGGCCGTTGACCCCGGCCGGCGTGTGAAGCTTGCAACGGATAGCACACGCAAGTCGTCACGCCCGCGCAACCCGTGCGCTTTTCACTCCTTGTGGCCGCGGGGCTGGCCGATAGTGCCGGCATCCCGGACCAGAGCGCTGTGAGCGCAGGAAGACCTCCATGAACAAGTCTCAGCAAGCTGGCTTCACCCTGATCGAACTGGTGATGGTCATCGTCATCCTCGGCGTGCTGGCCGCGGTCGCGCTGCCCAAGTTCGTCGATGTCGATGAAGATGCCAAGCAGGCCGCCGTCAACGGCGTCGCAGGTGCGCTGAGCTCGGCGTCGGCGATCAACTACGCCAGCCGCAAGGCCAAGGGTGAGTCGGGTAGCGCTTCGACCAACAAGACCGTCGTGGTGGCCAAGTGCTCCGACGTCGTCGGTGCCCTCCAAGCGCCGCTGCCCACCGGCTTCAGCGTCACGACGGACAGCCCCGCTGGCCCCGACGTCACCGTATCGACCTGCGTGCTGACGGGTAACAGCAAGACGGCCAACTTCACCGTCACCGGCACCAACCTCTGATGCTCCTGACCCCGCGCACCGTCGCGGGCTTCACGCTGATCGAGCTCATCCTCGTCATCGTGATCACAGCCGCCCTGGCGGTGTTCGCCCTTCCCAAGGTGGTGGACACGACGCTGTGGCGGCTGCGTACCTTTGGCGACGATTTCCAGTCGCGCCACCAGGCCATGCTGAGGCTGGCGCTGCAGCAGCGCCGGCCCATCGTCGCCACCATCACCGGCAGCGGCATCAACTGGGCCTACGCGGGCGGCGCCCTGATCGACACCCTGCCCTGCCCGGCCACCGAGAGCCCCTGCATCGCCGAGGGCGGCAGCCGCAGCGTCACCTTCAACAGCGCCAACAGCGGCGCGACCGCCACCGGCACGGGTGCTGCCATGACCGTCACCGTGGCCTATGGCAGCTACAGCCAGGCCTACCGCATCGAAGCGGATACGGGCCTGATCTACCCGACACCTTGAGGCTTTGACCATGGGTGGCCCGGCTAGCATTTCGCCCATGTACGCCATGCGCCGCGGGCTGCGCGTGCGCGGCCTGACCCTGATCGAGCTGCTGCTCTTCGTCGTCGTCGTCGGCATCGCCCTGAGCGCCATGCTCAAGGTCTTCGTCACCGCCACGGCCGCCAGCGCCGACCCCATGATCCGCCGCCAGCAGCTCGCCATCGCCGAGTCCCTGCTGCGCGAGGTGATGCTGATGCCCTTCACCTGGTGCGACCCCAACGATCCCAATGTCGAGACGGCCACCGGCACCGGCGACTGCAGCTCGGTGGAGGTCAGCGGCCCCGAGGCTGGGCAGACCCGCTACAACGCCGCCAACCCCTTCAACAACGTCAACGACTACGCCGGCTTCTCGATGAGCGGCATCCGCGACATCACGAACACGGCCGTCGCCGGGCTGGGTGGCTACGGCGCCTCGGTGGCCGTGGCGGCGGCAGCGTTAGACAGCATCGGCGCGGGCGGCGAGGCCCTCAAGATCACCGTCACCGTCACCGCGCCCGGCGGCGACGTCATCAGCCTGCAAGGCTGGCGAACGCGCTTTGCCCCCACGGCAGCGGATTGAGATGCGGGCTGAGCGCGGCTTCACGTTGATCGAGTCGGTGATGGTCATTGCCATCACGGGCGTGGTCATCACCGTCGTGTCGGTCTTCATCGTGCCGGCCACCACGGCCTATTTCGCCAGTGCCGCGCGTGCCCAGCTCGGCGACCAGGCCGACACCGCCCTGCGCCGCATCGCCCGCGACCTCAGCCTGGCCCTGCCCAACAGCGCCCGGGTGTCGGCCAGCGCGCTCAGCCTGGAGCTGATCCCGGTCAGCGGCGCGGCGCGTTATGCGAACGAGTCGGGCGACACCCTGATGTTCGGTGCCGCAGACGCCAGCTTCGACATCGTCGGCCCGCCGCTCAGGCTCAGCCGCGCCAGCCAGCAACTGGCCTGGTACAACCTCGGCGCCGGCATCCCCGACGCCGACGCCTACACGCTCGGCAACGTCCGCACGGCCAACAATGCGGCGGGCAATGCCAGCAGCATCGGCATCGGCGGCGCACCCTTGCCCAATGCGCTGCAGGCGCCACCCTTCCGCGTCTACGCCATCGAGCCGCCGGTCAGCTATCGCTGCGACCTGAGCGCCGGGACCCTGACCCGCTACACCGGCTATGGCTTCAACGCCGCGCAACCCGACCCGCCCGCGGGCGGCAGCAGCGCCGTGCTGGCGCGCAAGGTGTCGGCCTGCAGGTTCGGCTACGACCCCGCTGCCGTCGCGGCCCGCTACGCACTCGTCAGCGTCCAGCTCACGCTGACGGACCAGGGCGAAAGCGTGACCCTGCACCATGCCGTCCACGTGGACAACTTGCCATGACGCGCCCAGCACGCGGGCACCGTGGCTTCACGATGATGTCCATGCTCTTCATCCTGGTGGCCCTGGCCGCCATGGGCGCGGCGCTGGCCTCGCTGAGCCAGCGCCAGCAGCTCGGCTCGGCCGGCGAGCTGGCCGCAGCCAAGGCCTACCAGGCGGCGCTGGCCGGCCTCGAATGGGGCAGCTACCAGATCCGGCGCGGCCCCACGCCGCAGCCGGCCTGCTTCGCCACCAAGAGCATTGCCCTGCCCGACCAGCTGACGGGCTTCACCGTGACGGTCAGCTGCGCCCGCACGCCAGGCGCCGGCACCGCTGTAGACGGCAGCCAACAGCTGTCGTTTTATGTCTTGCAGGCCACCGCCTGCAACATCAGCAGCGCCGGCGCCTGCCCCAACGGTGGGACCAACCAGCCCGCCTATGCCGAGCGTCAACTCAGCCGCACCCTCTCCATCACGACATGCACACCGCCCGCTGTCTCCTGCTGATTGGCCTCGCTTTGCTGTGCGGCCTGGCCAAGGCCGCGTCCAGCTACACCTTCCGCAGCGACAGCTTTGCCTGGGAAAGCGCTGCCACCGCGCTCAGCTGGGACCGCAGCTGCACCGGCTACCCCGGCGATGACGACAAGGCCACCATCAGCTTCACAGGGGGTTTCAAGTTCACCTTCGCCGGCACGGCCTACACCTCGGCGCGCGTGCTGACGAACGGCGGCCTGCAGTTCGGCACCGACACGGGCTTCTTTCGAACCTTCACCAACACCACCTTGCCCGCCGCTGCAGCCGCGGCAAGAAGTGGCTGTGCGGCAGGGCCCACCACCAACGTCATCCTGGCCTACTGGACCGACCTGGACCCCAGCCGCGCCGGCAGCGGCGGCGTCAGCTGGGAGCAAAAGGGCACCGCACCGAACCGTTATGTCGTGGTTTCCTGGAACGGCGTCTACCAGTACAACACCAGCACGCCCTACACCTTCCAGATCATCCTGTACGAAAACGGCGAGTTCAAATTCCAGTACGGAAACGCCAATGCCACCGGCTCGCGGGCCACCATCGGCGTGCAGGTCAGCGCCAGCGATTACACGCAGTACTCCTACAACAGCGGCTACAACGCCAACGGCAGCGCCATCCGCTGGTTTGTCCCCAACGGCACGCCCACGCGCCGGGCCGAGTACCGCTTTGATGAATTCAGCTACAGCGGCCGGGTCGGCGAGGTCGTTGACAGCACCACCAACAGCAACCACGGCGTGGGAGTGGGCTCGGCGACGACGGTGGCCGGCGGCTACGTCTGCCGCGGCCTGAGCATTCCCGCCGACACGAGCAGCGCCAGCCAGGCCATCGACACTCTGCTGGACGTCAATTCCGCCCTCGGCGATGCGGGCGCCGTGACCTTCTGGTATGCCGCCAACACGGCCTGGAACAACTCTGCGGCCATGCTGCTGGACGCGACGACATCGGCCAGCCGGCCCTTCTTCCTGGTGCGCCAGAGCGATGGTTCTCTGCGCGCGACGCTCAGCGATGGCAACGGCGTCGTGCTCTCGGCCGTTACCGGCGCGCAGGCGGTCACCGCGGGCAGCTGGAGGCATATTGCCGTCAGCTGGCGCCTGGCCGCCGGCAGCGGGCAGAGCAGCCTGCGCATCTACATCAACGGCGTGCAGGTCGGCGCCGCCAGCGGCACGACGACCGGCAGCCTGGACAACAGCATCGGCAGCCTCTTCATCGGCGACAACCGCAGCACCGCCATCCCGACCAATGGCAGCAACCGCTCGGCCAACGGCACGCTGGACGAGATGCGGGTCTACAACTACGAAATCAGTGCGCTGGAGCTGACGGCCGACATGGCGCCCACCCATGCCTGCCCGCCGCCGCTGGACCATGTCGAGGCGGTGCCGGCCGCCACGGCCGGCAGCACCTGCGCGGCCACGGCCGTCATCGTGCGGGCCTGCAGCGATGCCGCCTGCAACACCGTCATGACCGGCTATGCCGGCACCGTCAACCTCAGCACATCCAGCGGCCGTGGCGACTGGTCCAAGGGTTCCGGCCCGACGCCCCTGGGCACACTGACCCCGGGCACCGGCAACAGTGGCAACGCAAGCTACACCTTCGTGGCCACCGACCAGGGCGTGGCCCGGCTGCAGCTCACGCACAGCCTGGCCCAGGCCGTGCGGCTCACCGCGGTGGACAGCATCACGCCGGGCACGACCAGCACGTCTGCCGCCATCCAGTTCAACGACAACGCCTTCGTGTGGACCGAGGACCTGGCCGGCAGGATCGCCGGCAGCAACATCGTCGTTGCCGGCCGCCCGCACGACCTGCAGGTCTCGCTCATCAAGAAGGACCCGGCCACCGGCAGCTGCGGCATCGCCACGGACTTCAGCGGCACGCGCAACATGAAGCTCTGGCGCACCGACAGCGGCGGCCCCTGGGCGGCGCCCGGCATCGCCAGCCCGGCGCTGGCCCTGCCGGCCAGCCGCCCGGCCAGCAACAACCTCGCCCTGGCCTTCACGGCGGGCGTGGCCACGCTCAACCTGACCACGACCGACATCGGCAAATACACGCTCAACCTCGATGACGACTCCCTGACCTATGCCAGCACGACGATCAGCGGCGGCATCGGCGACCTGGTCGTGCGGCCTTTTGCCATCGTCGTCAGCGGCCTGACACTGGCGGGCACCGGCAACCCCGGCCTGGGCAACCCGGCCGATGCCGTCTTCGGCAAGGCCGGCGCGCCCTTCTCGGCCACCGTGGGCGCCTACCGCTGGGCGGCGGCGGCCGACAGCGGCAGCGACGGCGTGCCCGACGCTGCAGCGACGCTGGCCCAGGTCAGCGCGGGCGGCCTCACCGCGAGCTTCAACAGCAGCGTCAACCTGTTGCCCCTGGCGCTGTCGCAAACGCCCGTACCGGCCAGCGGCGGCGTGCTGGGCAACCTGAGCAACGGTGTCATCAGCGGCTTCTCAGGCGGCACGGTCACCGTCAACAACCTGGCCTACAGCGAGGTCGGCAGCTTCCAGCTCAACACCACGGCGGTCGTCGGCAACTTCCTGTCCAGCGGCCTGGCGCTGGACGCGGTCGTCTTCAATGCCAGCGGCGCGCAGCAAAGCCGCATCGGGCGTTTCATCCCCGCCGGCTTCGTCGCCAGCGCCTTTGCGGCCACCCACCGCAGCGCGCTGGCCTGCACGCCGGCCTCGACCTACAGCTACCTCGGCGAAGACATTGGCATCGCCTTTACGCTGACGGCCCAGAACGCGGCCGGCGCAACGACGCAGAACTACAGCGGCAGCTTCGCCAAGCTCGTCGCCTCGACACCGGCCAATCTCAACCTGGCGGGCATCTCGGGCACCACGATGTTCAAGCCGGCGCAGTACACCGTCGGCAATGGCGCCGGCACCTGGAGTGCGGGCGTGGCCAATGTCAGCTTCACGCTCAACATGCTGCGCGGCAACGCGCCTGTGGGCCCCTTCGACAACGCCCGGTTCGGCATCGCACCGGTGGACGGTGACAACGTCACCATGCTGGCCTTGAACCTCGACACCGATGCCCCCGCCAACGTTGCCGACCGCGCCCTGCTCGGGCAAATCCCCCTGCGCTATGGTCGGCTGCGCCTACAGAATGGCATGAGCGCCGCCAACCGGCGGCTGATCCTGCCGCTGATGGCCCAGTACTGGGACAGCGGCAGCACCACCTTCAAGATCAACGACCTGGATGCCTGTACCCGCGTGACCTCAGCCAACCTGAGCTTCGGCAACTTCCGCAAGACGCTCACCGCCGCCGACGCGGTCATGAATCCCAACACAGTCACCGTCAACCCCGCGGGCAGCAGCTTCATCACGCTGTCGGCACCGGGCGGCAACCGTGTGGGAAGCATGGATATCGCCATCGCCTTGGGCACTGGCGCCAGCCCGACCGACCAGTCCTGCCTCAAGACTGCCAGCAACTGGACGGCGGCAACACCGGCCACGACCGGCGCCAACCTGGCCGCCCTGCGCGGTGCCTGGTGCGGCAACGCCGCCACCAGCGACCCTGGCGCGCGCGCCACCTGGGGCCTCTATCGCGGCAGCGACGGCATCGTCTTCCAGCGAGAGAACTACTGATGCGTTTTCCCTGGTCCCCCCGCCGCAGCGGCCAGCGCCTGCTGCTGCGCCGCGTCGGCAGCCAGCATGCCTTCGTGCTGACCGACGGCCCACCTGACGATGACGAGCCCGTGCGGCTGCTGCGCTGGGGCCTGCTCGCCGAGGCAAGACCTGTCCCCGCGGGCGACGCCATCGCCCTGCTCGACCCGGCCGACTACCAGATCCTCAAGGTCGACACACCCAATGTGCCGCAAGAGGAACTCAAGGCCGCCGCCCGCTGGCAGATCAAGGAGATGGTGGATGTCGATGTGGCCGAGCTGACGCTGGACGTGATGCATGTCGGCGGCGACGTCGAGCGCGCCCAGCGCCAGCTCTTCGTCATCGCCGCGCGCAACAGCGCGATCAAGGCGCTGACGACGGGTGCGGTCGGCATCAGCGACCAGATCAGCGTCGTCGACGTCTGGGAGACGGCGCTGCGCAATCTGCTGGCCCGGCAGGCCCGCGCCGACGACCTGGCCGCGCGCGCCTGCGCGGCCGTATTCATTGACGCGCGCCACTGCCTGCTGATCGTCTGTGCCGGTGACGAACTGTTCTACACGCGTCGCCTCGAGGGCGACGCCGGCCTGCTCGCCCGTGCCCGCGGCGAGCAAAGCGAGGCGGCCTCCGCCGAGATGCCGCTGGGCTTCGAGTACCAGCCCGGTGGCGCCTTCGATGCACCCGGCACGCAGGAGTCGCCGCTGGTCGTCGAGCTGCAGCGCTCCATCGATGTGTGGGAGCGCAGCTGGCCCGAGCTGCCGCTGGCGCGGCTCTATGTCATCACCGCCGAGCACGGCCCCGAGGTCGCCACGCTGATCCAGCGCGAGCTGGGCCAGCGCACCGTCGCGCTGGATGCGCTGGCCGCCTTTGCCGCCGAGGCGCCGCCGCCCGAGGGCCCGGCGGGCGAAGCGCTCGCCGCCTGCCTGCCGCTGCTGGGCGCCGCACTGCGCACCGACGTCCGGAAGAAGCTCTGATCAATGCCCCAGCAAATCAACCTGCTCACGCCCATCCTGCTGGCACCCAAGCGCTACTTCTCGGCGCTGACCTTGCTGCAGGCGACGGGCCTGCTGCTGCTGGCCGGCCTGGCGGCGGCGCTGTGGCTGCAGCAACGCGACCGCAGTGCCGAGGGCCGGCATCAGGCGCTGCTCGCCCAGCTCGCGGTCGAGCGACAGTCCCTGCTGGTGGCCAGCGCGTCACTGCCGGCGCCGGTGGATGCCGCCACCGTGCAACGGCAGCTGCTGCCGCTGGAGACCGGCAATGCCGAGCGCCTCTTGCTGCTGCAGGCCCTGGGTGCCGACGCCGCGGGCCAGCGCCATTCCGACCTGCTGAGCCTGGTGGCGCGCAGCCTGCCCGAGGCCGCTTGGCTCAGCGAGCTGCGCTATGCGCCCGGGCGCGTCGAGCTGCTGGGCGGCACGCTCGACACCACGGTGCTGCGACCCTGGCTGGGCCGGCTGGCCGCCCACCCGCTGCTGGCCGGCCAGCAACTGGCGGCACTGCGCGTCGAACGCCTCGGCGCGCCCGGCACCGAGGCGGGCAGCAACCCGCTGCTGGCGAGCGACAGCTCCCTGGCCAACAGCCGCCTGCCGGTGTGGGCCTTCCGCGTCGTCAGCGCGCCGGCCCAGGCGGCCAGCGCCGCCACGGAAGGCGCGCCATGAAGGCACAGACCACCATCGACCTGGCGCTGCTGCGCCGCCGACTGGCCCCGCTGCGGGCGCGCTGGGACCGCCAGGCCAAGCGCATCGACGCGCTCAGCCTGCGCGAGCGCGCCTTCCTCTTCCTCAGCCTCGTCGCCGTGCTGGCGCTGTTGTTCGACACGCTGGTGCTGTCGCCCCAGGCCGCGCGTGCCAAGCTGCGCAGCCAGGCGCAGGCCAAGGAGGTGGCCGAGGTGGGCCAGTTGCGCGAGCAATTCGTGGCGGCCAGCCGCATCAGCGCCAGCACGCCGGCGGCGCAATTGCAGGCCCAGCTCGACGCCGCCAAGGCGGAGCGCCTGCGACTCGACGCTGCCCTGCGCCAGGCCAGCACCGTCAACCCGGCCGAGGGCCTGTCCGTCGTACTGCAGCGCCTGCTGGCGCGGCAGCCCGGCCTGGTGCTGGAGCGCCTGACGCTGCTGGACGACGCCCCCGTCGCCCTGCCCTCGGCAGCGGCCTCGGCGCCAGGCTCATCCCGCGCCGCGCCACCCCGCATGCCGGGCATGAGCTGGCAGGGGGTGGAACTGCACGTTCAGGGCAGCTACCGCGACATCCAGCGCTATGTGCAGGCACTCGAAGCCGAGCTGCCGGCGTTGCGCTGGGGCGAGATGCGCCTGAGCAGCGGCGGCCCGGGCGAGACGCCGCGGCTGCTGGCCCGCATCCATCTGCTGAAGGTGCAGCCATGAGAACGACGCTGATCGCCCTGCTGCTGGCGGCGCCGTTCGCCCACGCCGCCGACGACATCGCCGGTCACGGCGCGCGCGACCCGACGGCCTGGCCGCCGGCCTTGCGCAGCGCGATGGCCGCTGCCTCGCCCGCTTCGGCGGCATCCGGCGCCGAGCCGGCCGACCGGGCCGTCCGGCAGGTCGTCTTTGCCGATGGCCGGGCCTATGTCGTGCAGCGCGGCCGGCGCTACGCCGTCGGCCAGCAGCTCGACGGCGCACGGATCGAGCGCATCACCGAACAAGCCGTGTGGCTGCGCCAGGCCGGTCAGGTCAGGCGCGAGCCGCTGTACGGCGACGTCGAGAAACGCCCCGAGCCGCCGGCCCGGGCGGCCTCCGACGCCAGGAAATCCAAGGAGAAGCCATGAAGGCCGCCGTTCCCCGTCTTTTGCTGCTCAGCGCCGCGGTGCTGCTAGCCGGCTGTGCCGACAAGCCGCTGCGCGTCGCCCAGCCCAGCCAGGCGCTGCGCGAAGAGCTGCAGGCCCAGCGGGCCCTGCCGGCCGCTCCGGCAGCCTCGGCCGCAGCACCCGCAGCCCAGACCCAGCCCATGCCGGCACCCACCCTGCAGCCCGAGCCGCGCTTTGACCTCATCGTCAACGGCGCGCCGGCGCGCGATGTCTTCCTGTCCCTGGTCAGCGACACCCGCTACAGCATGCTGGTGCACCCCAGCGTGTCGGGCCAGCTGTCCGTCACGCTCAAGGGCGTCACGCTGCGCGAATCGCTGGACGCCATCCGCGATGTCTACGGCTTCGACTACGCCATCGAGGGCCGCCGCGTCACCGTCTTCCCGCCGACGCTGCAGACGCGCGTCTTCACGATCAACGCGCTGGCCCACCAGCGCAGCGGCCGCAGCGAAGTGCGCGTCAGCTCGGGCGCCGCACCAGCCGGCAGCCAGAACGGCGCCACCGGCACAGCCACCGGCGGCAGCACGACCACCGTGCAGCAGCAGGAGAGCAGCCAGCTGAGCACCAAGGTCTCCAACGACTTCTGGAGCGAGACCAACATCGCGCTGAAGGCGCTGGTCGGCAGCGGTGAGGGGCGCACCGTCATCACCAGCCCGCAGTCCGGCACGGTCGCGGTGCGGGCCATGCCCGACGAGCTGCGCCATGTCGAAGCCTGGCTGAAGGCCACGCGCATCGCCGTGGAGCGCCAGGTCATGCTGGAGGCCAAGATCGTCGAGGTCGAGCTGCGCGAGGGCTACCAGAGCGGCATCGACTGGTCGCGCATCGGCGACCGCGGCGCCATCGGCCAGACCAGCGTCAACCCGTCGATCCCGAGCGGCGTCGGCAGCATCATCAACCCGCTGGTCAGCAATTCGCGCGGCCTGCCGGTGCTGTCCACCGGCACACAGCAGCCCGCCTGGCCGGACCTCATTCCCCTGCCCTCGTCCGGTGGGGGCACCTTCGGCCTGGCGCTGGCACGCGGCGGCTTCCAGGCGCTGCTGAGCTTCATCGAGAGCCATGGCGACACGCAGATCCTGTCCAGCCCGCGCATCGCGACGCTGAACAACCAGAAGGCCGTGCTCAAGGTCGGCACCGACGACTACTTCATCACCGGCATCAGTGGCAGCAACAGCGGCAGCAATGCCAGCAACACCGGCACGAACGGCACCACCAACCAGATCCCGACGCTGACGCTGACACCCTTCTTCAGCGGCATTGCGCTGGACGTGACGCCGCAGATCGACGCCGCCGACATGATCACGCTGCATGTCCATCCGTCGGTGTCCAGCGTGACCGAGAAGGTCAAGCAGGTCGACCTGGGTTCGGTGGGCAACTTCCGCCTGCCGCTGGCCAGCGCCAACATCAACGAAAGCGACACCGTCGTGCGCATCCCCGATGGCCACATCGTCGCCATCGGCGGCCTGATGCAGATGGAAGCCTCGCGACGCGGCTCCGGCCTGCCCGGTGCGGACAGCAACCCGCTGACATCCATGCTGTTCGGCAACCGCGCCAACAACGGCCGCAAGCGCGAGCTGGTCGTGCTGATCAAGCCCAGCATCATCCGCAGCGCGGAAGACTGGCAGCAGCACAACCGCCTGGTCAGCGAGTCTCTGAGCGACACCGAGACGCGTTCGAGACGCGTCATCCGCCTGGACGGCGAGACGCGCCCCGACTGAGGCCACCTAGAATCGGCCGCATGGTCAGCCTCGATGCACAGCGCTTGAACCGGTGCTTGCGGCGACTGCTGCCGCTGGGCTGCTTCCGCTCAGTCACTCCGCCATAAGGCGCCTCGCGCCTGCCAGGCGTTCCCATACGCCCCCCAGCCGGCCCGTTCGCGGTCGTGCTGTTCCACTGCCTTGAATCCCTGCAGCCCTGAGCTGCCTTGACCTATGCTTTCGCTCTCCACTCTCAAGCGCGAGTGGCTGGGCAACGTCCGTGGCGATCTGCTCGCCGGCCTGGTCGTTGCGCTGGCCCTCATTCCCGAGGCCATTGCCTTTTCCATCATTGCGGGCGTCGACCCGAAGATCGGCCTCTACGCCTCCTTCAGCATGGCCGTCGTGACCGCCGTGGCCGGTGGCCGCCCTGGGATGATTTCCGCTGCCACCGGCGCCATGGCCCTGGTGATGGTCACGCTGGTCAAGGACCATGGCCTGCAGTACCTGCTGGCCGCAACGCTGCTCACCGGCGTGCTGCAGATCGTCGCCGGCGTCTTCAAGCTCGGCTCGCTGATGCGCTTCGTCTCGCGCTCGGTGATCACGGGCTTTGTCAATGCGCTGGCCATCCTGATCTTCATGGCCCAGCTGCCGGAGCTGACCAACGTCGGCTGGCAGGTCTACGCAATGACCGCGCTGGGCCTGGCCATCATCTACCTCTTTCCCCGTGTGACCAAGGCCGTGCCATCACCGCTGGTGACCATCGTCGCGCTCACCGGCATCAGCCTGGCGCTGGGGCTGGACATCCGGACCGTTGGCGACATGGGCCAGTTGCCCGACAGCCTGCCGGTGTTCCTGTTCCCGGATATCCCGCTGACCCTGCAGACGCTGCAGATCATCCTGCCGTACTCGCTCACGCTGGCCGTGGTTGGCTTGCTGGAATCGATGATGACGGCCCAGATCGTCGACGACCTGACCGACACCGGCAGCAACAAGAACCGCGAGTGCGTCGGCCAGGGGGCCGCCAACATCGCCACCGGTTTCCTGGGCGGCATGGCGGGCTGCGCCATGATCGGCCAGTCGGTCATCAACGTGAAGTCTGGCGGACGGGGCAGGCTGTCGGCTTTCGCGGCCGGCGTGTTGCTGCTCGTCATGGTCGTCTTCCTCGGGCCCTGGGTGAGCATGATCCCGATGGCGGCCTTGGTGGCCGTGATGATCATGGTGTCCATCGGCACCTTCAACTGGCATTCGGTGCTCAAGTTGCGCCAGCACCCACCGAGCAGCTCCGTCGTGATGATGGCAACCGTCGCGGTCACCGTCGGCACGCATGACCTGGCCCAGGGCGTCTTCGTCGGCGTGCTGCTGTCGGGCATCTTCTTTGCGCACAAGGTCAGCCATGTGCTGCGCATTGATCGCAGCGTCGATGCAGCCGGACGCGAGCGCCGCTACCAGGTCTTCGGCCAGGTGTTCTTCGCCTCGGCCGAGCGCTTCATGGCCGCCTTCGACTTCAAGGAAGCGGTCGAGCGTGTCCACATCGACGTGAGCACGGCGCACTTTTGGGACATCACGGCGGTCAGTGCGCTCGACAAGGTGGTCCTGAAGTTCCGCCGCGAAGGCGCCGAGGTGACGGTGAGCGGCATGAACGAGGCCAGCGCCACGCTGGTCGGCCGCTTCGCCGTCCACGACAAGCCCGGCGCGGTTGAAAAGCTGATGCACTGAGAGGAGATCAACCATGCCCATCGTTCGCGCCTGCATCGACGGCAAGAGCAATTCCTGCGCCTCAGCCCGGTACCCGTGCTGGTATTGCGCTAGCTAGCGAGCGCTACTCACTCACATTGGCTTCACAGCCGTCTTGCAGGCTGCGTGCAGGCGCGGCATGTCGCCGCCGCTTGGATGAGCGAGGACCGAATGAGATGGGGCAGCAAGAGGATGTGGGTGAGGCTATTGGTCGGCGCCGTCGGGCTGACGGTCGTCGTCGGGGCGCTGTGGTGGCTGCTGTTCGGGCTCAGGCCCTATGCGGTCACGGCCGCGCACATGCAGGCGCGCTATGCGCTGCCGCCCGGCGTGACAGTGCAAGCCGACGTGCAGCCCTGGTCCGACGGCCGGCGGCACGGGCTGGCATTGCGGTTTCGCAGCTTCGACGGCAGCGAGGTGACGGGGCGGCTGCTCTACCCGGCTGACCCGGCGCAGGCCCGCGCGCCCTATCCACTGCTGCTTGGCCTGCACGCCATGGGGCGCAGCCACGCGCGCTGGTGGGAGGCCGTCCACAAGGACAAGCCGACACTGGAGCACACCCACCTGATCACCGAGATGGCGCTGCAACAGGGCTATGCGGTGCTGGCGCTCGATGCACGCCTGCACGGTGACCGCAAGATCGCCGCGCAGGGCCTGCGCAAGCTGATGGTCGACATGCACCTGTGGGGCCGCCGCGACCCCTACGAGCGCATGGTGGTGGACACCGTGCGCGACTACCGCCTGCTGCTGGACTGGGTGGCCACGCAACCGCAACTCGACCTGGGCGCGGTGCGCGCCGCCGGCTACAGCATGGGCGCGCAGATGGCGCTGCTGCTGGGCGGCATGGACGCGCGCATCGCGGCGGTGCTGGCCATCGTGCCGCCGCACCTGGACGACAAGGTCGCGATGGCGGCGCCACGCAACGCGCTGCCCGGCCTGGCCGGCAAGACGGTCTGGCTGGTCAGCGCCGAGGCCGATGAGCATGCCAGCGTTGCGCAAAACGAGGCGTTGTTCGGCGCCCTGCCCGGCCCAGACAAGCGTCATCTGCGCTTTGCCGGCGGGCACCTGCTGCCGGCCGGCTATGTCGAGCCGTTGCTGCCGTGGTTCAAGAGACGCTGAAGGCTCAGGCCGCCACGCGAAGGGAGCGGTCGCCGCGCGCCACGACGCGCCCGACCACGCCGGCCGCGTCGAAGCCGTGCGCGGCGAACAGGGCGAGCACGGCATCCACCGCGCTCGCGTCGCAGGACACCAGCAAGCCGCCACTGGTCTGCGGGTCGGTCAGCAACGCACGGTCTGCGGCGGCAAAGGCGGCCGGCAGCTCAACGTCCTGCCCGTAGCCCGCCCAGTTGCGCCCCGACGCGCCGGTGACGAGGCCCCGCTGCGCCAGTTCCCGCACACCCACCAGCAGCGGCACGGTGCGCCAGTCCAGCGTCACCGTGCAGCCGGCGCCGCGCGCCAGTTCCAGCGCATGTCCGGCCAGGCCGAAGCCGGTCACATCGGTCAAGGCATGCACGCCCGGCAGCCCGGCCAGGTCCGGCCCCGGCGTATTCAGCCTGGTCGTCGTGTCGATCACGGCGCCGCTGACTTGTCGAAAAGCTGCGATGGTACATTTGTGCCAATGTAGTTACAGCCATCCTGCCCTATGCCGCCGTTGTCCAGAGTCGTTCCACTTGCAGTGCTCGCCGCAGCGGTCCTGGCTGGCGCATGGTATGTGCGGGAGGAACGCGAGAGCCTGCGCTCAAGGCTCGTCGCCGCACCCCCGACTGCGGCCTCCGCTGCGGCAGGGCCGACCGCCGCATCTGCCGCAGCATCCGCCGCAAGCGCACCCGCGCTGGCGGCCTCGGTGCCCGAGCCGATGCCCGCCGAACCCCTGGAGGCAAGCGGCCTGGAGAATGCCCTGGTCGAGCTGCTCGGGCGCAAGGCGGTGATGAACCATCTGCGCGTCGACGGCTTCGCGAACCGCGTCGTCGCGACCGTCGACAACATGGACCGCAAGCAGCTGTCCTCGCGCCTGTGGCCGGTCTACCCGAGCACCGGTAAGTTCAGTGTTCGCGAGCAGGACGGGCGCACCTATATCGATGCGGACAACGGGCTGCGCTATGCGCCGCTGCTGCTGCTGGCCGAGACGGTCGACCCGGCCCAGGTCGCCGAGCTGTATCGACGCATGTACCCGCTGCTGCAGGCCGCCTATGTCGAACTGGGCTATCCGAAGGGCCGCTTCAATGACCGGCTGCTGGCGGTCATTGACCACCTGCTGGCAACGCCCGTGCCGGACGGTCCGCTCGAAGTGCGCCTGCCGCCCATCGACCCCTCGGTGGCGCCGCCTCGGCCCTGGGTGCTCTATCAATTCGCCGATCCGGCGCTTGAATCGCTATCGGCGGGCCAGAAGTGGCTGCTGCGCCTCGGGCCGGTCAACGAGCGCCGCGTGAAGCTCAGGCTGCAGCAGTTCAAGCGCGAACTCGTCGTCCAGGCGACACCGGCTCAATGATGCGGGGCGGCGGCGCAGGCCGCCCACCCCGCCTTTGCATCGAACAACCTTTGCGTGAGACCCCCACGAAGCATTCCCGACGACGTCACTCGCTTTGTCTTGACCAGCGTGTCCTCGGTGCCCCACCTCGAGGCCATGCTGCTGTTCCATCGCGAGCCCGCATTGCGGCGCACGGCCGCGGAGGTGGCGCGCGCGCTCTACCTTCCAGAAGCCGCGGTCGCGGACCTGTTGCGGGCGCTCTGCGGCGCCGGCATCCTGGCATGCGACGAGGCCTGCTACTGGTACGCCCCGAGCGAGCCACTGGCCCGCGCGCTGGACAGTCTCGACAAGGCCTACCGCGACAACCTGGTCGGCGTGACCCACCTCATTCACAACTCGACGCAGAAAAGCGCTATGCGATTTTCGGAAGCCTTCAAATGGCGAAAGGACAACTGACATGGACAAGCTGAAGCTGATCCGGCGTTCACCCGCGACGATCGCCGTCTGGGCGGGGCCCAATGCTTGACGGCGTGAAGGCGCTGCAGGAGCTCGGCTGGCCCATCGCCGTCGTGCTGGCCTGGGTGGTCGGTGAGCTGGGGCACCGCTGGACGGGGCTGCCGCGCATCTGCCTGTACGGCATGGTCGGTTTCGCACTCGGCCCGGCTCAGGCCGGGCTGCTGCCTGCGGATACCGGCGGCACGGTCATGCTGCTGGCCAACGTGGCGTTCGGGCTGATCCTGTTCGAGTTCGGATACCGCATCAACCTCAACTGGCTGCGCAACAACCCCTGGCTGGCAGCCAGTGGCCTGCTGGAATCGGGGCTGACGTTCGCCTGCGTGCTGCTGCTGGCCTACGTCTGGGGGCTGCCGACCCTGACCGGCCTGCTGCTGGCCTCGCTGGCAATGTCCACCTCGCCGGCCTCGATCATGCGGGTCATCAACGAGCAGCGCAGCTCCGGCCAGGTCACCGAGCGTCTGGTGCACCTGACCGGCCTGAACTGCGTGCTGGCGGTGTTCACCTTCAAGGTGATCGTGGGTGTGTGGACCTTCCAAAGCTCGGGCAGCCTGCTGCAGGCCTCGTTGAACAGCGGTGTGCTGCTGGCCGCGTCCGCGGCACTCGGCGCGCTGTTCGGCATCGGCGTGCCGGCGCTGTTGCGGCGCACCGGCAATGTCAGCCGCGACGCGACGGTGGCGTTCGCCATCGCCGTCATGCTCGTGGTGGCGGTCGCGCACGCCTTCAAGCTGTCACCCGTACTGGCCGCGCTGACCTTCGGCCTGATGGCGCGCCACCGCCGCATCGCCTTCAGCGCCACGCAGCGCAACTTCGGCACCCTCGGCGATGTGTTGACGGTCGTGCTTTTCATGTTCGTCGCCAGCACGCTGGAGTGGCAACGCGTGTGGCAGGGCATGGGCCTGGCGCTGGCGCTCATCGCCGTGCGCGCCGCGGCCAAGGTGGCCGGTGTGACGGCGTTCGCCCGGCTCAGCGGCGTCACGCCGCGCAAGGGCATGCTGACCGGCCTGGCCATGACGCCGATTTCGGTCTTTGTCATCCTGCTGCTGGAGCAGGCGCGGTATCTGGGCGTCGACCTGGTCGACCAGCTCGCCGCGCTCGCCGCCACCACGCTGCTGCTGGAGCTGGCCGGCCCGGTCGTCACGCAGCGCGCGCTCATGTGGGCGCGCGAAACCCATGAGCCCGCGGAGCACTGATGGCCCTCGAAGCATTCACCAAATCCGCCGCGCTGACGCTGGGCGTCGAGCTGGAGCTGCAGCTCGTCTCCCTGAGCGACTTCGACCTCATCGACGCCAGCCCCGACATGCTGGAGCTGCTGGGCCGCACACCCTTCCCCGGCAACGTGGTGCCCGAGATCACCGAAAGCATGATCGAGATCTCGACCGACATCCAGACCGATCACACCGGCCTGCTCGCGCAGCTCAAGGACATCCGTGATGCGCTGGTGCGCGCCGGCGACACGCTCAACGTCGGCGTGGCCGGCGGCGGCACCCACCCCTTCCAGCAATGGAGCCAGCGCAAGATCTACTCCAAGCCGCGTTTCAAGGAGGTCTCGGCGCTGTACGGCTACCTGGCCAAGCAGTTCACCATCTTCGGCCAGCACGTGCACGTGGGCTGCGCCAGCGGCGACGACGCGATGTTCCTGCTGCATTCGCTGAACCGCTATGTGCCGCATTTCATCGCGCTGTCGGCGTCGTCGCCCTTCGTGCAGGGCAAGGACACGCTGTTCAACTCCGCGCGGCTGAATTCAGTGTTTGCTTTTCCTTTGAGCGGCCGCGCGCCTTTCGTGCTGGACTGGCAGGGCTTCGAGCAGGGCTACTTCGCCCACATGGAGCGCACCGGCATCGTCAAGAGCATGAAGGACTTTTACTGGGACATCCGCCCCAAGCCCGAGTTCGGCACCATCGAGCTGCGCGTCTGCGACACGCCGCTGACCGTCGAGCGCGCCGCCGCGCTGGCCTGCTATCTGCAGGCCCTGTGCGCCCACCTGCTGGAACGCAGCGAGCCGCCGCCGGTCGAGGACGACTACCTGGTCTACAACTACAACCGCTTCCAGGCCTGCCGTTTCGGCCTGGACGGCACCCTCGTGCATCCCAAGGGCTACCAGACGCTGTCGCTGCGCGAGGACATCCTGGCCACGCTGCGCCATCTTGAGCCGCATGCCGACCGCCTGGGCAGCCGCGCGGCGCTCGATCACCTCTACCGCGCCACGCATGAGGGCAGCGACGCCAACTACCTGCGCCAGCAACATGCCGAGCGCGGCAGCCCCGAGGGCATGGTCGACGCGGCGCTGCTGCGCTTCAGGCGCGACGAGGCGCCGCTGCCGTCCTTATGATTTGCGCATGCCTCCACGCGCTTCCCCTCCCCCGCCGACCGGCCGTGACGACGACGAAGCGATGCTTGTGCTGCGGCAGTTCCGGCAGGTGCTGAACACCGTCAAAACGCATTTTCAGCAGGTCGAGAAGAAGGCCGGCCTGGGCGGCGCCCAGGCCTGGGCACTGAGCGTCGTGAAGCAACAGCCAGGCGTGGGCGTCAGCGGGCTGGCGCGGGCGATGGACATCCACCAGTCCACGGCGAGCAACCTCGTCAAGGCGCTGGTCGAAAGGTCTCTGGTGGAAGCACGCAAGGAGGGCGCGGACCGGCGCTCCGTGCAGCTGCACCTGCTGCCCGCGGGCGCTCGGGCGCTGCGCAAGACGCCGGGGCCGTTCGAGGGCGTGCTGCCCGGCGCCCTGCGCGAGCTGGACGCCCCCACGCTGCGGCGCCTGCGCAAAGACCTGGCCAAGCTGATCCTGGTGCTGCACGCCGACGAGAAGTGGGCCGGCATTCCGCTCGGCGAGATGTGAGTTGGCCTGACTCAGTCACGCACTTGCAGTGCGGCCTTGCCAGCCGCCGTCACGCGGCCCACCACGGCGGCATCGGCAAAGCCATGGGATGCAAAAATGGCCAATACGGCATCCGCCGCGCTCGCCTCGCAGGACACCAGCAAGCCGCCACTGGTCTGCGGGTCGGTCAGCAACGCACGGTCCTCGGCGGCAAAGGCGGCCGGCAGCTCAACGTCCTGCCCGTAGCCCGCCCAGTTGCGCCCCGACGCACCGGTGACGAAACCCCGCTGCGCCAGCTCCCGCACGCCGTCCAGCAGCGGCACGGCGCGCCAGTCCAGCTCCACCGAGCAGTTGGCACCGCGAGCCAGCTCCAGCGCATGTCCGGCCAGGCCGAAGCCGGTCACATCGGTCAAGGCATGCACGCCCGGCAGCGCGGCCAGGTCCGGCCCCGGCGTGTTCAGCCTGGTCGTCGTGTCGATCATGCGGGCGTAGCCCTCGGCGCCCAGCTGCTCCTTTTTCAGCGCCGCGCTCATGACGCCCACACCGAGCGGCTTGCCCAGCACCAGCACATCGTCCACGCGCGCATCGGCATTGCGCTTGACGCGTTTCGGGTGGATGAGGCCGAGGGCCACCAGGCCATAGATCGCCTCGACCGAATCGATGGTGTGGCCGCCCGCGATAGGAATGCCGGCCGCCCGACAGACCGAGGCGCCGCCTTCCAGCACGCGCGCAATCGTCTGCGTGGACAGCACATTGATCGGCATACCGACGAGGGCCAGCGCCATGATGGGCCGGCCGCCCATCGCATAGACATCGCTGATGGCGTTGGTCGCCGCGATGCGCCCGAAGTCGAACGGGTCGTCCACGATGGGCATGAAGAAGTCCGTCGTGGCGATCAGCGCTTGCTCGTCGTTGAGCTGGTAGACGGCCGCGTCGTCTGCGGTCTCGATGCCGACAAGCAGCTCCTCGGGGATGGGCATCGCCGTCGTGCCCTTGAGAATCTCGGACAGGACGCCGGGCGCAATCTTGCAGCCGCAGCCGCCGCCATGGGACAGCGACGTGAGGCGGGGTTCGGCGGGGGGAGCGGGGCAGGCAGTGGCGGTCATGGCGGCGTCGGTCTCGCAAGCAGCGCGGCGACAAGGCCGCGCAGGGTGGCCTGCTCGGCCTCGGGCGCGAAAAGCGCTGCGCGCGGGCTGAGCTGGGCGCTGAGGCGCGCAAGCATATCGGCATCGTCCCGAGCGCGCGCCAGCAGGGCCGCCAGGGCCGCGTCGTCGCCAGGCTCGAACACGCCTTCATAGCCCGCGCCCAGCAGCCCGAGGTTGCCGTCGATGCGCGAGGCCAGCACCGGCGTGCCGCTGCGAATGGCCTCGATGACGACATGGGCGCCACCCTCCATGCGGCTGGGATGCACCAGCACATGTGCGGCCTGGATGCGACGCCGCGCGGCTGCATGCGGCAGGCCACCGAGCCAGCGGAAGGCCGGCAGGGCTGCGGCCAGCGCTTCGGCCTCACCCCCCAGGGCCGGGTCCAGCGCGGCCCCGAGGTGGTCGAGCCGGATGTCGGGCCGCCCGGCCAGGCGGCGCGCGGCGCGCCAATAGGTCTGCGGGTCCTTCTCGTCGCGCAGGTGACCCACCATCAAGGCGCGCAACTGCCGGCTGCTGCGCAGCAGCGGCGCGCGGGCGGTGCAGGACTGCAGCACGACATGGGCCTTGGCCCGCAGCGCCGCGGGCAACTGGCGCAGGCCCAGCTCGTTGAGCACGACGAGGGCGTCGGCCATCTGCAGCGAGCGCTGCGCGGCGGCATCGGTTTGGATGTCGCGGTAGAGGTCGGTGCCAGTCAGCACCAGCAGGATGGGCCGCGCCGGATGCGCCGCGCGAAAGGCGGCGATGGCGGCGGCCGACCGCCGCGCATGCAGGGCAATCAACAGCGCCTCGTCGCCACCCTGCCAGTGCTGGGCCAGGGCGACGCGATAAGCTGGCCGCAGCAGCTGCGCCCAGCGATGCGCCGTCTGCCAATTGCCGTTGTTGGCCTGGGCCAGGGCCGGCGTCACGATGACCAGGGATTCAAGACGATGCACGATGCAAGCCTAACCCGCGCGGCGCTGGACGCCCGTCAGGGCAGCCCCGCGGCGCTGGCCCTGGCCCTGGCCGCCAGCCGGGCCGACACGCTGGCCACCTTCGCCGCCTACGAGCGCGCCCTGCCCGGCCTGGCCGTGCCGCTGCGGGCCGACATCAACCCGCCGCTGTGGGAGTTGGGTCATGTCGGCTGGTTCCAGGCATTCTGGATCGCGCGCAACCCCGAGCGCGCTCGCGGCCAGCGCGCCGACCCGCAGGCCCCACGGCCGCATTCGGCGGGCGATGCCCTCTACGACTCCAGCCAGGTGCCGCACGACAGCCGCTGGCGGCTGCCGCTGCCCGATGCGACCGCGACCCGGCAAGACCTGGCACGCCAGCTCGACGAGACGCTGGGCTTGTTGCGCGACCTCGGCCATGGGGGCGGCCACGATGACGACGCGCTCTACTTCTACCGCCTCGCGCTGCTGCACGAGGACATGCACCACGAGGCCGCGCTCTATATGGCGCGCGGCCTGGGCGTGCGCATCGACGATGCGCGCTGGCAGCCGCGCCCGCTGCCGGCGCCGGCAGAGCCGTTGCAGTGCGGCGCCGGCCGCTGGCGCCTGGGCAGCGCCGACGGCGAGGGCTTTGCCTTCGACAACGAGCTGCCGGGCGTCGACGTCGATCTGCTGCCCTTCTGCATCGACGCCCAGCCGCTGCGCTGGGCCGAGTACCTGCCCGTGGTCGACGCCGGCCTCGCCCCGGTGCCGCGCTATCTGCGCAGCGGCGGCGGCGGCTGGCTCGAGTGGCGCCACGGCGCCTGGCAGCCGCTGGACCTCAGCCTGGCCGCCTGCCATCTGACGCAGGCCGAAGCCCTGGCCTGGTGCCGCTGGGCCGGCCGCCGCCTGCCCACCGAGGCCGAGTGGGAATGCGCCGCCGGCACGCGGCCCGAGGCCTTCCGCTGGGGCGAGGTCTGGGAGTGGACGGCCAGCGCCTTCGCGCCCTTTCCCGGTTTCACGCCCCATCCCTACCGCGACTATTCGGCGCCCTGGTTCGACGGCCGCCCGGTGCTGCGCGGCGCCTCGCACCTCACGCAGCCGCGCATGCACCACCCGCGCTACCGCAACTTCTTCCCGGCCGGGCGCAGCGATATCCCCGCCGGATTTCGCAGCTGTGCGGCCGGCTAGAGTCCGGCCCGTGAAACTTTCCCTGCACGACCTGTCGGCGCGCCACGCGACGGCCCGGCGCGACGTAGCCGATGCCCTCGCCGGCCTCAGCCTGGAGATCGCCGAAGGCGAACAGCTCGCCGTCATCGGCCCCTCGGGCGCCGGCAAGACCACCTTGCTGGAAGTGCTGGCCTGCGCGCGCGTGCCGACACAAGGGCGGCTGACGGTCGACGGCGCCAACCCCTGGGGCCTGCCGCGCAGTGCCCTGCAACGGCTGCGTGGCCGCCTCATCCTGATGCCCCAGGTGCCGCCGCTGCCGCCGCGCCAGCGTGTCGTCACGGCCGTGCTGGCTGGGCGACTGCCGGGCTGGAGCCTTTGGACGGCGCTGCGCTCGCTGTTCTACCCGGTCGACATCCCCGCGGCCGAGGCGGCGCTCGCGGTGTTCGAGCTCGGCGACAAGCTGTTCGAACGCGTGGACCGCCTGTCGGGCGGCGAGCGCCAGCGCGTCGGCCTGGCGCGGGCGCTGGTGGCGCCGGCCGAGCTGTGGCTGGTGGATGAGCCCCTGTCGGCGCTGGACCCCGCCCGGGCTCAGCGCGCCGTTGCCGCCCTGGTGCGCGAGGCCGGCGAGCGTGGCGTCACGCTGGTGGCCTCGCTGCACCAGGTGGAAACGGCGCTGGCCCACTTCCCGCGCATCGTCGGCCTGCGCGCGGGTCAGCTGGCGTTCGATCTGCCCGCCGCCGACGTGACGCCCGAACTGCTGGCCCGGCTCTATGCCCAGCACGAGCATGAGCTGCATGGCCAGTCGCCCGCCGCCATCGACGCGCCGCCCGCGCCTGCGGTGCCCGCGGTCATGCAATGCCGCTGAGCGCGCCCGGCTCGGCCAGCGCTGCACGCCGGGACCCGGCCTGGGTGGGCCGGCTCGGCCTCGGCCTCGCGGGCATCGTGCTGCTGTGGCCACTGCTCGTGGCCACCGAGTTCAAGCCCTGGCTGCTGCTCGACCCGGACGCACTGCGCGTCACCGGCCGCTTCGTCGACAGCTTCTTTCCGCCGGCGCTGGGCGCGGACTTCCTGCTGCTGCTGGCGCGCGAGACCTGGCGCACCCTCGCCATCGCTACCGCTGGCGTCACGCTGGCCCTGCTTCTGGCCCTGCCGCTGACGTTCCTGGCGACGCGCGCGCTCTCGGCTTCGGCGCTGACCGGGCGCATGGCGCCGCTGCCGCATGCCGTGCGCCAGGTCGTGCGCGCCCTGCTCATCGGGCTGCGCAGCATGCCAGAGCTGGTCTGGGCGCTGGTCTTCGTGCGCGTCGTCGGCCTGGGCCCGGCGGCCGGCGTGCTGGCGATTGCACTGACCTACGGCGGCATGCTCGGCAAGGTCTACGCCGAGATCCTGGAGAGCGGCGACGCCCAGGTCACGCAGGCCCTGCTGCGCAACGGCTCGACGCGCCTGCAGGCCTTTGCCTACGGCCTGCTGCCGCAGAACGCCGCGGAGCTGACGAGTTACACCGTCTACCGCTGGGAATGCGCCATTCGCAGCTCGGTCGTGCTGGGCTTTGTCGGCGCGGGCGGGCTGGGCCAGCAGATGGACAGCTCGATGAAGATGTTCGCCGGCGGCGAGGTGATGACGATGTTGCTGGTGTTCGTCGTGCTGGTGGCCCTGGCCGACCGCTTGAGCGCCGCGCTGCGGCGGGCCCTCGGATGAAGCGCCTGCCCCCGCCCCTTCTCGATGCGCGCCGCCGCGCCTTCTGGCTGCTGGCCAGCGTGCTGGCGCTGGTGGTGGCCAGCTTTGCATCGCTGGACCTGCACCTGGGGGCCTTCTTCTCGGGCGAGTCGCTGGCCAGCATGGGGCGCTTCGCGCGTGAGTTCATCCCGCCGGACCTCAGTCCTGCGTTTGTCGCCCGGGTCACTGCAGGCGCCTGGGAGACGCTGGCCATGTCGGCCCTGGGCACACTGCTGGCGGCGCTCGCCGCGCTCGCGATGGCGCTGCCCGCCAGCCGGCTGCAGGGCACCGGGCGCGGCCTCACGCGGCTGCTGCTGAACGCGCTGCGCTCGGTGCCCGAGCTGGTGTGGGCCGCCCTGCTGCTGATCAGCGCCGGCCTCGGGCCCTTCGCCGGCACGCTGGCCCTGGCCATCCACACCAGCGGCGTGCTGGGCCGGTTGTTCGCCGAGGCGCTGGAGAACGCCCCGCCGGGCCCGGCGGCGGCGCTGCGGGCCCAGGGTGCGGGCAGCGTGCAGGTGTTCCTGTACGCGACGCTGCCCCAGGTGGTGCCGCAGCTGATGAGCTACGCGCTCTACCGCTGGGAGAACAACATCCGCGCCGCCGCCGTGCTGGGCGTTGTCGGCGCTGGCGGCCTGGGCCAGCTGCTCAGCTTCCACATGGGCCTGTTTCAGATGGACAAGACGGCCACGGTGCTGCTGGCCATGCTGGTGCTGGTCGCGCTGGTGGATGCGGCGAGCTTTGCGCTGCGCCGCTGGTTGATGCGCTAGTAGGCGCCAGGCAGGTGCGCGCTACCGGTCCAACCCAGCAGCTTGCGAACCTCGGCCGGCACCGGCAGCGGCTGCACGCCCTCGGGCGCTCGCGCCAGCTCGAAGCGGCGCAGCTCCGGGCTGCGGAATACGGCGCCTTCGTGACCCAGCAGCGCCCTGCCCTTGGCCTCCACGCCCGGCACCGCCTGGCGGAACTCGTCGAGGTTGGCGAAACTGGTCTGGCAGGCCGCAACTGGCATCGGCGCCCAGCTGATCAGCGGCTGGCCGCTATCCGAACGGATGTAGACATTGCCGTCGACGCGCGTCGCCATCGGCGCCGTGACCTTGCCGCAAACGACCGGCGGCTGCTCGAAGCGCAGCAACGGGCCCTTGACGCCGGCATCGGCCACCAGCAGGTTGCTCTCGAAGACATGGCCGACGCGCTCGTGGACGTCCGGCCCGGTCTGCGGATGCCAGCCGAAATGGTCGCCCTGGGCGCTGCGCTCGTTGCGGTCGATCAGCACCGGTGAATTGACGAAGGTGTTGTGGTGGATCTTGGCGCCGGCGCTGTTGAGGACGCGGATGCCTTGCTGGTTGTTGACGAAGACGTTGCCGGCGACGGTCACGCCCTTGGAGATCTCGAAGAACAGGCCGGCCATCGTGCCTTCGACATGGTTGTTGATGAAGACGCCATCGTGGTTGCCGACGTCCCACCAGACACCGTTGGAGTAAGGCTGCTCGACGACGAGGTTGTCGCGCACGACGACGCGGTGCGACTGGTTGAAGATCTTCACTGCGGCCGGGTAGTAGCCCGTCAGGCGCTCGACGTTGTTGCGCTTGATGAGGTTGCGCTCCAGCAGTACATCGGACGAGCCGATGACGTAGATGCCCTCGGTGCTGGTGTCGCTGATCAGCGAGTTGCGGATGACGAGCCTGTCGCCACGGAAATAGCCCGCCACGCGCGAGCAATGGCTGATGGTCACGTGCTCCAGCAACGTACCGACGACCTCCTTGCCGTGTTCCGATTCGGGCGACGGGCCGACCGGATCGTCCGTCGGTTCCTCTGACACCAGCGTCGATGGCTTCTTGCCCTCGATGTCGATGGCGCGGTAGGCGTACTGCGTGAAGGTGATGCCGCGGATGGTCGGGCCCTTGCGATCCGAGGCCTTGCCGTGCACCGGCCGTGAGGGACGGTGCAGTGCAATGTCGTGGGCGGTGATCTCGACTTGCTTGCCGGCCGGGTTCACGCCGATGTAGACATGGCCCTTGGCGTAGTCGATGTAGAAGCCCTTGCTGCCCATCTCCCCCACCCAGCCGGCGGACTGCAGGGGCTGCCCGTCAATGAAGACCATGTCGTTGTTGAAGCGGTGCAGCGGCGTCAAGGCGCCTTCACGGTCGGGCTGCCACCAGCCCATCGGCTGCGCCGGGAAGAGCGTCGACCACCGGGTGCGCCAGACATTGTTGGGCAGGGCCTGCCACTCGGTGGCCACGCGAGTGCCCTTGAGTACCGGCACTTCGTCCAGATAGGGCTGGATGGTGATGCCCTGGTTGAGCTGCAGGCCGCCCGTGCGGTAGGTGCCGCCGCGCATGACGATGGCGTCGCCGGTGACGACGCGGGCCATGGCCGCCTCGATGGTGGTGGGCTGGTTGGCGGATGCGCCTCGGGCTTCGGCCTTGCCGTCGGGCGCGACGAAGTAGACCTGCGCCGCCTTGGGCACGGCATAGCGCTGCGGGACGGGGCCGTAGGGGCCGCCCGAGGGCTGGGCGATGGCGCCAGCAGCAAGCCACTGCGCGGCCAGCAGGCCGAGGGTGCCGGCCCACCGGCGCAGCGGGGTGCGAGTTTGGGAAAAGGAATGGCTCATGAGGTCTCCTGGCTCTTGTTGCGCCGGGCGCTTAGATAGCGCTACCAGTCGCTCGGAGACGAACGCTATCACGGTCGCGACCGTAGCAGCTGAAAGCGCGCTGATGTCAGCGTGGTTTCGCTCCCACCAGGCCCAACGCCAGTGCGATGCCGACCAACACGATGGCACCGCCGACGACCATCTGCGCCGTGATCACCTCCTGCAGGAAGAGCGCGCCCCACAGGATGGCAAACACCGGAATCAGGAAGGTGACCGACACGGCATTCGTCGGCCCGACGCGGCTCATGAGCCGGAAATACATCAGGTAGGCCAGCGCCGTGCACAGCACGGCCAGCCCGAGCGCGCTGCCCCACGCGAGCCGGCCCGGCGGCAGCACGGGCCAAAGCCACGCGGCCGGCAGCGCCAGCAGCAATGCCGCGGCCGCCTGGCTGCCGGTGGCGACGGCCAGTGGCGCGACGCCGGTCAGATAGCGCCTGGTGGCATTGGCCGCCAGCCCATAGCACAGCGTGGCCGCCAGGCAGGCCAGCATGGCCCAGAAGCCACTGTGTTCCGCGCCGGGCTTGAAGCTGGCCTTGTCCCAGGCCAGAAAGGCAACGCCGGCAAAGCCGATGACCAGGCCGAGCACGCGCCAGCGCGTCAAGCCCTGGCGCAGCCAGACGAAGGCGACCAGTGCCGTCCACAACGGCGTGGTCGCATTGACGATGCTCGACAGCCCGGCCGTGATGGACAGCGCCGCGAACGAGAACAGCACGAACGGGATGGCGCTGTTCAATGCGCCGACGAGCAGCATGGCCTTCCAGTGCTGGCGCAGGCTGGCGAGCTGGCCGCGCGAGGCCAGCAACGGGATCAGCAGCAGGCTGGCCAGGCCGACGCGCACGGCGGCCAGCACGACCGGCCCGAATTCCGGCACGCTCACGCGCATGAACAGAAAGGACGCGCCCCAGAGCGCGGCCAGCAGGACCAGCTCGCCGATGTCGAAGGGCTTCATGCGCTGGCGCTTTCCAGCTTGAGCAAGGCCTGCTTGCGATCCAGCCCGCCGGCATAGCCGGTCAGCGAGCCATTGGCACCGACGACGCGGTGGCAGGGCACCAGCACCGAGATCGGGTTGCGCCCGACGGCCGCACCCAGCGCCCGCGCGGCACTGGCGCGACCCAGCCGCCCGGCCAGCGCGCCGTAGGTGGCCGGTTGCCCGGGTGCGATGGCCAGCAGCGCCTGCCAGACCTCGCGCTGGAAGGCCGTGCCGGCCGGGTCGAGCGGCGGCAGCTCAAAGGACTTGCCGCTGAAATAGGCCGTCAGCGCCGCTTCGGTGGCCGCCAGCAACGCGTCGCTGCCATCGTCCTGCGGCACGCCCAGCTCACCCGGATGGTGTTTCTGGCCGTCGAACCAGAGGCCGGACAGACCGCTGGCGCTGCGTGCCGCGGTCAGCGGGCCGAGGGGCGTGGCGATGCGGCGCTGCCGGATGTGGTGGTGGTTCATGAATGTCTCCAGAGATGCAGGACGGCGTAGCTGCGGTAGGGCCGGTAGCGCTCCGCGGCTTCGAGATAGGCCTTGGGCGACAGCGGCGGTGCGCCGGCGCTCAAGGCCTTGCGCAGCACGGTGTCGCCGGGTGGGAAGGCGTCGGGCCAGCTCCAGCCCCGCATCAGCATGTAGCCTGCCGTCCAGGGGCCGATGCCGGGGATGGCGGTCAGCGCCTCGGCCGCGGCTTCTGCGCTGCCCTCGCGGCGGGCGAAGGCCAGCGTCGGCCAGGCGCGGGCCAGCGCGATGAGGCTGTCGGCGCGGCGGCCGATGATGCCGAGCGCGGCGACGTCATCGCGCGTCGCGGTGGCAATGCGCTCGTGCGTCGGGAAGAGCCGGCCGCAACCGGGTGGGGGGTGATCGCGTTCGGGCAGCGCCTCGCCGAAGCGCTCGACGAAGCGCCGCGCCAGCGTGCGCGCGGCGGCGACCGTGATCTGCTGGCCCAGCAC
>NZ_JBQVNP010000023.1:0-48254 GCF_052436255.1 Roseateles sp. | reverse complement strand
CCTGCAGGCCCAGCAGCGGCCGCGGCCGGTGGGGCATGGCCAGGTCCGGCAGGCCCGCGCCCAGGTCCACCAGCCGCGCCAGCCCATCGGCCAGCGCGGCGCGATCACCGCAGGCGGCGGCCATGCGGCTCATGAAGAAGGTGGCGTGCCACTCGCCCCAGGCGCCGTAGCCCGGCACATGCTCGGCCAGGCGCAGCCGCATCAGGTGCAGGGCCGACGCGTGGCGGCCGCCGATCAGGTCCAGCATCGCGTGCAGGGCCTGGCCGTGGTTGCGCGCGATGATGAGGCGGCCGAACCAGGCCGCATCGGCCTCGGCGCGCGCCAGCAGCTGTTGCGACTCGGCCAGCCGGCCCTGCCAGAACAGGTTCCAGGCCTGGGCCATGTGGGCGTTGACACCGAAGGGCAGCGGCCGGTCGCCCAGCACCTGCATCGCGCCGCGATACCAACGCTCCACGACCGGTGCCACGCCGGCGCAGCTGATCTGGCGCGGTGCCGGGGAACCGGTGTACCAGGCCTCCAGCGACGCTTGCTGCAGCAGCTCGGTGACGAGGGCGTCGAACAGTGGCGCGACGGCGTCGAAGCGGCAGCTCTCCAGCGCATGCCAGGTGCGGCCCAGCAGCGTCAGGCGGCGCAACTCGCCGCTGAGCGCGAACGGGTCAAGGTCGCGCAACAGGGCCTCGGCCGCGCTGAGGCGACCCTGCGCGATCAGCAGGATGCTGCGGTGCGCGCGCGAGGCGCGCAGGCCGGCCTCGTCGCCGCGCGAGGCGAACAGCGCTTCGGCACGACCGAGGTGCCATTCGGCCTGCTGGGCTTCCCACAACACCCACAGCGACAAGGCCTTGACGCGGTGCAGCTCGGGGCTGGACTCGGCAAACGCCGAGTCAAAGCGACGTGTCAGGTCCAGCAGGCCTTGGGCGCCGAGCTGGTTCATCAGCAGCGCGCCATCGGCCAGCAGCAGCTCGGCCGCGCGCTCGGGGCGCCCCGCGGCCAGCAGCAGGCCCTGGCGGCGCAACGCATCGGTCTCCAGCATGGCGGCGCGCTCCAGCAGCTGGCGATGCAGTTCAGGCTGTGTCTGGCGCAGGCGCTGCTGCAGCATGTCGCGGAACAGCTGGTGCAGCCGCACCGTGTGGGGCGCCAGGTCCACTACCGTGACGAACAGGGACAGGCGCTCCATCTCGGCCAGCCACTGCGCCGCGTGTGCGTCCTCGCCGAGCGCCTGGCAGCGCGCCACGTCCAGTTCGTGCAGCACGCTGGTGCGCAGCAGGAAGCCGCGCAGCCCCGGCTCGAGCCGGTCGAGCACTTCGACAGCGAGGTAGTCGAAGGTGGCGCGGTCGATGGCGGCCGGCAGGCGCTGGCCGGCCGCCAATGCGAGGCGCAGGCCGGCCGGCCAACCCTGGCAGCGTTCGTGGAGCCCGGCGGCGGCGCTGTCGTCCAGGCCCGCGGCGCGCGCCAGCTGGGCCACCTCGCCGCGTTCCAGCGCCAGCTCGGTCGGCCCCAGGTCGGCCAGCTCGCCGGTGGCGCGCAGCCGGGCCAGGCGCAACGCTGGCTCGTGGCGCGCCGACAGCACCAGGCGCCAGCGCTCGCCCATGCGCGCCAGCCAGCGGTCCAGGAACTGCAGCGAGGCGGCGTCGACGAGGTGGTGCACGTCGTCCAGCACGATGAGGCCATGCTCGACCTCACAGGCCTCCAGCGCATTCAACATCGCGTCGGCGGCGGTGACGATCTCGGCGCCGCCGCGCAGCGCCGCGTCGCGCAGGCCCTCGGGCGCCGTGCGCCAGGGCGGGTCGAAGGGCTCGAAGGCCGCGAACAGGCAGTCCAGCAGGCGGCCCAGGTCGTCGCCTTCGTCCAGCGCCACCCAGGCAACGGCCGTGCCTTCGGCCACATCGGCCAGGGCCTGCGTCAGCAGCGCCGTCTTGCCGTACCCGGCAGGCGCGCACAGCAGCAGCACGCGATGGGTGTCGAGTGCCTGCTGCACTGTGGCCAGCAGGGCCGGGCGAGCCAGCAGCAGGCCAGCGCGCGGGCGCGGCGCGCGGGTCTTGGTGTGGGCGATGGCCATGGCGGGAAATGATAGGTGGCGGCGATCAAGACTTGTGGCCCGCCGCAGCGGGCTTGCCTCACGGCAGCTGGCAGCCGGCCACCCGGCCACCCGGCCGCGGCCCTCACTGCCCGTCGCGCAGGTTGGCGAATTCACCGGTTCGGTAGGCGAAGAAGGGCGTCATGCGACGGGCCCTGCACGAGGTAGTGACAAGATACCGCGCCGAGCTTCAAGCCACCGCGCGCCGGTAGTGCATGGCGACCGCACCGTTGCGCAGCGGCTCGGCCGCGATCAACGCGAGCCGTCGGGTGCTGCGCAGGCCACTTTCGTACAAGGTTGGGCCATGGCCGGCAATCCTTGGATGGACGAGCAGCTTGTACTCGTCGATCAGATCCAGCCGGTCCAGTTCGGCCGCGAGCTTGCCGCTGCCAAGGAGCACGCCTGCCGGGGTCGCCTCCTTGAGCTGCTGCACGCCCGTGCGCAGGTCGCCGGCGATGTGATGGCTGCCGGTCCACGGGAAGTCCCTTCGCGTCGAGGACACCACGTATTTCGGCTTGGCCTGCAGCTTGGTCGCCCATTCGCGCAAGGCCGGCGGGGCCTGGGTGTCGCCCCGGGCGACCACTGGCCAGTAGCTTTCCATCATCTCGTAGGTGACGCGGCCCCACAGCATCGCCCCGGCCTCGTCCATGAGGCGGGTGAAGAAGGCGTGGGTCTCGTCGTCGGCGATGCCTTCCTGATGGTCAACGCAGCCGTCGAGGGTGAGGTTGATGCTGAAGGTCAAGAGTCCCATGGTGAGCGACGGATCAGGCAGCACCTGCACGCAGGGCTGAAACAAGGAGCGCGACTCCAGCGGCGATGGAGGCGATGGCAACGAATGGCAAGAACCTCAAAGCCTGTGGAACTGACCGTTGAGCAAACCGGCTGTGCCATCTCCAGGGGATGACTGACAGTACAAGCGTAGTCAGAACAAGAACCCAGCCGAAGACGCGGAACGGCAGAGGGAAAGGCATGCGCGAAGCCGTGACCAGCAACGCCGTTCCTGCGAGCAGGCGTAAGGCCATTTCCATGTAGTGCTTGGTCGGTGTGGTGGCAAAGCCGGACAAGAAGCTTCTGGCAAGTGCGGGTGCCAGCAGCGCGGCGATGCCGAGGCACACCAGAAAGGCGCCGACAAGCGCCACGACAGAGAGGGCGACGGCAAAAAGCACAGTGCTGGGCAAGTGTGAAGCAGCTGGGTTACAGGGATGCGCATTCCTGGTGGCGACATACAGAAGCTGCTCGACCGTGCCGCCTCGCGATGAAGCGCAGTCGCGAGGGCTGCCTGCCGGCGCCAGTCGGATCGAGCGACAGGATAGACCGGCTTCAGCCCGCCACCAGCAACTGTTCCAGCCGCTGCTCCCGCAGCCCGTAAAACCGCTTGATCTCCGCGATCTGCGCCAGCAGTTCGGGCCGGCGCGCGGCCAGGGCCGCGGCGGCCGGGCCTTGCGCCTTGACGGCCAGAATCATCTTGTTCTTGCTGGTGTGCTCCAGCGCGATGAACTCGAACACCTGCGTGCGGTAGCCCTGGCTCTCCAGCAGCAGCGCGCGCAGCGAGTCGGTCACCATCTCGGCCTCCTGGCCGAGGTGGATGCCGTGCTGGAGCATCGGCCGCAGCACGGCCGGCAGGGTCATCTGCGGGCGCAGTTCCTTGTGGCAGCAGGGCGAACTCATGATGACCCTGGCGCCCGATTGCAGGCCGACGTGCAGCGCATGGTCGGTGGCGATGTCGCAGGCGTGCAGGGCGATCATGACGTCCAGCGGCTGCGCGGCTTGGGTGCGCACGTCGCCCTGGTCGAAGCGCAGGCCGGTGAGGCCCTCGCTGTCGACGATGGCCGTGCAGAGCTTGACCATGTCAGCGCGCAGCTCGATGCCCGTGACGCGCGGCTGCAAGCCCTCGGATTGCAGCCAGTCATGCACCGCGAAGGTCAGGTAGCCCTTGCCGGAACCGAAGTCCGCCACGCGCACGGGGCCCTGCAGGCCGGCCTCATCGACGGCCGAAGACAGGATCTCGACGAAGCGGTTGATTTGCTTCCATTTGCGCGCCATCGCCGGCACCAGCGCCGGCTCGCCCTTGACGAGGTGGGTCAGACCCAGGGCCGACCAGACGGAGTGGGCCATGTCCAGCGGGCGTTGCTTGGCCTGATCATGCGTGGCGGGCGGCGGCGTTTCGGCAGCGCCGTTTGAATCCAGGCGCGTGACCCGCAAAGTCTCGCGGCCCTTGCGGCTGACGGCGAACTGCACTTCCTCGGTCGCCGTGTGGAGGTGGGCGTTGCGAAAGCGGGTGCCCAGCAGCGCGGCGATCTCGGCCAGGCCGGTCTCGGGCGCGTGGTTCTTGGTGACGTCCTTGGTGCGGTGACGCCACAGGAAGCTCAGGCACGGCTCGCCGCGCAGCTCGACCAGGCGCACCGTCAGCCGCTCGACGTCCGTTTCGTCCCCAGCCGGGCCCGACATGAGCAACTTGCCGAACTGCGCACCGGCCAAGGCCAGACGCACAAGATGCAGGAAGCGTTCGTGCGCGGATGCCGTGGCGGCGGGCGGGGGGGTGATCAGGCCAGTGAACATGGGCGGCGATTGTCCGTGCTGGCTCGAAGCTGCGCGCCGGGGCGGTGCAACCCTTCAGAAAGCTGGCGACGCCCACCCTCACCCCCGCAGCGCGGGGATGCTGCCGCGTCATCGGCCGTCTAGAGTACCCCCTAGTTAATAGTCCCAATTTCGAGGGACAAACACTCAACAGGGGGCCCTTCCATGTCCAAGTTCTTTCGTCTGATCGCTGCCACGCTGCTGGGCGCCACGGTCGCCAGCTCGCACGCCGGCTACGTCCACACCGAGCAAGGCGTGAGCTTCACCTATGAGGGCGTCGACGCCGACACCTTCACGCTGCGCATCCAGAACGCATTGGACGCCACCGGCAACTGGGCCACGGCCACCCATCTGGGATATCTGGGCTTCAAGAACCTGGGCAATATGGGCGCCGTGACCGGTGTGAATGTCAACGTGACGCCGGCGCCCGGCAGTAGCATTTTGTGGACGTACACGCAGGGCGAGCTGACCGGCGCTGGTTGCAACAGCACCGCCAATTCCAACGCCATCTGCCTGGACGCCACGCCCGACCTGCCACTGACGAACGACCTGCTCTTCACGATCGATCTGCTGGGCAACGGCGTCGACATCAGCAACGCCACGGCGCCCCTGCTGAAGGCCAGCTTCACCGAATGGCAGGACGCGACCCGCAACAAGCCTGCGGGCTACGCGACCGCCGGCAGCCTGTTGGCCCAGACGCTAGCGCCCGCAGCGGTCGACAACGGCCGGCTGCCCGAGCCCGCCTCGCTGGCCCTGGCTGGCCTCGCGCTGGCAGGGGCCGCGGCTGCGCGGCGCCGCATTCGCGGCTGAACCTGGTTCGCCAGCGCGTCGGCGCTGGCGGCGCACAACACCGGCTCAACGTCGGTACCGCGCCCTTGCCGGACCGAACACGGCGCGCGAGTTTCGCCGGTGCAAGGATCGCCGCGTGCGGCAGCAACCGGCAGCGCTGCTGCGCGACTCGACGGCCTGGTGCGCGATGCTGGACGAAGGTTCTGGACACCCACCGGCCCGCTGCAGTGGGGGCCAGCTGAGCCTGCCCTCAGGCGTGCGTGATGTGGTCGCGCGTTTGCGCCGTATCCAGGTGGGGCAAGGTGTTGAAGGTGACGAGATGATGGCGCTTGGGATTGAAAGCGAACTCGGTGACGGCCGAGTTGCGGATGCGCAGGTTCAACTCGACAAAGGTCGCCGGTGGGGCCTGCAACACCTGGGCCACGGCCGTGGCGATGGGGCCGCCGCTGGAGACGATCAGCACTTGCTTGCCCACACCCAACGCCAGCACGCGTGCCAGCGCATCGGCCACGCCGGCGGCGAAGTCGGCGTGCGCCGGCATGCCGACCGGCGCCGTCTCGCCGCTCATCCAGGCCAGCAAGCCGGTGCGCAGCAGGCGGAAGTGCTGCTTGACGGACTCGGGATCGGTCGGCGCGGCGAGCGGGCCGGGGTGGATGGCGCGCACGACGGCCTCGCTGTCGTATTCGTTCAGGCCCGGCAGCGCCACGGCCGGCAGGTCCTGCCCATAGCCCTCATTGATGCCGACCAGCGACTGCGCATGGCGCCGCAGGGTGCCTGTGAAGACGGCGTCGAAGCGTTGGCCGCGCTCGCGCCAGTAGGCGCCGAGGTGGCGGCATTGCACGTGGCCGCGGGCGCTGAGCTGGTCATAGTCGGCCGCGCCGAAACTGGCCTGGCCGTGGCGGACGAGGTAGAGGCTTCCCATGGCCGCCATCATCACGGGCGGGCGTGCCATCGGCTGTCGCGACAATGACGCCATGTCACGACTCCGACAAGCCACCTGCGACGACACCGCCGAACTCTGGCGCGTGCGCTACGCCGTCACCGAAAACACCCTGACGCCCGGCCGCATCGGCGATGACGAGCTGCACGCCTATCTGCAGGACTACGGCCGCGGCTGGGTCATCGAGCTCGAACCGGCCCCCAACCCAAAGATTGCCGGCTTCGCCATCGGCGACGCCCGTGACGGCAACATCTGGGCGATGTTTGTCGACCCCGCACTGCACGGTCAGGGCCATGGTCGCGTGCTGCACGACGTGATGGTGGACTGGCTGTTTGCGCAGGGCCTGACCCGCCTGCACCTGGGCACCCAGCCCGGCTCGCGCGCCGAGGCCTTCTACCGCCGCGCCGGCTGGACATCCACCCACGAAGGCCTGGACGCCCATGGCGACAAGCGCTTCGAGCTGATTCACGAAAACTGGAACCGCCATGCTTGAAACCCATGTGATCGAAACCGGCCCCAACCCCGGCACCACGCTGATCGTGCTGCACGGGCTGGGCGCCGATGGCTATGACTTCGTGCCGATCTGCGGCGAGCTTGACCTGAAGGCCCTTGGCGCGGTGCGCTATGTCTTCCCGCACGCGCCAGAGCGGTCGGTGACGATCAACAACGGCCATGTGATGCGGGCCTGGTACGACATCCTCGGCGCCGACCTGGTCAGGCGCGAGGACGAGGCGGGGCTGCGCGAGTCGCAGCAGCAGCTCGCCGCCCTCATCGACCGCGAGCGCGAGCGCGGTGTGGCGGCGGAACGCATCGTGGTGATGGGTTTTTCGCAAGGCTGCGCCATGGCGCTGATGACGGCGCTGCGCTACCCGCAGCGCCTGGGCGGTGCGGTCGGCCTGTCTGGCTATGTGCCGCTGACCGCGACGACGGCGGCCGAGCGCGCAACGGCGAACGCCGACCTGCCCATTTTCATGGCCCACGGCCGGCAGGACGGCATCGTCCCACTGGTGCGCGGCACCGCCAGCCGCGACGCGTTGGTCGCGCTCGGCCACGACGTCGAATGGCATGACTACGCGATGCCGCACTCGGTCTGCATGGAAGAGATTCAGGACCTGAACGCCTGGCTGCTGAAACTGCTGGGCACGCCACCGGCCCTGCCATGAACGCCGCCACCCTGGCCGATGCCGCCCGGCGCGAGGGCTGAGAGCCGGCGCGGAACTGGCCGCTTTTCCCGCGGCTTGTCGCGGGTACCCGCCGGCTGCAAACGGGCATCATCGCCACGCGCATGGACCGTCTATCCGAACAAATCGTTGCCTGGCACAACCGCCACCCGCTGGCGCGGCGCATTGCCGCGGGCGATGTGCACACCATCGGCGTGGTGGCCCTGCCCTTCGTGCGCGCCTCGGCCGAGGCCGGCGGTCTGGTCGAGCCGGTACTGACCGACGCCGTCACCTTCGACGAACTGGCCGCCGCGCCGCGCCAGTCGCGCCTGGCCGCGTGGCGGCAGCGCCTGCTCGGTGTGGCTCGGCTGCTGGGGCGTCGGCCGCGCACGCAGTGGCGGGCTTTCAACGAGAAATTCCTGCCTGGCCTGAGCCCCGCGAGCGTCGAGCGCTTTGCGCTGGCCCATGGCTTTGCCGAGCCGCCAGCCACACCCGACACCCGGCCCTGGCGCGTCATCGTCATCGACGAGAGCATGGCCAGCGCTCACAGCGGCTGGCCCTTCGAGCTCTATCTGATGACGGCCGGCATCGACGTCGGCAGCAGCCGCACACGCGTGCTGGCCGGTCGCGGCATCCCATCGGAGATCGCCGGGCGCCGGCTGTGGGATGCGCGCCGTGTCGGCGCCGCCGTGGTGGTGCTCGCCTTGTTGGTTGCGGCCGGCGCCTGGGCGCAGTGGCCGCAGCGTGCGGCGGAGCCGCTGCCGGCGCCGCCCCTGCCCGCATCGGCCGCATCGGCCGCTTCGGCGACGGCGTCAGCGCTGCCCGCGCCTGCTTCGTCGCTGCCTGCATCAACATCCGAAGCTGCACTCGCAGCCGGTACGGCCTCCGCCGCCGAGGCGGGTGCGTCCGGGCCCGACCCAGCCGCCAGCGATCCGGCTGCGGACGCGCCGCCGCCCGACATCCGCCCGCGACTCGTGGAGCGCACGGATGGCATCAAGCGCCCTCCCCTGCGGTCAAGCAAGCCCGCGGAGGCTCCCACGGAGAAGCCGGCGGGCGCGGCTGTGCAAGCGCCCATGGCAAGCGCCGCCGAGCAGCCGGCGCCGCTGGCGAACAGGCCCGAGCCTGTCGACCCGCGCCTGAGCGGCATGGCCCAGTCCCCTGACAAGATCGTTGTCGCCCTCGTCGGCCCGCCTGGCAGCAAGACAGACGCCGAGGCGCTGCTGAAGAAGATGCAGGCCGGCCTCATTGGTGTGCACAGCAACCCAAGCGCCCTGCAGGCCGATGTCATCCAGACGCCCGAGGGCTGGCGCGCCACGGTCTGGCCCTTCCCCAGCCGCGAGCAGGCCCAGCTGATCAACGCGACGCTGGTGGCGCGAGGGTTGAGGACGAAAGCCGTGAACTTCTAGGCGGGACGGCGGATGACGAAAGCGCGCTTGTCGCTGCTGTCGAAGCCGCAGCGCTCGTAGAAGGCCCAGACGGCCGGGTCCTTGCGGCTGGTGGTCAGCACGAGCTTGTAGCAGCCGGCCGCCCATGCCGCCTCGATGGCATGCCGGATGACCGCCTGGCCATGCCCGCGGCCACGGTGGTCGGCATGGGTGACGACGTTCTCGATGACACCGTAACTGACGCCCCCGCGCGTCAGGTTGGGGACGACGGCGAGGTTGCAGCTGGCGATCAGCACTTCGCCATCGAACAGGCCGAAATGTCGCAGGCCCGGATGGGCAAACACGGCGCGCGCCGCTTCCGGGGAAGGCGGCGCATCGCCGGCGTTCAGGTGCTGGTAGAGATCAACGAGGGCGTCGACATCGCCGACGCCCAGGACGCGAATCGCTCCGCTCACTTCACCTCGAGCTTCATCGTGTGGGCGATGAAGGCCAGGATGTCGCTGCGCTCCTCGATGATCTTGGAGGTGGGCTTGCCCGCGCCGTGGCCGGCATTGGTCTCGATGCGGATCAGCTTGGGCGCCGGGCCGGTGTCGGCCGCCTGCAGCGTGGCAGCGTACTTGAAGCTGTGCGCCGGCACGACGCGGTCGTCATGGTCGCCGGTCGTGATCATCACGGCCGGATATTTGGCGCCGCTCTTGATGTTGTGCATCGGCGAGTAGGCGTAGAGCGCCTTGAACATCTCGGGGCTGTCGGCACTGGTGCCGTAGTCCGTCGCCCAGGCCCAGCCGATGGTGAAGTTCTGGTAGCGCAGCATGTCCAGCACGCCGACCTGCGGCACGGCCGCCGCAAACAGGTCCGGGCGCTGGTTGATGACCGCGCCGACCAGCAGGCCGCCATTGCTGCCGCCGTTGATGGCCAGGGTCTGCGGGCTGGCGACCTTGTTCTTCACCAGCCACTCGCCGGCGGCGATGAAGTCGTCGAAGACGTTCTGCTTCTTGAGCTTGGTGCCGGCATCGTGCCAGGCCGAGCCGTATTCGCCGCCGCCGCGGATGGAGGCGATGACGTAGACGCCGCCCATCTTCAGCCAGCTGGCCGCAGTCACGCCGTAGGTCGGCGTGATGGAGATGTCGAAGCCCCCATAGCCGTAGAGCAGCGTCGGGTTGAGGCCATCCAGCTTCAGGCCCTTCTTCGCGGCGATGAAGATGGGAAAGCGCGTGCCGTCCTTGCTGGTGACGAACTCGCGGCGGGTCTCGAACTCATCGGGATTGAAGGCCGTCTTGGGCTTCTTGAAGAGCTCGATCTTGCCGGTCCGGACGTCGTAGCGATGGATTTCGGACGGCGTGGTGAGGCTGGTGTAGGCGAAGAAGGTCTCCTGGTCGCCCCAGCGGCCGCCGAAGCCGCTGGCCGTGCCGACGCCGGGCAGCTTGACCTCGCTCAGACGCTTGCCGTCGGCGCCGTGCACGCGCACCAGCGTCGCGGCGTCGTTGAGATAGCTCAGCAGGAAGCGGCCACCGACGCCGGAGGCGGCGGTCATGGCGTCGGGGCCTTCGGCCACCAGCGTCTTCCAGCCGGCCGGCGCGGGGTTCTTGAGGTCGATGGCAACGAGCTTGCCGCGCGGCGCGCCCTTGTCGGTCTTGACGATCAGCTTGCCGCCGGCAACGACCACGGGGGTGTATTGGGCGTCGAAGTCCAGCGTGATGGGCTGGGGCTTGCCACCGGCGAAGGCACCCTTGGGCAGCGGCAGCACCATCAGGCCGTTCTTGCTGCCGGCACTCTTCCAGACATTGATGAGCAGCAGCTGGCCGTCGTCGGACACGTCGGCGCCGAAGCCCCATTCCTTGTCGTCGCGGTTCTCGGCGACCAGCACGTCTGCACTCTGCGGCGTGCCGAGGCGGTGGTAGTAGAGCTTCTGGAAGTAGTTGGCGCCGGTGAGCTTGGCGCCCTCCGCCGGCGCGTCGTAGCGCGAGTAGAAAAAGCCCTTGCCGTCGGCCGTCCAGGCGGCGCTGCTGAACTTGACCCAGTCGATCTTGTCTTCCAGATCCTTGCCGGTGGCAAGGTCGCGCACCTTCCAGATCTGCCAGTCGGAGCCGGCGCCGGCCGTGCCGTAGGCCAGCAGCTTGCCGTCGCGCGAGGGCACCAGGCCGGTCAGCGCCACGGTGCCATCCTTGGACAGCAGGTTGGGGTCCAGCGCCACGACCGGCGAGTCCTTCAGCGACTTGGCGGTGTAGATGACGTTTTGCTGCTGCAGGCCGTCGTTGCGGCTCCAGAAGTAGCGGCCGCCTTCGACGAAGGGGGTGCCGAAGCGCTCGAAGTTGTAGAGCTCGGTGTAGGTGCGGCGCGCGGGCAGGCGCTGCGGCATGGCTTCGAGGAACTTGTCGGTGACCTGGTTCTGGGCGATGACCCAGGCCTTGGTCTCGGCGCTGTTGTCGTCTTCCAGCCAGCGGTAGGGGTCGGCGACGGCCGTGCCGTGATAGGTGTCGACCTGGTCGACCTTGCGGGTGACGGGATAGCTGAGCCCTTGGGCCTGTGCGCTTGTGGCGACGACGGCTGCGAGGGTGATGGCAGACAGGGGAAGCTTCATCGAGCGGTGTCCGGGTGTCGTGAAGCGCCGGATTGTCGATGCCACCGGCGGTGGACGCCGATGGTCATGCGATGAAGCCCTGACAGCGACAACCCGGGGCGGCCATCGTGCATGGGCCGAGGCCGGACACATGGCGCCCGGTGGGCGGCATGTGCCTGCCGCGGCGCGGTCTGCAAGACCGACCAGACTTGCCCGCGTTCAGCGGCGCAAGGCTGGGCGAGGGGTGTCAGCTTCTGTAGTCGGCGTTGATGGCCACGTAGTCGTGGCTCAGGTCGCAGGTCCAGACCGTCGCGCTGGCCGCGCCGCGGTTCAGGCCGATGCGGATGGTGATCTCGCTCTGCTTCATGACGCGTTGCCCGTCTTCCTCGCGGTAGCCGGGCAACCGCCCGCCCTGGCGCACGACGGCGACGTCGTCCAGGTCCAGGTCGATCAGCGCCTGATCCAGGTCGCCGATGCCGGCATAGCCGACGGCCGCCAGGATGCGACCGAGGTTGGGGTCGCTCGCAAAGAACGCCGTCTTGACCAGCGGCGAGTGGGCGATGGCATAGGCCGCGAGCTTGCACTCTGCCTCGTCACGGCCGCCTTCGACGGTGATGGTGATGAACTTGGTGGCGCCCTCGCCGTCGCGCACGATGGCCTGGGCCAGTTCCTGCGCCAGCGCGATCAGTGCCTCGCGCAGCGTTTGCGCCTCGGCGCTGTCCAGCGAGGTGATCTCGGCATGCGCAGCGCGGCGCGAGGCGATGAGCATGAAACAGTCGTTGGTCGACGTGTCGCCATCGATGGTGATGCGGTTGAAGGAGGCGTCTGCCGCTTCCTTGACCAACGGCTGCAGCAGGGCCGGCGCGATGTTGGCGTCGGTGGCGACAAAGCCCAGCATGGTCGCCATGTTCGGCCGGATCATGCCGGCGCCCTTGGAGATGCCCGTCAGCGTGACAGGCACGCCGCCGATGGTGATGCGGCGCGACGCGGCCTTCGGGACGGTGTCCGTCGTCATGATGCCGGTGGCGGCGTCGCCCCAGCCGTCCTCCCGCAGCGCGGCCAGCGCGCCGGGCAGGCCGGCGGCGATGCGGTCGACCGGCAGGGTCTCCATGATGACGCCGGTCGAGAAGGGCAGTACCTGCCCGGGCGCGCAACCGATCAGCTCGGCCAGCGCCTGGCAGGTCTGTCGCGCACGGGCAAGGCCGTCGGCGCCGGTGCCGGCGTTGGCGTTGCCGGTGTTGATCAGCAGCGCTCGCACGCCCGAACCGCCCGCCAGATGCTCACGGCAGACCTGCACGGGCGCGGCGCAGAACCGGTTGGTGGTGAAAACGCCGGCCACGGCCGCGCCCTCGTCCAGCGCGATGACGTTGAGGTCGCGACGGTTGGCCTTGCGAACCCCCGCCATCGTCGAGCCGAGGCGCACCCCCGGGACGGGCAGCAGGTTGGCGGGATCGGGGGCTGAAAGATTGACGGGCATGGCGCGCTCTGAAGTCAGGGGAAGCGCGGCGATTCTAAGAAGCGAAGAAGGCTCCCGAAGGAGCCTTTGCAAGGACGCGTGACGCGCTTGGTGCGTGGATCAGCGCGGCAGGCGGCGACGGCCCACCAGGCCGACGATGCCCAGCCCGGCGAGCAGCAGCGCATAGGTCTCGGGCTCGGGCACGGCGGTGATGGTCGTGGCCGTGACCAGGTCCTGCAGATTGGCGCTGGTCAGGCGGGTCAGTGAGTACAGCGCGGGGCCGTTGTAGCTGGCGGCGGTGGCCATGAAGCTGTTGGCCAGCGCAGCCACCTGGGCGCTGGTGGCGTCGTCACCAAGGATGTGAAAGCTGCCCGACGTGGCATCGAACGAGCCGGCAGTCTCGCGCAGGACTTCCCACAGCGCGACCTGGAAGGCGGCCTTGTCGGTGTAGGTGTTCAGCTGTGCATAGGTGGTCGAGAACAGGGCCTGCAGGCGTTGGGCCTGGTCGCCGCTGAAGCTGTCGGCGAAGTAGTCGCGGCTGAAGCCGGCACGGCCATTGGGCTGCTCGGGCTCGATGCAGTAGGCGATGAAGCTGTCACCGCTGGCGACATAGGTGTAGTTCAACGCCGTGGTGGCGTAGTTGCTGGTCACCGGCGTCGTCGTCGACACGGTGTCGTCCTGCATGCTGAGCTTGGTGCCGGCAGTGTCCACGCCTTGCCACACGATCTGCACGGGGGTGGCCGCCTGCGCCGGAGCGAATGCCAGCACGCCGAGGGCGATCAGACTGGGAGCGAGAAATTGCTTCATGTCGTTCTTTCGGAATCTGTGGGGCGAGCGCTCAGGCGGGGCGGCGGCGCAGGCGGGCGAGGCCGGCGCCAGCCAGGGCGAGCGCCGCCAGGGCCAGGCTCTGCGGCTCGGGCAGCTGCATGTCGGCGTCGTAGCCATTGCCGGCCTTGTCGGAATAGCTGACGCCCGAGACGATCAACTCCCACTGGCCGGTGGCCACTTGCGTGGGTGACAGGGCCCATTGCTCGACGCCGTTCTCCGCAACATCCCAGTTGATGGCGATGGTCTGCGACCAGCCGATGTCATTGCCGCCCCGGCGCAGCAGCACCGATTGCACGTCGATCACCGGAATGCCACCGAGCGCAGCGCTGGTGAACAGCTGCCCGCGGAGCCAACCCGACGATGTCAGCGTGAAGGAGTAGGTGTCGCTGAAGGCGGTGCCGAAGCCGGTGGCGTCTTGCAGGTTGTGGTTGCCGAAGCTCAGCGGACCCGGCGCGGCCGAAACGGTGCCGGCGGCAAGGGCCAGGCTCAGGGCGGCGAGGGCTGTAGACAACGATTTCATACGCGCTTTCAAGTTCTCTATCAGGGTCTACCCGGGCTATCGGGTGTTGACTGCACTCTAGGGGGGTGCACGCTGGCCGAGCACCCCTCAGGCATGTGGCGCAGGCCCCGCTATGTGCTCAAACGCACGCTTTTCCCCCCACATGGGTGGACTGGCGCAGCCCCCTGAATGAGAACGGGCCGGCAAATGCCGGCCCGCGAGGGGTTCAAGCTCGAATGTTCAGGCGAGCTTGCCGTGGCAGTTCTTGAACTTCTTGCCGCTGCCGCAAGGGCAGGGATCGTTGCGGCCGACATGGCCATAGTCGGCCAGCAGCGTCGCAGGGTCGACTTCCTGGCTGACGGAGCCGTCTTCGTTGGGGTGCTGGTAGGTCACGTTGGACACCGCCTCGGCACGGCGCTCCAGCGCCGCGGCGGCCTGGTCGGCCTCTTCCTGGCTCTGGATGCGCACATTGAGCAGCGTGCGGGTGACTTCCATCTTGACGAGGTCGAGCAACTGCGAGAACAACTCGAAGGCCTCGCGCGTGTATTCCTGCTTGGGGTTCTTCTGGGCGTAGCCGCGCAGGTGGATGCCCTGGCGCAGATAGTCGAGCGCGGCCAGGTGCTCGCGCCAGCGCTGGTCGATGCTCTGCAACAGCACCATGCGCATGAAGGGGTTGAACTGCTCGATGCCGACGCGCTCGACCTTGCTCTGGAAGAGCTCGTTGCCCGCCTTCACGACGGCTTCGACGATGTCCTCGTCGGTGATCGAATCGCTGTTCTTGACCAGACCGGTCACCGACAACTCGATCTGCCATTCGCTCTGCAGCACCTGCTCCAGGCCTGCAAGGTCCCACTGCTCCTCCAGGCTCTCGACCGGCACGAAGGTGCGCACGACATCGGTCAGGGTCGACTCGCGCAGCGAGGCGATCTGCGCTTGCAGCAGCTCGGCCTCGAGGATGTCGTTGCGCTGCTGGTAGATGACCTTGCGCTGGTCGTTCGAGACGTCGTCGTATTCGAGCAGCTGCTTGCGGATGTCGAAGTTGCGCGCCTCGACCTTGCGCTGGGCGCCCTCAATGCTGCGCGTGACGATGCCGGCCTCGATGGCCTCGCCTTCGGGCATCTTGAGCCGGTCCATGATCGCGCGCACGCGCTCACCGGCAAAGATGCGCATCAGCTGGTCGTCCAGCGACAGATAGAAGCGCGAGCTGCCCGGGTCGCCCTGGCGACCGGCGCGGCCGCGCAGCTGGTTGTCGATGCGGCGGCTCTCGTGGCGCTCGGTGGCGATGATGCGCAGGCCGCCCTCGGCCTTGACCTTGTCGTGCAGGCCCTGCCACTCGTCCTTGAGCTGCTGGATGCGGCGCGCCTTCTCGTCGGCGGGAATCGCGTCGTCGGCCTCGATGAACTTGATCTGGTTCTCGACATTGCCGCCCAGCACGATGTCGGTGCCGCGGCCGGCCATGTTGGTCGCGATCGTGATGACGCCCGGGCGGCCGGCCTGGGCGACGATCTGCGCCTCCTTCTCGTGCTGCTTGGCGTTCAGCACGTTGTGCGGCAGCTTGGCTTCCTGCAGCAGCTTGGAAATCAGCTCCGAGTTCTCGATCGACTTGGTGCCCACCAGCACCGGCTGGCCGCGTTCGTGGCAGGCGCGGATGTCCTCGATGACGGCGGTGAACTTTTCCTTGTCGGTCTTGTAGACCAGGTCGAGTTCGTCCTTGCGGATGGTCGGGCGGTTCGGCGGAATGACGACGGTTTCCAGGCCGTAGATCTCCTGGAACTCATAGGCCTCGGTATCGGCCGTGCCCGTCATGCCGGCCAGCTTGCCGTACATGCGGAAGTAGTTCTGGAAGGTGATGGAGGCCAGCGTCTGGTTCTCGGCCTGGATCTGCACGCCTTCCTTGGCCTCGACGGCCTGGTGCAGGCCGTCGCTCCAGCGGCGGCCGCTCATCAGGCGGCCGGTGAACTCGTCGACGATGATGACCTCGCCGTTCTGCACGACGTAGCTCTGGTCCTTGTGATAGACATGGTGGGCCCGCAGCGCTGCATTGAGGTGATGCATCAGCGTGATGTTGGCCGCGTCGTAGAGGCTGGCGCCCTCCGGGATCAGGCCGGCCTGCGCAAGCAGCGCTTCAGCGTGCTCGTGGCCGTCCTCGGTCAGGTGGATCTGGTGCGACTTCTCGTCCACCGTGAAGTCGCCCGGCTCGATGACGCCTTCGCCCGTGCGCGGGTCGAGTTCGCCGATCTGCTTCTTCAGGCCCGGCACGATGGCGTTGATCTTCAGGTAGACGTCGGTGTGGTCGTCGGCCTGGCCGGAGATGATCAGCGGCGTGCGCGCTTCGTCGATGAGGATGGAGTCCACTTCGTCGACGATGGCATAGGCGAGGCCGCGCTGCACGCGGTCCCGGGTCTCGTAGACCATGTTGTCGCGCAGGTAGTCGAAGCCGTACTCGTTGTTCGTGCCGTAGGTGACGTCGGCGGCGTAGGCAGCCTGCTTCTCCTCACGCGGCATCTGCGGCAGGTTGATGCCGACCGAAAGGCCCAGGAAGGTGTAGAGCCTGCCCATCCACTCGGCGTCGCGGCGCGCCAGGTAGTCATTGACGGTGACCACGTGGACGCCCTTGCCCGTCAGCGCGTTCAGATAGACCGGCAGCGTCGCCATCAGCGTCTTGCCCTCGCCGGTGCGCATCTCCGCCACCTTGCAAGCGTTGAGCACCATGCCGCCGATCAACTGCACGTCGAAGTGGCGCATCTTCAGCGCCCGCTTGCTGCCCTCGCGGCAGACGGCGAAGGCCTCGGGCAAGATGTCGTCGACCGTCTCACCGGCAGCAATGCGCTGCTTGAACGCCGCAGTCTGGGCGCGCAGTTCGTCGTCGCTCAAGGCCTCGTACTTGGGCTCCAGCGCATTGATCTGCTGCACGGTGCGGCGGTAGGTCTTGAGCAGGCGCTCGTTGCGGCTACCGAATAGCGAGGTGAGAAGCTTGGGCAACATGCTGCGAAAGGGGTAGGGCTGAGCGGGCACCGACGGGGCAGTCCCGGGTCGGTGAAAGGCGCGAATCTTGGGCCGCGACGGGGCAATGCAAGAAGGGTTTGCCCGGCCGCGCAAAACGGCGCAGTTTAGCAGCGGGCCTTCGCCGGCCCGGCCGGCTGACTACACTGCGGCGATGTCGCCCCTGCCCCGCTACCTCGCGCCCAAAAGTGTGCGCGCCAGCGTGCCCGACCCGATGCCGGTCGCGCAAGCCCTGCGTGCCCACGCGGGCTTGGCGCAACTGGGCGAGCGCCTGGAGGCATCGCGACGCCGGTTGCGCATCATTGCACCAGCCCTGCCCGGCAGCCTGTTGGCGAGCCTGCAGCCCGGCCCGCTGGATGAAGACGGCTGGAGCCTGCTGGCCGCCAACGCCGCCGTCGCCGCCAAGCTGCGTCACCTATTGCCGCGATTGGAGGCGCTGTTGGCGCAAGCAGGCTTGCCCGGGCGCATCCGCATCAAGCTGATGCAGAAATGAAAATCCCACTGACCAAGGCAGTGGGATTTCATTGACAACCCACGGTCAGGAGCGTGGGATTCGGTGGTGCCGGCTATCGGATTCGAACTGATGACCTACCGCTTACAAGGCGGTTGCTCTACCAACTGAGCTAAGCCGGCGAAAAACAAGACGAGATTCTAGACGCAGCGCGCGGCTACTTCACGCGTTTGAGTGTGGGGCGCGGCGCGCCGCCCGGCGCGTCGGGGGGCGGCGGCTCGTCGCCCTCGTCATCGCTGACTTCACTGGCCAGGCGCAGGCCGCTGCGGCGCGGTTCCTGCGGCGCAGGGCTGGGCAGAGGCGCGCCGTCGGCGACGGGTTCGGGCGCTGGAAACGCCATGCCCTGCCCGTTCTCGCGGGCGTAGATCGCGACCACGTGATCGACCGGCACGAGGATTTCGCGCGCCACGCCACCGAAGCGGGCCTTGAACTGGATGAAGTCATTGCCGAGATCGAGCCCGCTGGTCGCATCGAAGCCGACGTTGAGCACGATCTCGTTTTTGGACACGTACTCCATCGGTACCTGCACCGAACGATCGACATGGACCGCGATGTAGGGCGTGAAGCCGTTGTCCGTGCACCAGTCGTGCAGCGCGCGGATCAGGTAGGGGCGGGTGGACGTGCCATTGCCCGCGCCGCCTTCGACTCCTTGCGATTTGTCCATCTACTACCGCCCTGTGGGCAAACACGTCTCTGAACCCAGCGACTGCCGCGGAACTGGCTGCACCAGGCCGCCGGCAGTACCCCCTTGAGGGGGCGCGCGCGCTGCGCGTAGGGGGCTGGGCCGTTTACCGGCGCATGACCTTTTCCGAAGGCGTCAGCGCCTCGATGTAGGCCGGGCGGCTGAAGATGCGCTCGGCGTACTTCAACAGCGGCAGCGCGTTCTTGGACATGTCGATGCCGTAGTAGTCCAGGCGCCACAGCAACGGGGCGATGGCCACGTCGAGCATCGAGAAGTCGTCGCCCAGCATGTACTTGTTCTTCAGGAAGATCGGCGCGAGCTGGGTCAGGCGGTCGCGGATCTGCGAGCGGGCCTTCTCGAGCTGCTTGTCGGTCGCCTTGGTCGTCGTGCCACGGCCTTCGAGGATGTTCACGTGGGCGAACAGCTCCTTCTCGAAGTTGAGCAGGAAGAGGCGCACGCGGGCACGAGCCACCGGGTCGCCGGGCATCAGCTGCGGGTGCGGGAAGCGCTCGTCGATGTACTCGTTGATGATGTGCGACTCATAAAGGATGAGGTCGCGCTCGACGAGGATGGGCACCTCGTTGTACGGGTTCATCAGCGCGATGTCTTCGGGCTTGGCGAACAGGTCAACGTCACGGATCTCGAAGTCCATGCCCTTCTCGAACAGCACGAAGCGGCAGCGGTGCGAGTAGGGGTCGGTGGTACCGGAGTAAAGGACCATCATGGCTTGGGCTCCCGAGGGGTCAGTCAATCGAAACGCGCGGCGGGCTGCCGCGCTTAAAAAGCAAACGCAGTGGGTGGCTGACGCTCGCCCCACTGCGTGGTTCGGCACCGCCTGCGGGGCAGCGCCGGGACTTGGCTGCTACTTCACGTTCTTCCAATAAGCGGCGTTCAAACGCCAGGCGAACACGGTCAGGAAGCCAAGGAAGATCAGCACGATGACGCCGAGCCGGAAGCGCTCGCCCTGCGCGGGCTCGCCCATCCATTGCATGTAGGCGACAAGGTCGGCCACGGCTTCGTCGTACTGGCGTGCGGTCATCGTGCCGGGCGTCAGTTGTTCGTAGCCAACGAAGGCATGGATCTTCTTGGCAGGATCGTGAGGATCGGTGACGTCCTCGAACTTCGCGGCGCGCTGACCCTGCAGTTCCCACATCACATGCGGCATCGCGACGCTTGGAAAGGCCAGGTTGTTCCAACCCGTGGCCTTGGTGTCGTCGCGGTAGAAGTTCCGCATATAGGTGTAGAGATAGTCCGCACCGGAACCCTTGCTGACGTTGGCGCGCGAGCGCGCGATGACGGTCAGATCGGGCGGATTGGCACCGAACCAGTCCTTGGCGTCCTTGGGGTCGAGACTGACCTTCATGGTTTCGCCGACCTTGTCGGCGGCAAACAGCAGGTTGCTCTTGATGTCGGCCTCGGTCAGGCCGATGTCGCGCATGCGGTTGTAGCGCATGAAAGCGGCGGAATGGCAGTTCAGGCAGTAGTTGACGAACAGCTTGGCGCCGTTCTGCAACGCAGCCATGTCCGACATCTTTTCCTTGGGGAACTTGTCCCACTCGATCCCGTCACCAGCGGCTTGGGCGTTGCCCATCAAGCCCAGTGTGGCCAACAGGATGGCGATCAGCTTTTTCATTGGTGTTGTTGCTCCGCGGCTCAGTGGGCGTGGAAGGTCACACGATCGGGCACCGGCTTGGGCGTCCCGAGGCGGCTCCACCAGGGCATCAGCAGGAAGAAGCCAAAGTAGAACAGCGTGCCGACCTGGGCGACCAGGGTGCCCATGTCGCTGGGTGGCTGGATGCCGAGGTAGCCCAGGATCAGGAAGAACACCACGAAAACGGCATACAGGTACTTGTGCCATTCGGGACGGTAGCGGATCGACTTGACCGGGCTGTGATCCAGCCAGGGCAGGAAGAACAGGATGACGACCGCACCGCCCATCACGACGACGCCCCAGAACTTCGCATCGAAGACCTTGAGCAAGAAGATCAGCACGGCCGCAGCCACCAGCAGGGCGATCTTGGCCATGCCGCCAAACTTGCCCTTGAGGAAACTCACAACGGCGGCGATGGCGATCACACCGCACAGCACGTTGACCATGGTGTCGGTCGTCGCACGCAGCATCGAGTAGTACGGCGTGAAGTACCAGACCGGCGCGATGTGCGCAGGCGTCTTCAGCGGGTCGGCCGGGATGAAGTTGTTGTACTCCAGGAAGTAGCCACCCATCTCCGGCGCGAAGAAGATGATCGCGGTGAAGGCCATCAGGAAGATGCAGACGCCGTAGATATCGTGCACCGTGTAGAACGGGTGGAAGGGCACGCCGTCCAGCGGAATGCCGGTCTTGGGGTCCTTGTGCTTCTTGATCTCGACACCGTCGGGGTTGTTCGAACCCACGTCGTGCAGCGCCAGCAGGTGGGCAACGACCAGGCCCAGCAGCACCAGCGGGACGGCGATGACGTGGAAGCTGAAGAAGCGGTTCAGCGTCGCGTCGCCGACGACGTAGTCGCCACGGATCATCAGCGCCAGGTCTTCACCGACGAAGGGCACGGCGGCGAACAGGTTCACGATGACCTGGGCGCCCCAGTAGGACATCTGACCCCAAGGCAGCAGATAGCCCATGAAGGCTTCGGCCATCAGGCACAGGAAGATCGCACAGCCGAACACCCAGACCAGCTCGCGCGGCTTGCGATAGCTGCCGTAGATCAGGCCGCGGAACATGTGCAGGAAGACGACCACGAAGAAGGCCGAGGCGCCCGTGCTGTGCATGTAGCGGATCAGCCAGCCCCAGGGCACGTCGCGCATGATGTATTCGACCGAGGCGAACGCCAGGGCCGCATCGGGCTTGTAGTGCATCACCAGGAAAATGCCGGTGACGATCTGGATCACCAGGACCAGCAGCGCCAGCGAGCCGAAGATGTACCACCAGTTGAAGTTTTTCGGCGCGTAGTACTCCGACATGTGGACCTTGTAGGCGTCGAACGCGGTCGGAAACCGGTTCTCCAGCCAGGTCATGGTCTTCACGCCAACCGAGGCGCCTGCGGGAGCTTCTTTGAATTCAGCCATGTCTCGTCCCGTTTCCTGTTAGGCCTTCTTGTCCTCGCCGATCAGCAACTTGGCGTCGGAGAGGTACATGTGGGGCGGCACTTCGAGGTTGTCGGGCGCGGGCTTGTTCTTGAAAACGCGGCCGGCCATGTCGAAGGTGGAGCCATGGCAGGGGCACAGGAAGCCACCGTTCCAGTCATCCGGCAGCGAAGGCTGGGCGCCGGTCGCGAACTTGTCGCTCGGCGAGCAGCCGAGATGCGAGCAGATGCCCACGGCGACGAAAAACTCCGGCTTGATCGACCGATGGTCATTCTTCGCGTAGTCCGGCGTCGGGTAGGCCTTGCGGTCAGAGTTCGGGTCCGCCAGCTGACCATCGAGCTTCTTGAGGGCTTCGAGCTGCTCGGGCGTACGGCGCACGATCCAGACCGGCTTGCCGCGCCATTCGACGGTCAGCTTCTCGCCGGGCTTGATGCTTGAGATGTCGACCTCGACAGGCGCGCCAGCAGCTTTGGCGCGCTCGCTTGGCGCGAAAGTGCTGACGAAAGGCACAGCGGTCGCAACGCCACCAACGGCGCCGGCACAGCCGGTCGCAATCAACCAGGTGCGTTTGCCTTGGTCCACTTGCTGGTCACTCATGAGGGTCCTCTAAAGAGACTTCTGATCAGGGGGCAGCCCAGGATTCTAGCGGACGCTTGTTAGAGGGCGGAACGACGCGAGCCGGCCACCGCAGGTTTACCCGCTTCAAGTGTCAGCAACTTGGCGCCAACATCGGATGAACCCTCTCAGTCCAGGAGTCATGCATGAGTTTTATGTCCGAGTTCAAGGAGTTTGCCGTCAAAGGCAATGTGATCGACCTGGCGGTCGGCGTGATCATCGGCGGCGCCTTTGGCAAGATCGTCGACTCCCTGGTCAGCGACGTCATCATGCCGGTGATCAGCAAGATTTTCGGTGGTCTCGACTTCAGCAACTACTTCATTCCGCTGGCCGGGCAGACGGCCTCAACGTTGGCTGATGCCAGGAAGGAAGGCGCCGTGCTCGCCTACGGCAGCTTTATCACCGTGTCGCTGAATTTCATGATCCTGGCCTTCGTCATCTTTCTGATGATCAAGCAGATCAACCGGCTCAAGCGGGAACCGGCGGCAGCAGCCACAGCCGCGCCACCTGCCACGCCGGAGGACATCCAGCTATTGCGCGAGATCCGGGATTCGCTCAAGCGCTAAGCTCGGCCCGCTCCGCCGCCCGGTAAGCAATGGTTACCGGGCTTTTTTTTGCCACCAAGTTGGCAAGCTGCTGAAAACCCGTGCTTGTGCCAAGCGCGATACTTTGGATGTAACCCGCCACCATTGATGAACGCGCCAGAGATACGCCTGAACCCGCACCTCGAAGCTTCGCTGACCCGTATCCGTCTGGCGGGCGAGCAGGCGGCCGAGCGCTGCGCGGAGGGCCTGGGTTTGTCAGCATTGTCCGCAGGCCAGATCAAGCGCCGCGACGCCCTGCTCGCAGCTCAATTCGTTTTCCGACAGCAACAAGGTGTCTTCTCTCAGCGCTTCGTGCAGAGCTTGCGCAAACAGGTCGCTGCTGAACAATCCGACACCAAGCCACAGGTTGCGGCGGCGACCAAGCGGGACTGGGGTGAGCTGTCGCTGATGGACGACGACCAAGTCAACAACCTCGTCGCCGCCGACCGCATCGGCCTGGCCATCGGTCACCACTGCGAATGGGAACTGCGCGAGGTCGAGTCCTACGTGGCCGGCATCCAGCTCGGCGAGCGCAATCCGCTGCGACCCGAACTCATTGGCCAGGGCCTGCTCGACGCCATCCAGACCATCACCGACGACCCGCAAACCCGTCAAACCCTGACCGATGAGCTGACGCGCGCACTGGCCCAGGAGATGCGCGGCTGCTATGCCGACATCGCGGAGCTGTTGCGATCGCGCGGCTTGCGCCCGCAGGATCTGCGGGTGCGCGCAACGCCCGACGGCGCCGCCTCTCGCCTCGGCGGCCTCAGCGGCAGCACCCAGCCGGGCGATTTTGATTCCGGCCACGGCGGCATGTCGACGCGCGGCGGCTATGGTGGCTCGGGCCACGGCGGCTTCGGCAAGGGCGGCGGCCGTGGCAGCGGCTTCGGCAGCACGGGCAGCGGCGCGTTTGCTGGCCGCGGCGGTGGTGCCGCGTCAGGGGGCATCGGCCGCGTCGACCCGCAGATGATGGATCTGCTGCGCCGTCTCGCGCAGGCACCCGGCACCTACGACGGCGGTGGTGGCTACGAGGGCGGTCATTCCAGCCGCATGGGCCTGGACACCCTCAGCGGCGAGCCCAGCGGCTGGGGCCAGATGCCCGTGCCGACCAATCTGATCAGCCTGCACCGTGACGAGCTGCGCCAGGCCTCGACAGGCCGGCTGGATCACATGGTCATCGACGTCGTCGGCAGTCTGTTCGATCAGATCCTGTCCGATCCCAAGGTGCCGCCGCAGATGGCGCGCCTGCTTGCCCGGCTGCAGTTGCCGGTGCTGCGCGTGGCGCTCGGCGACGAAACCTTCTTCTCGTCGCGCCGCCATCCGGTGCGCCAGTTCGTCAACCGCATGGCTTCGCTGGCCTGCGCCTTCGAAGACTTCAGCGACGACCCTGGCCGCTCCTTCCTGGCCCATGTGCGTGACCTGGTGCAGGACGTCGCGAGCGGCGACTTCGACCGCATGGACGTCTACACGGCCAAGCTTGACGAACTCGAAACCTTCATCGCCGAGCAGACCCGCAACACCTTGAAGGCGGCGGGTGACGCTGCCGCCGTCGTCGAACGTCGCGAGACCGACCTGCGCCTGCAGCAGCGCTATGCCCTGTTGCTGCAGCAGCAGCTGGCCAAGGTGTCGATGCAGGACTTCCTGCGCAACTTCCTGGCCCAGGTCTGGAGCCAGGCCATCGTGCTGGCCTCACGCGAAGGCGCGCCCGAGCGCGCGCTGCGCCTGCGCCAGCTCGGCCGCAGCCTGGTGATGAGCGTGCAGCCCAAGGGCGGCACGGCCGCGCGTGCCGACTTCCTGCGCGAACTGCCGAACCTGATGCGCACCCTCAACGAGGGGCTCGATCTGATCCGCTGGCCGGATGCGCCGCGCAAGGACTTCTTCGGCGCGCTGCTGCCGGCTCATGCCGAATCGTTGAAAGGCCAGGCGCCCAGTCCGCTCGACACCAACCTGCTGATCAAGCAGCTCGACCAAATCTTTGGCGTGGCCCCTCCCGCCGAAGGCGACCTGGCCAAGCCCATTGCCGGCGAGACGGCGCCCGGCGAACTCGACGCCAGCCAGCGCCTGACACCGGCCGAGGCCAAGAGCCTGGGCCTGGTGGAGGAGTCGGGTGTCGACTGGAACGGCGAACTCGACCTCGACCTGTCAGGCAATGACGCCCAGGCGGCCGCCGAGCCGCTGCAGGCCGTGGACATCTCCATCGACGGCCTGCCGGCCGCGGAGAGCGCCGCCGAGCCGAGCAGCGGCGCGCTGCTGCTGGACACCATGGAACTCGGCTTTGCCTACCAGATGCACACCGGCGAGCACTGGCAGAAGATGCGCCTGGCCCACGTCAGCGCGGGCCGCAGCTTCTTCATCTTCACGCATGGCAACCGCCACCAGGAGACGGTGACGATGACGGCCCGCATGCTGAGGAAGCTTTGCGAGGCCGGCCGCATGCGCGCCTTCGAGCCCGCCCATCTGCTTGAGCGCGCGACGGCGCGCGCACGCGCACAGCTCGCCGCGCTTGGCGGACGCTAGGCGGCCAAGCGGCGCGCCATCGCCAGCGCCGCCGCCAGGCTGGCCGGGTCGGCGATGCCGCGGCCGGCGATATCGAAAGCCGTGCCGTGGTCGGGACTGGTACGCACGAAGGGCAGGCCCAGCGTCACGTTGACGCCCTGTTCCACCCCGAGGTACTTCACCGGGATCAGCCCGTGGTCGTGCGTCATCGCGACGACGACATCGAACTCGCCGCGGCGGGCCCGCATGAACACGGTGTCCGGTGCGAACGGACCGCTGGCGGTCATTCCCGCTGCCTGCGCATCGGCGATGGCCGGCGCGATGTGCCGGATCTCCTCGTCGCCGAACAAGCCGCCTTCGCCGGCATGCGGGTTCAGCCCGGCCACCGCGATGCGAGGCGCCGCAAAACCCATGCGCCTGAGTGCCGCATCGGTGATGTGCAGCGTCTCCAGCACCGTGGCGCGTGTCACGCGGTCGATCGCGTCGCGCAACGAGCAATGGATGGTGACCAGCACCGTGCGCAGCTCCTCGTTGGCCAGCATCATGCGTACGGGGAGGCCGCCAGCCAGAGCCTGCAGCATCTCGGTATGGCCGGGATAGGCCGAGCCCGCGGCATGCAGCGCCTCCTTGTGGATGGGCGCCGTCACCAGGCCGCGAGCACGGCCGACCTGGATCAATGCGACGGCCGCCTCGACACACACCGCCGCCGCCGCGCCGGCGCGGGCATCGACCCGGCCTTGCGGCGCCTCGACCAGCCCGGGGGGCAGCGCCGACGGCTGCCAGACCGGCAGGCAGCGCGGCGGCACGCGGCCCAATGCTTCAGGTCCGTCCAACCCGGCGACGGCCAGGCCACCGCCAATGGCCCCGACGGCGCGCCTCATGACGGCGACATCACCCACCACCAGGGCGTCTGGCGGCGCCTCGCGCTGCCAGAGCCTGGCGATGATCTCCGGCCCGATGCCACAGGCGTCGCCCATGCTGATGAGGAGCGGACGACCGAGCGCGCCGTCTAGGGAGTTGTCCGGGGTCATGCGGCATTCTTCCATCACGTGCCGCGGCGCACTGGCAGACTGCCGGCCGGCCCATCACGCCATGGAGACTCTTTTGCGCATCACCCTTGCCGCCGCCCTGATCGCGGGCCTGCACCTGACCACGCCCACCGCTGCGCAGCCGGCGCCCCGCCCACCAGCCAGCGCCGCTGCCGACGCCACGGCCAAGGCCCGCCTGGCCTTGCAGGCCTTGTTCGACGAAGCCTGGGACAGCGAGGCCCGCGCGGCGCCCGAGTGGGCCACGCTGCGTGGCGACCTGCGCTTCAACGACAAGCTCAGTGACCGCTCCGCCGCCGGCATCGCCGCCCGTGACGCGTTCGCACGCGACATGCTCAAGCGCGCACAAGCCGTCGACGTGCGCATGTTGGGCGACACCGACCGCGTGTCGCTGGCTCTGTTCATCAACCGCTATCAGCAAGACGTCGCGATGCAGGGCTTTGCCGGCTGGCGCACGCTGACGCTGGGCACGCTCTCGGGCGCCCAGTCGGCACTTGCAGGCTTTGCGCGCAATGTGCCGGTCAACAACGAGGTCCAGGTCAGGCAGTGGCTGGCGCGCCTGGCCGCCTATCCCGCCCGGGTGGACCAAGAGATCGCCATCCTGCGCCAGGGCCTGGCGCTCGGCTGGGTGACCTCCAGGCCGGTGCTGGCGCGCGCCATCGCGCAAGTCGAGGGCCAGCTGCCCGAAGACGTCACGAAGAGTCCGGTCTATGAACCCTTCCACCGGATGACGGTGGACGCCAGCCTGAAGGCCAGCTACCAGGCTCAGGGCCAGGCGGCGTTGCGCGAGATCTTCTACCCGGCCCAGCGCAGGCTGCTGGCCGTGCTGAAGGACGAACTGGCCTCCAAGGCGCCTGACAGCGGCTCGCTGTCAGGCTATCCCGGCGGCGACAAGGTCTACGAGGCGCTGATCCAGCGCAACGTGACCCTGCCGCTCGCAGCCGGGGACATCCACACGACCGGCTTGCGTGAGGTCGCCCGCCTGCGGGCCGAGATGGAGAAGGTCAGAGCCGAGGCTGGCTTCGATGGCGACCTGGCCGCCTTCAAGAAATTCCTCTACAGCGACCCGAAGTTCTTCAACCAGAGCGGCGACGAACTCCTGGAGGGCTACCGCGCCATTGCCAAGCGCATCGACCCCGAACTGCCCAAGCTGTTCGCGCAGCTGCCGCGCTCGCCCTATGGCATCCGCGCCATGCCCGCCTATACCGGCGAGGGCGCGGCCGACAACTACAACGGCCCTTCGCTGGACAGCACGACGCCCGGGTGGTTCAACGCCAACGCCATCGCGTTCAAGCGCCGGCCGAAGTGGGCGATGGAGACCCTGGTCGCCCACGAGACCGTGCCCGGCCACCATTTGCAGATCGCGCGCCAGGTGGAGCTTGGCGAGCTGCCCAACTTCCGTCGCCAGGCGCAATACTCGGTCTTCAGCGAGGGCTGGGCGCTGTATGCCGAGACGCTGGGCCCGCAGCTCGGCCTGTTCCGCGACCCCTACACGCGCTTCGGCCATTTGCAGGCGCAGATGTTCCGCGCCGCCCGACTCGTCGTCGACACCGGCCTGCACGCCCTCGGCTGGAGCCGCGACAAGGCCATCGCCTACATGATCGAGCAGACCGGTCACGACGCCGTCTTCATGACTGCGGAGGTCGACCGCTACTACGCACAGCCCGGCCAGGCGCTGAGCTACATGATGGGCGCGCTGAAGATCAGGGAGCTGCGCGCCCGTGCAGAAGGCGTGCTCGGCAGCAAGTTCGACCAGCGCCGTTTCCACAACGCCCTCATCGACCAGGGCGCCATGCCGCTGCCCCTGCTGGAGCAGCGTATCGCCGCATGGATCTCCGGCGAGAAGGCCAGGCCATGAGCTATGCCATTGGCACGCCCGGGCAGCCCTGGGGGCCCGCCGAGGTGCGGGCGTGGCGTGAGCGCCTGGTCCGGCAGCGCAGCTATGCGCAGGATGTACTGAGCGGCATCGCGCTACTGAGCGCAGACTTCGATGTCGCCGAGTACGGTGTCATCGAATACGGGTCCGAGCGGTTTCCGCTGCTGGCCATCCGCAGCCGCGACTGGAACGACGCCCTGCCCGTCGTTGTCGTCACCGGCGGGGTGCATGGCTACGAAACCAGCGGTGTGCACGGCGCCCTCCAGTACGTGCAGCGCCACGGCCTCGAATTGGCGGGGCGTGCCAACCTGCTGGTGGCTGCCTGTGTCAGCCCCTGGGCCTATGAGCGCGTGCAGCGCTGGAACTTCAATGCGCTCGACCCCAATCGCAATTTCCGCGCGGGCAGCCCGGTCGGTGAGGCCGCCGCGCTGGTGGCCCTGCTCGCGCCGCTGCGCGGCCGGGTGTTGCTGCACATCGACCTGCACGAGACGACGGATTCGGACGAAGCGGAGTTCCGCCCCGCCCTCGCCGCGCGCGACGGCGTGACCTTCGAGCCCGGGGCCATTCCTGACGGCTTCTACCTCGTCGACGACGCCGAGCATCCGCAGCCCGAGTTCCAGCGCGCCGTCATCGACGCCGTCGCCCGGGTCACCCACATCGCGCCGGCCGATGCCGACGGCCGCATCATCGGCTGCCCGCTGCAGTCACCCGGTGTGATCGCCTTCGCTGTCGCGCAGCGCAACCTGTGCGCCGCCATCACCGGCGCACGGTTCAGCACGACCACCGAGGTCTATCCCGACAGCCCGCGCACGACGCCGCAGCAGTGCATCGACGCCCAGGTCGCGGCCGTGCGCGCAGCGGTCGGCTACGCGCTCGAACACGCGGGCTAGGCCGGGTTGTCGACGTCGATGAACTGCCAGCTCAGCCCCAGGTCCCGGGCGACCCGCTCGCCCACGCCCTGCACGCCGTAGCGTTCGGTCGCGTGGTGGCCAGCGGCGATGAAGGCCACGCCGGTCTCGCGGGCGTAGTGGGCCTGGGGCTCCGAGATCTCGCCGGTGATGAAGACGTCGGCACCCGCAGCAATGGCCGCCTCGAAGTAGCCCTGCGCGCCGCCGCTGCACCAGGCGACGCGCCGCAGTGGGCGGCCATCGCCGGGCACCACCACCACCTCACGGTCCAGCACGACCCGAAGTCTGGCCGCCAGCGCGTCCAGGGCGGTCGGCTCGACGGCGGCGCTGAAGCCCAGATCCTGCTCGCCAAAGCGCGCATCCGCCACCCAGCCCAGGCGCGCGCCCAGCTGCGCGTTGTTGCCCAGCGTCGGGTGGGCGTCGAGCGGCAGGTGGTAGGCGAAGAGGTTGATGTCGCGCTGGATCAAGCGGGCCAGGCGCTGCTTCATCCAGCCCGTCACGCGGCCGTCCTGGCCACGCCAGAACAAGCCGTGGTGGACCAGGATGGCATCGGCCTTGGCCGCGATGGCCGCGTCGATCAACGCCAGGCTGGCAGTGACCCCGCAGACGAGATGGCCGACCTCGGCGCGCCCCTCGACCTGCAGACCGTTCGGCCCATAATCCTTGAACCGTGCGGGCTCCAGCAACTGGTTGAGGCTGAGTTCCAGTGCGGCGCGATCGGTCATGGCTTGATGGGGATGTGGTGTTGAAACGGCTCTGGCTGATTTTCGCGCAGGCGGTCACGGTGGCATTGGCGGTGCTGTTCGTCGTCGCCACGCTCAAGCCGCAGTGGCTGCAGCGGCAGCCCCGCCTGCCCGATGCCACCATCGCCCAGACTGCACGCCAGATCGCCCTGCCGCCCTCCCCAGCCGCCTCGGTCGTGCGCGCCGGCTTTGCGCAGGCCGCGCGCGTGGCATCGCCCGCCGTCGTCAGCATTACCGCCAGCAAGGCGCCCTCAAGGGCGGGCCGTGCGCATGAACAGCTGTTCGGCTTCCCGGGCTTCCCTTTCGGCCAGCGCCAGCAGCGCGGCAGCCCCCAGCTCGGCCTGGGCTCGGGCGTCATCATTTCCGCCGATGGCGTGCTGCTGACGAACAACCATGTCGTCGACGGCGCTTCCGACATCGAGGTCATGCTCAGCGACGGCCGCCAGGCGCAGGCCAGGCTGGTCGGCACCGACCCCGAGACCGACGTCGCCGTGCTGAAGATCGACCTGCGCGACCTGCCCGTCATTGCCATGGGCGACGCGGCCAGCCTGGCAGTCGGCGACGTGGTGCTGGCCATCGGCAACCCCTTCAATGTCGGCCAGACCGTCACCTCCGGCATCGTCTCGGCGCTGGGGCGCAACCAGCTCGGCATCAATACCTTCGAGAATTTCATCCAGACCGACGCGGCCATCAACCCGGGCAATTCGGGCGGTGCACTGGTAGATGCCGACGGCCGCCTGGTGGGCATCAACACGGCCATCTTCTCGCGCAGCGGCGGCTCGCTGGGCATCGGCTTCGCCATCCCCGTCGACGTGGCGCGCCAGGTGGCCGCGTCGCTGCTGCAGGACGGTGTCGTGGCGCGCGGCTGGATCGGCGTGCAGACGCGTGAGCTGACGCCGGAGTTGGCCGAGGCACTCAAGCTGGGCGACGCCAAGGGCGTGCTGATCGGCGGCGTCGTCAACGATGCGCCTGCCGCCAAGGCAGGCATTCGGCCCGGCGACGTGCTGACGCGCATCGGCGAGCACGCGGTGGCCACCCCTGCCGAGCTGCTCGCCAGCGTGGCGGCGCTCAAGCCCAGGACCCTGGTCGACGTGGGCGTGCAGCGCGGCGGCAAGCCAATGAGTTTTCAGCTCGCCGTGGCCCAGCGGCCCAAGCCGCAACGCGATCAGGACGACTGATCGCCGGTCGGGTCGACCGGATCGGGTGCCTTGGCGTTGCGCACGAAATAGGTCGCCGCGAACAGCCCCACCTCGTAGAGCAGGCACATCGGGATCGCCAGCGCCAGCTGCGAGACGACGTCCGGCGGTGTGATGATGGCCGCGATGATGAAGGCCACGACGATGAAGTAGCCGCGCCACTCGCGCAGCTTCTCGACCGGCACGATGCCCATGCGGGCCAGCACCACGACGATGACGGGCACTTCGAATGCCGCCCCAAAGGCGATGAACATGTTCATCACGAAGCCCAGATAGGCCTCAATGTCAGGCGCCGCCGTGATGCTCTTGGGCGCAAAGCTCTGGATGAAGGCGAAAACCTGGCCGAAGACGAAGAAATAGCAAAACGCCACGCCGGCAAAGAACAGCAAGGTGCTGGACAGCACCAATGGCACGACGAGGCGCTTCTCATGCGAATACAGGCCCGGCGCGACGAAGGCCCAGACTTGATAAAGCACCACCGGCAGCGCCAGCATGAAACCGGCAAGCATGGTGATCTTGATCGGCACGAAGAACGGCGCGATGACGTTGGTTGCGATCATCGTCGTGCCGGCCGGCAGATGGGCGACCAGCGGCGCAGCGAGCAGGTCGTAGAGCGCCCCGGGGCCCGGATAGAACGCCAGTGCGCCAAAGCACACGGCAATGGCGATCACGGCGCGCAGCAACCGGTCGCGCAGTTCCATCAGATGGGCCACGAAGGGCTGTTCGGTACCGGCCAGTTCGTCGTGGTCGGGTTTCTGGAAAGAACTCATCGATGAATGCCCGGAGGCCTGAACCTGGCCACGCGAGCCGCGCCAGACTGGGTATGCCGCTTCACACCCGCCTTCTGCTTGAACCACATCGGCGTGGCACCGCGCTTGAGGCGCCAGTTCTTCCTGGGATGCCGGTACTCGGGCGGCGGCGCTGCAAGCGCGGCCGATTCATAGGACGAATCACTCGTCACGTCGCGCCAGGACTGGTCAAACGCCTGGGTGGCCGAATCCACTTCCTGCCGCACGCTCTGCTCGACGTCCTGCACCGCGCTCTGGAACTGGGTCTTCATCTTCTGAAGCTCCTCCAGCTCGATGGAGCGGTTGACTTCGGCCTTCACGTCGGACACATAGCGCTGTGCCTTGCCGAGCAGCGTCCCCACCGTGCGCGCAACACGCGGCAGCTTCTCGGGGCCGATGACGATCAGGGCCACCGCGCCGATCAGCGCGATCTTGTCGAAACCAAAGTCAAGCACTCGTCAGGCTCGACATCAGGACTTGGTCTTGGCGTCGACGTCCACCGTGTTCGGGTCGTTGACCTTGCTGGCGGTGACTTGCTGGGGCGGCGCGGCGGGCGTCGTTTCCGACGTGGTGCCGCCGTCCTTGATGCCATCCTTGAAACCCTTGACGGCGCCCCCCAGATCCTTGCCGATGTTGGTGAGCTTCTTGGTGCCAAAGACGAGGACGATGATCAGCAGCACGATCAACCAGTGCCAGATGCTGAATGAACCCATGATGTTTCTCCGGTGAGGACTGTCTGGAATTCTAGGTGAGGCCCCTGTCCGCGCCGTCTCCCATTCGGGGCGGCGCGTCAAAAGCGCTCCTAGTGCGCAGGCACTATGTGTGGTCCCGGCTCAGCCTTTCAACCAGGGGCGGGGGCCGCCCATCACGTGCAGGTGCAAATGATGGACCTCCTGGCCGCCGTCGGGGCCGGTGTTGATGACATGGCGGAAACCATTTGTCACCCCCAGCTCCTTCATCAGCCGCGGGCCGAGGGCGGCCATGCGACCGAGCAGCGGTGCGTCGGCCTCGGTGACCTCGGCCATGGACGCGATATGGCGCTTGGGGATGATGAGCACATGCACCGGCGCCCAGGGATGGATGTCGTGGAAGGCGAGCAGTTCCTCGTCTTCGTAGACCTTCTTGCTCGGGATCTGACCGGCGACGATCTTGCAGAAGAGACAGTTCGGGTCAGCGCTCATGGCTGGTTTCCTCGTTGGGCGAATTCGGTCAGGCCCGACAGTCCTTCGCGGCGTGAAAGCTCGGCCAGCACGTCGTCGGGCTTCAGGCCGAAATGCGCCAGTGCGACCATGCTGTGGAACCACAGGTCGGCCACTTCATAGACCACTTTCTGCGTGTCGCCGTCCTTGGCCGCCATGACGGTCTCGATGGCCTCCTCGCCGACCTTCTTCAGGATCGCATCCAGGCCCTTGTCGAAGAGCCTGGCGACATAACTGGTCGAGGGGTCGGCGCCCTTGCCTGGTTTTCGGGATTCGATGACCGCGCCGACGCGGCGGAGGATGTCGTCACTCATAGATCTTGTGCGGGTCTTTCAATATCGGTGCGGTGGTCGTCCAGACGCCGTCCTGCAGCTTCTGAAAGAAGCAGCTGTGACGGCCGGTATGGCAGGCGATGCCCGGATCATGGCCAAGTTGCGTGACGGCCAGCAGCACGACGTCGTTGTCGCAGTCCAGCCGAATGGCGTGCACCTGCTGGAAGTGGCCGCTCTCTTCTCCCTTGTGCCAGAGCTTGGCACGCGAGCGGCTCCAGTAGACGGCCTGTCCGCGCTCGGCCGTCAGCGCCAAGGCGTCGCGGTTCATCCACGCGAACATCAGCACGTCGCCCGTGCCCTGCTCCTGGGCGATGACGGGCACCAGGCCCTTGTCGTCCCACTTCACGTCGTCCAACCAACTGCTGCTCATGACTTCAGTCTAGGTGAGTGACGCCGGCATGCCGGCGCTCCTGGGCAAACCACTTCAACACCGGGATGGTGCCGGGCAGCACGGGCCTGACCTGCACCGGCAGGTCGGCCCAGGCCATCTGTTGACCCTCCAGCATCTGGAACTCGCCGCTCCAGTCGAACACCTTGCAGAAGTTCAGGCGCACGCGGGCATGGGGATAGTCCATGACCAGCGTCTGCCACGGGTGCGCCGCACCGATCTGCACACCGAGTTCCTCCCGCAGTTCACGTGCAAGCGCCTGCTCGACGCTCTCGCCCGCCTCGACCTTGCCGCCCGGGAACTCCCAGTAGCCCGCATAGACCTTGCCCTCGGGGCGCGAGGTCAGCAGGAACCGGCCGTCAGGGGCGACCAGCACACCCACGGCAACCTCGGTGATCTCGCGCTCGGTCATTCCGCCCGCCCCGCCATGTCCCGCGCGAACTGGTAGGCCACGCGACCGGATCGCGAGCCGCGCTCCAGCGCCCAGATCAGGGCCTGCTGGCGAGCGCCTGCGATGGCCGCATCGTCCAGGCCGAAATGCCGCAGCCACTGCGCCACGATGGCCAGGTATTCGTTCTGGCTGAAAGGGTAGAAGCTGATCCACAGCCCGAAGCGCTCGGACAGGGATATCTTTTCCTCCACGGCCTCGCCCGGGTGGATCTCGCCATGCTCGCCATGCGTGCCAGCCAGGTTGTCGACCATCCTCTCGGGCAGCAGGTGGCGGCGGTTGCTGGTGGCGTAGATCAGCACGTTGTCGCCGGCCGCCGAGACCGAGCCGTCGAGCACGCTCTTGAGCGCCTTGTAGCTGGCCTCCCCTTCGTCAAAGCTGAGGTCGTCGCAAAAAACGACGAAGCGCTCGGGCCGCGACGCAACCTGCTCGACCAGGTCGGGCAGGTCGACGAGGTCGGCCTTGTCGACCTCGATGAGGCGCAGGCCCCGGCCCGAGAATTCGTTGAGCACGGCCTTGATCAGCGAGCTCTTGCCGGTGCCCTTGGCGCCTGTCAGCAGCACGTTGTTGGCCGGCCGGCCAGCGACGAACTGGGCCGTGTTGCGCAGCAGGCGCTCCTTCTGCGGTTCGACCTCCTGCAGGTCCGCCAGGCGGATGCGGCTGACGGCACGCACCGGCTCCAGCACCAGGGCGCCATGACGGCGGCGGGCCCGGAAGGCGGTGGACGCGGCCCAGTCGGGCGGCGGGGCGGCATGGGGCAACACGGCTTCGAGCCGGGTCAGCAGGCCCTCGGCGCGGGCGAGAAAGGATTCCAGAGCGGCAGACATGCCGCCAGTGTAGTTAGCCGATGCTTCTCAGCGAGGCTTCCAACTGCTCCGTCGGCAGGCGCTTGAAGCCCGAGCGCGCATAGCGCTGCAGCCGTCCGATGATAAAGCTGACCCAGACCGACGCCTGGGCGTTGGCCTGCACGGTCGGCGCCATCGAGCCCTGCGCCTCGGCCGCCGTGCGCAGCACCTGGCGCAGCGAGGACTCGATGCGGTCGAAGAACTGGTTCATGCGCGCCACCAAACGCTCGTTCTCGTAGACCAGCGCATCGCCCACCATGACGCGCGCCATGCCGGGGTTTTTCTCGCCGAACTGCAGGATGACGCTGGCAATGCGCGCCGCCTTGCCGGGCAGCGGCAGGGGAAGCGGCGAGTCCGCGATCTGGTTGACCAGGCCGAAGACGCTGCCTTCGATGAAGTCGATCAGCGCCTCGAACATCTGCGCCTTGCTGGCGAAGTGGCGGTACAGCGCCGCCTCGCTGACATCCAGCCTGGCCGCCAGCGCCGCCGTCGTGATGCGATCGGCGCCCGGCTGCTCCAGCATGCCGGCCAGCACCTGCAGGATTTGCGCGCGGCGTTCGCCCGGCTTGGGGCGTTTCCTGGGAGCGGTACTGTCGTCGGGCGGGGCGGCGGCGTCCATGCTGCGGATGCTAGTCGCGCAGCCAGCCGAGGCGACGTGCCTCGTAGATCGCCTCGACCTTGGAGCGCACGTGCAGCTTGCGGTAGACGCGCTTCACGTAGGTCATGACCGTGTGCGGCGACACCTGCATGAACTGCGCGATCTCGTCGAAGGTGAAGCCCTTGGCCGCCAGGTGCAGCACGCGCGACTCCTGCTCGGACAGGGCGACGACTTCCTCATCCGCCATCGTCGCGGCCATGGCTTCCGGCGAGGGGCCGGTCGAACCTTGGGCGCCGGGCGCCAGACGCACCAGCAGCCGGCGGGCAATGATGGGGCTGATGGGGCTGCCGCCCGCCCGCAGGGAGCGCAGCTGGCCGGGCAGGTCCAGCGCCAGGCTGTCCTTGAGCAGATACCCGGTGGCACCGGCCTCGATGCTGGCCACCACATGCTGCTCGTCACCGAATACCGAGATCACCATGACCTCGCACTGCGGCCGCGTCTGGGCCGCATGGCGGATCAGCTCGATGCCGCTGCCGCCGGGCAGGTCCAGGTCAACCAGCAGCACATCGGGCTGGAGTTGATCGAACATGCGCCGGCCCTGGGGCAGGTCGGGCGCAATGCCCAGCAACTCGATGTCGGGCACATTGCCCAGCGCATGCGTGAACGCGTCACGGAAGCGAGCTTGGTCTTCGACGATCAGGACCGAGAACGGGGACATGGACTCTGTGGACTTTCCAAACGCGAAGAAGTCATATTGTCGGGCGAGGATACCCCCATGCCCCACGCCGTCTTCCTTCAGAAATGGGGAGAGCGTAACAACGCCGCGAGGGACCGCACGCGCCGGCTGACGTAGACGGGCCGCCGGTGCAGGCCCGCCGCACCCGCGCCGCGCAGCCAGCGCTGCATCCAGACCGTTCGCAGGCCCAGGCCCCGCGCAGTCTTCTGATGCACCAGCGTGTCCTCGACCAGGATGCAACGCCTAGCCGGCACGCCGAGGCGGGCCAGCACCATGCGGAACATGCGTGCATCCGGCTTGGGGCGGGACTGGCCGAAGCAGCTCATGTCCTCGATACAGATCAGGCCTTCGAAGACGTCGCGCAGGCCGAGCTTGGCGAGCACGCGCTCGGCGTAGACGCGCGGTGCATTCGTCATCAGGAACTTGCGGCCCGGCAGCCGGCGCAATGCCGCCAGGTCGTGGGAATGGCCGTGCAGGTGCGCATCCAGCCCCGGCAGCAGATGCGTCTCGTGCAGGAAGTGCGCCGCCTTGACGCCATGGTGGCGCTGCAGCCCCGTCAGCGTGGCGCCATAGCGCAGCCAGTAGCGGTGTCGCAGTGCCACCGCCTCGTCCTCCGCCAGCCCGAGATGAGTGACGATGTAGGCCGTCATCGACGCATTCAGTTCCCTGAACGCCCGGTGCGAGGCGTTGTGCAGCGTGTCGTCGAGGTCGAACAGCCAGACCTGGTCGCGGGCGTTCATTTAAACGGTTCCCTTGCGTTTTGCGGGCCGAGCGCCGGGCCGCTCCCAAGCCGGCCCGCGCTGGCGGTGTGCTTGCCGGTCGAACCGGCAAGCATCACAGTCCCCCAGGGGGCCGGCCAAGGTAGTCCATGGACGAGGGGATCAATCAGCGCGAGCTGAGCATGGTGCCGTAAGCATGGTCGGTCAGCACCTCAAGCTGCATGGAGTGCGGCACCCGCCCGTCGATGATGTGGACGGCGTTGACGCCGCTCTTGGCCGCGTCGATGGCGCCGGCGATCTTGGGGATCATGCCGCCGCTGATCGTGCCGTCGGCCACCAGCTCGTCGATGCGGCGCGGCGTCAGCTCGGTCAACAGCTCACCGTTCTTGTCCAGCACGCCACGGATGTTGGTCAGCATCAGCAGCTTCTCGGCCTGCAGCACCGTGGCCAGCTTGGCGGCGACCACGTCGGCATTGATGTTGTAGCTCTCGTTGTGCTCGCCGAAGCCGATGGGGCTGACGACCGGGATGAACTGGTCGTCCTGCAGCGCCTTCACGACGCTGGGGTCGATGGCCACGATGTCGCCGACCTGGCCGACGTCGTGCTCCTTGGCCGGGTCGTCCTTGTCCAGCATCTTGAGTTTCTTGGCGCGGATCATGCCGCCGTCGCGGCCGGTCAAGCCCACCGCCTTGCCGCCCGCGGCGTTGATGAGGCCAACGATGTCTTGCTGCACCTGGCCGGCCAGCACCCACTCAACGACCTCCATCGTCTCCTCGTCGGTCACGCGCATGCCCTGCACGAACTCGCCCTTCTTGCCCAGGCGGCTCAAGGCGCCCTCGATCTGCGGCCCGCCACCGTGCACGACGATGGGGTTGAGGCCGACCAGCTTGAGCAGCACCACGTCCTCGGCAAAATCCTGCTGCAGGGCCGGGTCGGTCATGGCATTGCCACCGTACTTGATGACGATGGTCTTGCCATGGAACTTGCGGATGTAGGGCAAGGCCTGGGACAGGATCTCGGCCTTCTCGCGCGGCGCGATGTGGGAGACGTCGGTAGTGTGGGGGGTGGTCATGCGCTGGACTCCGGTGCGATGCGGCGCATTCTAGGAAGTGCAGCCGCCTCAGCGGGCCGGTGCCGACGCGGCAGCGGCACGGCTCCACTGGCGCAGCGCCGCATCGATCTCCCCGCGCGTCAACTGCTTGAGCGCTTCGACCTTGCGCTCGGTCGACAACGCCTGCCAGGGATCGTTGCCCTGGCGCACGATGTCGGCGACGGCCGTGCTGGCGCGTGCACGGTGCTCGGCTTGCAGGTCCAGCGTGGCGACGTCAACGAGGTACATGTCGAAGTAGGCGTAGGGTGCCAGGAAGCCGGCGCTGCGCTGGCCTGTATCAACGTGTTCGACCTCGAGCGCCGTATCAACATAGAAACCCAGGCCTTCGAGCTGGCCCGTGCCAGTGACACTGCGGAACATCTGCAGACGGGCCTCGGCGCGCACCGGCTGGATCAGCACCAGGTGCGACAGCTTGGCCGCACGGGCCGCATCGAGCAGTGCCTGGGTCACCAGCACGGCCTGGCCGTCACGCTGCCAGGGCATCGCGCCACTGGCCGGCCGCGCCAGCATCAGCGCCTCGCCCAGGCCCTCGCGGCCCGCGCCTTCGACCGTCGTACGAAGGATGAAGTTCTCGAACTCGTTGCCGACCTTCAGCGAGTCCTTGGCATTGCGATCCACGCGCGTGCCGACCGTCGGCGCCGCGATGACCAGTTGCACCTCGCGTCCCAGCACCGACATAACGCCCAGCTTGGTGATCGGCGCGGCCTGGGACGCCGTACTTGCAAGCAGCAGCAGCGCTGCGACGCCGCAGGCACGGTAAAGACTTTGCACGGCATGACTCCATGATTGAACGGCGCGCAGGTTAGCGGATGCGCAGCAGCCGCCCGGCGTGAATCCTCACCCCTGAAGACGGGCCACGACAATCGCGCCATGCAAGCCCGCTCCTACCTGAAGCTCTCCGTCGCGACCGCCCTCGTGACGATAGCGCTCAAGACCGCCGCCTGGTGGTGGACCGGCTCCGTCAGCCTGGCAGCCGATGCGCTGGAGTCGCTTGTGAACCTGGCCGGCGCCGTGTTCGCGCTGGCCATGGTGACGCTGGCCGCCCAGCCGCCGGACGAGGGCCATCCCTATGGCCACCACAAAGCTGAGTACTTCTCCAGCGGCTTCGAGGGCATCCTCATCATCGCGGCCGGCCTGGGCATCCTGTGGGGCGCCGTCGACCGCTGGCGCCATCCCCAGGCGCTGGACGCCATCGGCCTGGGCATCGCGTTGGCGGCGGTCAGCTCGGCACTCAACGGCGGGCTTGCGTGGGCGATGTTGCGCAAGGCGCGCGAGGTGCGTTCGGTCGCGCTGGAAGGGGATGCGCGGCACCTGATCACCGACGTCTGGACATCGGCCGGCGTCGTGGCCGGTCTGATCGGCGTGATGACCACGGGCTGGCAGTGGCTGGACCCGCTGCTGGCCGGCCTGGTGGCGATGAACATCCTGCGCGAAGGCGTGCACCTGATGCGCCAATCCACACGGGGCCTGATGGACGAGGCGCTGGACGCCGACAGCCTGGCTCAGGTGCAGGCGGTGCTCGACAGCTTCAGCGGCCCGCATGCGATCCGCTTCGACCATGTCGTCAGCCGCGTGGCCGGGCAGCGCCGCTTTGTCGATCTGCACATGCACATGCCGGCCAACTGGACACTCGGCCGTGCGGCAGCGCTGCGCGGCGATGTGGAGGTGGCGCTGATGCGCGCCTTGCCGGGGCTGCGGGCCAGCATCCAGCTGCTGCCCATGGACGTCGAGGCGCATGCGCTGGACGAGGAGGACCTGGTTTGATCGCGATATTGCAAAGGGTGCGCGAGGCACGCGTCGAAGTGGCAGGCGCCGTCGTCGGCGCCATCGGCCCGGGCCTGTTGATGCTGGTGTGTGCCGAGCCGGCCGACAGCGAGGCCACGGCCGAGAAACTCGTCGCCAAGGTGCTCAAGCTGCGCATCTTCAGCGACGCCGCCGGCAAGATGAACCGCAGCCTGCAGGACGTGGCCGGCGGGCTGCTCGTCGTCAGCCAGTTCACACTGGCGGCGGATGTGAGTGCCGGCAACCGGCCGAGCTTTACCGGCGCGGCGCCGGCTGAAGCAGGCCGGCGGCTCTACGAGCACACGCTGGCGTTCGCGCGCAACCAGCATGCCCAGGTCGCCAGCGGCGAGTTCGGCGCCGACATGCAGGTCCACCTCGTCAACGACGGGCCCGTGACCATCCCGATGCGGATGAACTGATGACCAGGCCCATCGTGCTCATCGACGCAACCACGGGCCTGCAACCCGTGCACGACCTGCCCCGCGAGGATCGCCGCATCAGCGGCGCTCCGCAGCGCCAGACCTGGACGCTGCACCAGGCCGGCCCGATGAGCGCCGGCATCTGGGCCTGCGAGGTGGGCCGCTGGCGCATCGTGTTCCCGGCGGGCCGCCAGGAATATTTCCACGTGCTGCAGGGTCGCGTGCGCCTGCACGGTCCCGACGGCGCGGTGGACATCGGCCCTGGCCAGGGCGGGGTCATCCGCCGGGGTTCGAGGGCGAGTTCGAGGTCCTGGAGCCGGTACGCAAGCACTTCGTGCTGGTGGAACTGGTTGGGTGAGGCGGCTTCGTGGGAGCCGCAGAGCAGGCGGCCGGTGGGCTTAACCTGCTTTCGTTTTGCTGGAGCACGCACGCAGGCAGGCAGGCACGGAAAGCCGCTATAGGCTGGGTGCTGTCGCTCGCAGTCGGCGCCTGAGAGTCAACAAAGTGCCCGAAGCCGACCTCGATCGAACTACGGGTCTAGGCTCGCTGCCAACACCCCGTTTTGGCGATCTGATGACCGCTCCCGCCGGCACCGGTCATCCGACTGCGCGCCGGCTGAGTGACCGCTGCACATCCAGAATCTGACGCTCGGCGGAACTGTCCTGGTCAAGTGTTCTCGGACACAGCGATAGGTTGTTTGACTGCCGATTGCTGCTCGAAAGTGCAGCCGGGTGCTGTTGTAGAAGCCGACGATGTAGTCGGCGACGTCGGTCATAGCCTCGGCGTGGTTGGCGTAGTCGCGTTGCCAGACCCGCTCGGTCTTGAGGCTCAGGAAGAAGCGCTCCATCACCGCGTTGTCCCAGCAGTTGCCTTTGCGGCTCATGCTGCCGACCAGGCCGTTGCGAGCCAGCAGCGCCTGATGTAGCGCACTGGCGTACTGACTGCCCCTGTCCGAATGCACGATCATTCCTGGCGCCGGTTGGCGCTGTGCGATGGCCAGTTGCAGCGCCGCGCAGACCAGTTCGGCGTGCATGCTCGGCGCCATCGCCCAGCCGACAACTTTGCGCGCGTACAGGTCCAGCACCACCGCCAGGTACAGCCAGCCGCTGCGCGTGCGGATGTAGGTGATGTCGCTCACCCAAGCCTGGTTAGGGCCGCTGGGATCGAAGCGTCTGGCCAACAGGTTGTCGCAAACAGGCAGCGCATGACCACTGTCCGTGGTGTGGACGAACTTGCGCCGCCACAGCGCGCGCAGCCGGTGCTCGCGCATCAGGCGCTGCACCCGGTGGCGCCCCAGGCGCACGCCCTTGGCCCGCACCACCGCGCACAGCCGCCGCTGCCGTAGACCCGGCCGCTGGCGGCAAACTCTGCCTTGAGATGCGTGCTGGCCAGGCAGACCGCAGGCGTGGACCGAGCGCGCTGGCGGGCCCCGTAGTAGCCCGAACGGCTGACGCCCAGTACGCAGCAAAGGCGCTCCACGCTGACGGCCCTCTTGCTCAGCTGCTCGACGAGTCGGTGACTCAACGCAGTTCCCGGGCGAAGAGGGCCGATGCCTTTTTCTAGGAGGTCGACATCGCCTCGCAGCTGCTTGTTCTCGGCCTCAAGCTGACGGTTGCGCTGCTGCTCTGCGGTGAGTGGCTCGCCAATGCCAGGGCGGCCGGCAGCTTCTCCATCGAGCTGGGCCAGCCACCGCCTCACCGCCGTCTCGCCCAGCTTCATGTCGCGGCAGACCTCGCTCACGCCCAGGCCTTGCTCGCGAATCATTTGCACGACCTGCAGCTTGAACGCCGCGTCGAAGTGCCTTCGTTGTCTCTTGCTCATGTTCCTCGTCCAGGTGGATTCCACCCATCGAGGTGTCCGCGGAAACTAGACCAGCACAGATCGACGCGGTGGTGCCATCGCACGGCATGCGCGAGCACCGCCTCACCTCACCCTCATCATCGCCAACGTCAAGCACCTCGGCGCCGTCAGCGGCGTGCAGATCGAGGCATTCGTGCCTTAAGCCGCCGGGCTTGTCGGATCACTCGTCAACGATCTTGACCACCTGGCCCTTAGCAACATTTCGCCCCTCCCACAGCAGCACTTCCTTTCCGACGGCGAGCTTCGGAAGCGCTAGGTCGCGGTAGAGGAATTTGACCGGCACTTCCGAGGCAGCGCCGAGTTCAAGGCGCCGCCCCTCCAGCAGCAGTCGGCAGTCGAAGCCCTCGCTATCGACGAACAGAGGACACGCGTAGTACTGTCCTTCAACCGCTGTACTGCGACCGCCCTCCGCTGTCGTTAAGAAGCGCACGTTGATGATTGCATCCGGTTTCATCGTTAAAATCTCACTGGTGGCAATGGCGAGTGATTCATCACGCTCGGAACCAACCCCTGAAGACGATCCGTCGGGATCACCCAAGCCGGAATGCCGCGATCAACAGCCGCCGGCGACAAACCCTTGAAGATGCTGTTCGGAACGTCCGTCCGGATGATCGTGTACGGCGAATCCCCGAACGATTTGACGGCTTGCTTCGCGTAGGCCGAGGCCTCGGACGCCGAGGTCGTGAAGTACTTGCCTTCTGCTGAACCCAAGTTTCTCAGCGCGCCCGTCGCCTGGACGTCGGCAAGTTCAACCGGACCAACCGCGCGGAACAGCGGCGTCGTTCCCTTTGCCGCAAAGACTGACCGCGCCAGGGATACAGCTCGCGCTCCCTGCCCAAGGGTGAGCACGTTACCCAGGCCGTAGACAGTACCGGCAATGGTGTAGCCAACTGCAGATACAGAATCACCGCGGGCCGCTGATTGGCTGGCCAATTGTCCGTATCCGCCCGTAGCGAAACTGTCAACGGACTGACGAATGGCTTGAGTCGAGAACCCGCTTTTTCCGGCTGCGAGCCCGCCTCCGGCGCAGTCCTCGCTTTTGATGTGAGAGCCGGTACAAGCCTGCCCATCGGGGTCCACGAATCGATATGGGTTGTTGTTTGCGTAGTGGTATCGGCCGAACATAGCGCCGGTGTCGGCATCCGCCACCACCGGATCACTACTCAAAAACCTCCCCGCCATCGGGTCGAAATACCGCTGCTGCATGTACACAAGATCCGTCTCCGCATCCTGCACATGCCCCGTGAAGCCGATCAGGCTGATGTTGGGCCCGGGCTTGGCGCCCTGTGCAACATAGCCGTAGGGCTCAAACCGTGTGCGGTTGGTGACGACTGCCGACGCATTGGAACGCGCCACCGGGCTGCCCAGCGCATCGGTATGCACGTACTGCACGCCCGCCGCGCTGTTCCACTCGGCGATCTGCTTGCCGCCCAGGTACACATAGGCCGTGCGGCTGGCCGCCCGAGGCCCGCCCGTGCTGGTGCTCCACATCAGCTGACCGGCCTGGCTGTAGACGTGGATGCGCGTGGAGCCATCGCTGCTGAGCACGCGCACTCGCCGGCCAAGCCCGTCGTAGACATAGCCGCCGCCGATGCTGGAACTGGTCAGCCGGTTGCCCAAGTCAAAACCGAAGGTCTGCGCGCCCTTGCTGCGGATGTTGCCGTAGGCGTCGTAGCTGTACGGCACGCTGGCGCCGTTTTGCGTCAGGCTGTTCAGCCGGTTCGTGCCGTCAGTGTAGTTCAGCGTCACGTTGCGGGTGCCGACGTTGGCGGTGCGCAGGTTGTCAGCGGCGTCGTAGGTGTAGCTTGCCGCGCCCCAGACATTGGGCGCGCTGGCCGTCTTCAGGCGGTCCAGGCCGTCGTAGGTCATGCTGCGGGTGAAGACGTTCAGCTGCTGGTCGGTGATGCCGGTCACATTGCCGTTGCCGTCGTAGCCGTACTGATCCTGCATGACGCCGACATCACGGTTGACCAGCGGCAGCCCGCGTGAGTTCTGAACCAGCTGGTGCGCAATGCCGTTGCCCAAGGTGTAGCTCGCCACGCCGCCGTTGGGGTGGAAGGCCACGGCGCTGGCGTAGCTGCCGACCATGGTGGGCTCGCCCAGGGCGTTGGGGTTGTAGGCAACGCTGGCTTCGCCGTTGGGGTACGTGAGCGAGCTGAGGTTCCCGGCTGCGTTGTAGCCCCAGTCGACGGCGTAGTTCAGGCCGCCGTAGTTCAGCGTCTCGTTGAGCGGCTGGCGCAGGCCGTTGTAGGTGTAACTCCAGCTCGCGCCGTTGCTGACCACGGTCTTGAGCCGGCCGTCGCCCCAATAGGTGCGGGAGATAGCCGGGCTGCCGTCGCCGTAGCTCGTGCTGGTCAGCTGGTTGATCGGGTCGTAGCCATAGCTGATCTTGGCGCCGGCCGCCGCGCTGGCGGTGTCGCAGCTCGACGCGTTGAGCAAGGCTTGGCCCGGCGCACGCCAGGCCACGTTGCCGGCTCCGTCGTAGTCCTGCACGGTGGCGCCGACCTCGGGCTCGATGGTCTTGCACAGGCGCTGGCCGGCGTCATAGACATAGCGCCGGGTGACGCCACCACGCGTGATGGACATGGGCTTGCCGAAGTCGTCGCGCGCAATGGTGACCGTCACACCTTCGGGCGCACTGATGGTGCTGATCTGCGCATCCGCCGGGTTGTCCAGCGCCCACATCGTCTGGGTGGTGGCGAGGTTGCGCGCATTGGTCTGGCGGACCTGCAAGCCGCTGAGGTATTCGCTGGTGCTAACGAGGGTGCCGAGTTCGCTATCGGCCTCGGTACGCAGCAGTCGGCCCAAAGCGTCGTGCTGCATGCGGGTGCCGGGTGAAGTCACGGCCACGCTGCTCAGGTCGCGTTGCGGGTAGCTCACAAAGGAGAGGTCGCCGTCCTCGCCGTAGCCCTTGACGATGACCTTGCGAGTAGCGGCTTCGTTGGCGGCATCAAATGTGCGGGTCATCACCGGCCGCCACAGGCCGTCAAAGTAGCTGACGGTCTTGGCGTTGCCCTTGGTGACGGTCTGGCGCCAATGCCCGGCGGAAAGCCCATACTCAGTGGAACCAACAGGCTGGAACACCAATGTCGTTCCGGTGAATCCAGCTGGCGGTGTGATGCTCGCTAGACGCCCTATCGCGTCGTAGCCATAGCCCGTCGTGTAGCCCGCCGCATTCGTCACGCTTGTGATGAGACCGAGGTCGTTGACGACGGCGCCTTCGCTGGTGCTGTTGGGATAGCTGACCGATTGCGGCAGGCCGCGCTTGTAGCTGGAGTAGGTTGTCGCGAAGTTGCGGCCGTCGGTCCGGCTTTGCAGGTTGCCATCCGCGTGGTAGCCATAGCTGTACTGCAACACGCCGAACTTTTTCTCGCTCGCCAGCATGGCAGTCGTCGCGTGGAAGTCGTTGTCAACCAGCGTGAGCCCACCCGACGTGACCGTGTCCACTTGCCCGAGAACCCACAGCCCGAGGTGGTCGTAGTAGGTGGTGGTCTCGGTGCGGCTCACGCCCGATCCGCTCTTGGTGACGACGGTCGGCCGCGCTAGCGTGTCGAAGCTGGTGGCCTGCCACTTGAATAGCGCCCCTTGCTGCGTGATCTGCTTGCTGTCGACGGGGCGGTGGCGCAGGACCAGAGGATCAAATGCGAGCACCTGGCTGTTGCCTACGGGCTCGGGCCATGGCACGCTGGTCGAGCGATACGTCATCGCGGTGGTGCGCAGCGCCGCGCTGCCATCCCAGCCCTCATCGACCTGGAGTTGTTGCCCTGCGTTCACTCCGAAGGCGATGCCGTAGGTGTAGCGCGTCGTGCGGCCGCCGGGCGCGCGTTCGGTGACTAGCTTGTTGCCGCCGGCGTAGCTCCATTCATAGGACCAGTTCATCGTGGGCAGGCCCGGCCCCGTAACCTGCTTTGCGGTCAGGGCCTGGGTGAACCAGCTCCCCGGATAGAGAGCGAACTTGGGCACCGACCCGGTGCCCGCTGGTTTGTCGGAGAGATTCCAGCACGTTGTCGGGGCGCCGGATTGGCCGTGCTGCGTGAAGTACGTCGTGTAGGTCGCCTGCGCACCGGACGGGTGACGGACAGTCCCAACGAAAGGAACCGTCGGATAGTCGCCCGGCCAGTAGCAATCCGCTCCCTCACCCAGGACGCTGTTGCGTGTGGCCAATGGCCGGAGGTCGAAGACCCACTGCGAACTGTCCGGCCGGGTGACTGTCGTGAGCGCGCCGTTGCCGTCGTAGCCATAACGCCATGTCCGCACGCCATCGGTCACCGAATCGACCAGATTGCGGGCCCGCCCGTTGACCTGCGAGCTGATGTAGCCGATGGTCAGGCGCCGGCCATCGTTGGCTTCGATCTTGAGCAGTTTCCAGGGGTCGGCGCCGTCGTAGGTGTAGGTGACGGTGTTGCCGAAGCGATCGCGCACCTGCGTCGGCATGATCCAAACTTCGTTGCGCGCGAGATAACTGCTGTTTCGGCTGAGGGGCCGCATGAAGCGCGACGCCAGCCAATCGAAGCGGTACTGAACGCCGTCCGGACTCAGCGCCAGAAAGCCCTCCCCGCTGCCATTGGCCAAGCTGGGCAGGCAGCGGATTTGCCATCCACTTTTGGTGACGAGCGGATAAGTGTTGCCATCGGTTGGCGCCTTGGTGTTGGCAGTGGTGCGTGTCAAGACCTCTTCGCTGTCGGCACCAGGGGCGCTGAGGAAGTTGCCACTCCAGTACAGGTAGTTCGGCCAGGACTCGCGACCGTCGCTGCTCGTCGCGCCGCCCGGCGCGCCGAAGCTGCTGCAGCGTGCCGAACTGTTGCCCACGCCGACCCAGCCATTGGCAGTCGCGAAATTGCCCTTCATGTGCGGGATGGCAAGGTCCCAGGTACCAAGCTGGCCGCCGATGTTGAGGTCGCGGCCTGCCGAATGCTTGCGGCCGAACTCCACGGGCAAAGCACTGTTGCCGGGCAGGCTGACGTCGACGTGCTGGAAGTGCAAGGCGCCCGTGTACAGGTCGGCGTGGTCGCCGAACAGCTTCATGTCCAGCGGCGCGATGCCTTGGGGGCCCCGTTTAAGGTTGCTCTGCTCTTCGTAGAAAGACTGCGTGGCCAGAGTTGCGAGAGCCTGAACCACTTCCTCCCTGGCCGCCGCATCGCGCTCTGCGCGCTCCCGCTCGGGTCGTGTGTCTGCGTCCGCTTTTTGCGACGCACGAGCGTCAACGGCGTCCTGACTTTGAGCGAAGGAGGTGCTCGACAAGCCAATGAGCAAAGCTATGGCGAGCCCACGGACATGGGACTGAAAGACGGACATCAATGACTCCCTGAATCTCGCTGCAGGTTTTGTTCTCTGCGGCGCAAAAAGAATGCGCGCGATCATCGAAGCCCCATCTACGTAGGCCCACCCCCTACCGTCCAGTTTGTTGTGACAACTGGTGAGAGAAGGTCTCAGCACCGCAGCGCTGTTTGGGTCCCTGATTGGCACAACTTCGAGAGCAAAAATGTCATACGGCTGAGGCGGCACTGAACGGCCGCTTCGGGACGACGAGTTCAGAACATCGGAATGTCGCCAATGGGTTGGGATCGCCCGTTCGAAGCTTTGAGAAGCAGTCCCTCGGCAGCTGGTTGACAGGCGCGCGCCACAGCCAGCGAGACTCAATGACGGCAGTGCGAACATGACCGGTCGTCGAAGCCGGTGATCTGGCAGAGGAGTCGATGACCGCTTTGCTCCAAGCCCTGTTTGCCAAGCCTTTGGTCGGGGAGGGACGGTCGTCGCTATGGTGCCGCCTTCGTCGTCGACTTCGACCTTCCGCTATGGGCACATTGCGGCCGTAGGGACGCCGATCGCGACCATCAGCTCCCGTTTAGGTTTGTTCGACACCTGCCCGCGCGACATGCCAGTGGTGCGAATGGCACCGAATAGAGGGCAGGTGTTGGACAAGCCTCGAGGGAGGAAACCGCGGCGCACGTGGCGGTGTCGCTCGAAGCTATGGCGATTGCAGGCGAGCGGCTGCGCGGCGCTGCCGAGCCCGACGGACGCGC
>NZ_JBQVNP010000022.1:0-49723 GCF_052436255.1 Roseateles sp. | reverse complement strand
TTGCTGCCGAAGGCCGGGTCGATCTGCTTGTAGTCGGCCGCGTCGTACTTGTGGTTGCTGGGGGCGCGGAAGACGGGCGTCAGGTACAGGGCGTTGGCGCCGAGACCCTTGATGTAGTCGAGCTTGTCGATGAGGCCGGCCAAGTCGCCGCCAAAGAAGTCGTTGTTGAACAGCTGGTCGGAGCCGTCGCCCGTGCCGGGCTTGAAGGGCTTCTCCATCCAGCTCGCGTGGCGTTCCACGTCGCGGTCCTGGTAGCGGTCCTGCGGGCGGCCGCCGCCCGGGCGAGGGTCGTTGGTCTTGTCGCCATTGCGGAAGCGCTCGGGAAAGACGTAGTAGTAGACGCCGTCCTGCGCCCAGGGCGGCACTTCGAAGCCGGGCGCGTGGATGGTCTGGCGATAGCGGCGCACGCGGTTCGTGTTGTTGGGCAGCCGTTCGATCGACGCGACGCCCATCGAGCCCTTCTCCCGCGTCCAGTAGATGCTGTCCTTGTTGTTCTGCAGCGCGTAGATGCCCTGGGCCGTCTCGATCTCGAACCAGTAGCCATAAATGCCGGTCGCATCGAAGCGGTAGCTGGCCGCGAAGCCGGTGCCCATGCCGCGCGACTGCGGCGCCATGTCGATGCGCGCGACAGGCTCATAGGCCAGCTGTTCCTGGTTGCCGGTCATCTGGCGGCGTTCGATGACGAGGGTGGCGCGCTTCAGGCCGGGTACGTCGTTGCCGATGCTGAACTTGATCTCGCTGCCGGCCGGCTGGGCGCCGAACGGCGCCTTGAACTCGGCGTTGCGCGAGTCGAAGTGGGTCGTCAGCGCCGCCTTGTCGGTGATGGGCTTGGGTGGCATGGGCTTGAAGGTCTTGGGGCCCACCTGCAGGCTGGGCGCACCATCGGCGGCAAATGTGAGGCGCAGGGTGTGCTCGCCGGTGAACTCGCGGCGGATGTTGCCGGCGCCACCGCGCGCGGGCTCCCCCTTGGCGTCGCCGCCGATGGTGAGCGCGGGCGTCCACTCCTCGTCGGCGAGCTTGAACTCCTGCGCACCCTTGGCCCTGAGGTTGAGGAAGTAGGCGTTGCAGCGGTACTCGAAGGCCTGCTCGTCCTGGGCGGCCCAGTTGTTGATGCCGCCGCGGAGGTAGAGCGTGGCGTCGCCGAACGGCGCCTTGACGCAGGCGGCATGGGCCGCAGGGACGAATGAGAGCAGCGCTGCGCACAGCGCGAGTTTGTTGAGCATGATGTTCAGCCTTTGACGCCGCCAGCGGTGAGGCCGGACACGATCCAGCGCTGGGCGAGTAGAAAAACCAGCGTGATCGGCAGGCCCGACAGCACGGCCGCAGCCGCGAAGTCGCCCCACAGGAAGCGCTGGTCGTGCAGGTAGTACTTGGAGCCCACGGCGAGCGTGAGGTTGCCCTCTTCACGCAGCAGGATGCTGGCCACCGGGTACTCGATGATGGTGCCAATGAATGCCAGCACGAAGACCACCATCAAGATGGGCACGGCCATCGGCAGCAGCACGCGCGAGAAGGCCTGCCAGTGCGTCGCGCCGTCGACCTTGGCGTTCTCCTCGATCTCGACGGGGATGGTCTCGAAATAGCCCTTGATGGTCCACACATGCGTGGCGATGCCGCCGAGGTAGGCCAGCACCAGGCCGGCGTGGGTCTCGATGCCCAGCGCCGGCACATAGGTGCCGATGGTCTCGAAAATGGCGTAGATGGCCACCAGGGCCAGCACCGGCGGGAACATCTGCAGCAGCAGCATGCCGTTGAGCACCGGCTTGTCGAAGCGGAACTTCATGCGCGCGAAGGCATACGCCGCGCTGGTGGAGATGGCCACGATCAGGAAGGCCGAGATGGTGGCGATCTTGATGGAGTTCCACAGCCAGGTCAGCACGGGGAAGGGCGGCTGCACGAGGCTGCCGTCGGCCGCTTGATAGGGGATGCCCAGCGCGAGCTGCCAGTGCTCCAGGCTGATCTCGGTCGGGATCAGGCTGCCGGTGGCGAAGTTGCCCGGGCGCAGCGAGATGGACACGACGGCCAATAGCGGGAACAGCGTGATCGCGATGAAGACCCACATCACCGCATGCGCGGCGAAGGTGCGCCAGCGCGCTTGTTTGCCGAGAACAATGGCCATTCAGAACTCCAAAGACTTAACCACAGAGGCACAGAGACACAGAGGAAATGCAATTGAGGCTTTTCTCAGTGCCTCAGTGCCTCTGTGGTTGCATTTCCTGCATTTCACTTCTGCGCCCTCGCCGACATCCGCAGGTTGATCAACGACAGCGCCGCCACCAGGAAGAAGATCAGCGTCGAGATCGCCGCCGCCAGCCCGAAGTCGGAGCCCGAGTCCTTGAACGCGATGCGGTAGGTGTAGCTGACGAGGATGTCGGTCTGGCCCGCGGGCAGCTTGGTGGACAGGAAGTCCGGGCGGCCGTCGGTCAGCAGCGCGATCAGCACGAAGTTGTTGAAGTTGAAGGCAAAGGCGCTGACCAGCAGCGGCGCCAGCGGCTTGATGATGAGCGGCGCGGTGATCTTGAAGAAGTTGGTCGCGGGACTGGCGCCGGCGAGCGCCGAGGCTTCGTACAGGTCGGCCGGGATCGACTTCAGCAGCCCCGAGCACAGGATCATGATGTAGGGATAACCGAGCCAGACGTTGACGATGACCAGCATGCTCTTGGCCAGTAGCGGGTCGGCGAACCAGGCGGGCTTGACGCCGAACAGCGCGTCCAGGATGGCATTGATCTCGCCGAAGTTCTGGTTGAACAGGCCTTTGAAAACCAGGATGGAGATGAAGCCCGGCACCGCATAAGGCAGGAAGAGCAGGGTGCGGTAGGTGGTGCGGTACTTCATGCCCTCCCAGTTCAGCATCACGGCGAACAGCATGCCGATGGCCGTGGCGAAGAACACCGACAGCGCCGAGAACACCACCGTCCACGTGAAGATGGACAGGAAGGGCCCGCGGAACTCGGCGTCGAAGACCATGCGCGCGTAGTTGGCCATGCCGATGAAGGCCTTGAAGCCGGGCTGCAGCGTCTCGCCGGATGTCGACTCGAAGAAGCCGGTGTCGCGGTTGGGCCTGAAGACGGCGCCGTCGGCGGTGCGGGTCAGGCTGTCGTCGGCATTGGCGGTCCACTGCGGCTTGACGGGGCCGAACTCGCGCAGGCCGAGGTAGTGCAGCTCGGTCTTGTCCGGAGCCACGAGCACGAGCGCGGCGAGCGCTTCGCGGTGCTTGATCAGCTCCCGCAAGGGCAGGGCGGTGTTTGGAGGCGGTGTCGCGGCGTCGGCGGCGGCAACGTCCACGCGCAGTGGCTTGCCGGCGCGCAGGGCCAGGGGGGGCGAGACCCACTGCGGCCTGGCCTCGCCCTCGGCCTGCAGCGCGAGGCGGTATTCGGCGCCGCTGGCATGCAGGCTGTAGCTCAGCACCCGGTCTTCCACGGCGTCACGCTGCTCCAACAGGTATTCGCGCACGCGGCTTTCGCTGAGCAGATGGATGCTGGAGTAGTTGGTCAGCCCGATCTGGGCCGTGTAGACCAGCGGGAAGGCGATGAACACCAACATGCCGGCCACGCCGGGGAAGAGGTAGCGCCAGGCAAAGCCGCCGCGGCTCAGGTAGACGTAGAAGCCGGCGGTGAACAACAGCAGCACGCCCGCGGCCCAGGCGGCCTGGCCGGTGGTGTAGACCAGGAAGACGAAGTACAGGGCCGCGAGCATGCCGGCGAGGGCCAGCGGCCAGTGCAGCCACTTGGCGAGCTTCTCGGTGGTGGTGACGGGCAGCGTCGTGTAGGCGCCCTGGCCCAGGGTGGAGGTGGCGGCGGTCATTTGTTGAGCAGCATCCGGCCGGCCGCGCCGTCGAGCGCGTCCTTCGGGGATTGCAGTCCGTTGGTGATGGCCTCCAGCGCCGCGTCCATGGCGGTCCAGAAGCGGCCCACCTCGGGGATGTTGGGAATGGGCGCGCCGTTGCGGGCATTGATCATGCTGGCCGCGATCAGCGGGTTGACCGACAGCTCGGCATAGAAGGCCTTGTTGGCCGGCACGCCGATGGGCACGTCGGCGTCCAGCACCTTCAACGCCTCGGGGCGCATCAGGTGGTTCTCGATGAACTCCTTGGCGATGTCCTTGTGCTTGCTGGGCGCCGCGATCATGCAGCCCAGCACGCCGACGAAACTCTTGCTCGGCTTGCCCGGGACGACGGCGGGAATGCCGGCGACGCCGAAGTCGATCTTGGCCTTGCGCGCGTTGTCCCAGGCCCAGGGGCCGGAGATCATCATGGCGACCTGGCCGCGCGCGAAGCCCGTCTCCATCTCGGAGTAGCGCGCGCCCTTGGGCATGTGGCCGTCCTTGATCAGGCGCTCCAGCATGCGGGCGCCCGCCAGCGCGCCCGCGTTGTTGACATCGACCTGCCGCGGGTCGAAGTCACCCTGCGCATCGCGGCCGAAGATGACGCCGCCGGCGCCCGCGACCATCGGCCAGGTGAAGAAGCTCTTGTTGTAGTCCCACAGGATGGCGCTCTTGCCCTCGGCCTTGAGCCGCTTGTCGATGGCAATGACCTCGTCCCAGGTCTCGGGCGGCTTGGGCACCAGGGCCTTGTTGTAGATCAGGCCGGTCGTCTCGATGGCGAGCGGATAGCCCCAGATGCGGCCGCGGTAGCTCAGCGCCTGCCAGGCGGTCGCTTCGGATTCGGCCTTCAACCTGGCCGAAGGGCGCAGCGGCGTCAGCAGCCCGGCCTTGGCCCATTCGCCGACGCGGTCGTGCGGCCAGCAGAAGATGTCCGGCCCCTTGCCGGCGCCGGCGGCCTGCTGGAACTTGTCGGTCGCGTCCACCGGATGCTCGACGACGACCTTGACGCCCGAGGCCTTCTCGAAGGCGTCGCCCACCTTCTGCAGGCCGTTGTAGGCCTTGTCGCCGTTGATCCAGACCAGCAGCTTGGGTGCTTGTGCGGAGACTGCGGAAACGCAGCCACAGAGGCACAGAGACACGGAGAAATGCAAAAGGGACCTCAAGGCATTTTTCTCTGTGCCTCTGCGCTTCTGTGGTTGCATTTGAATCGCGTTCATGCCGACAGCTCCGGCGCGGCCAGCCGGCGCAGCGCCAGGCCGTTGGCATCGAACACGTAGAGCGCCTCGGCCGGCAGATGCAGGTCCAGCGCCTGGCCGGTGCGCAGGCGGTCGCAGCCATTGCGGCCTTCGAACTGGCAGGTCAACGGCTCTTCCAGCCCCGGGTAGGGGCAGTAGGCGAAGGTGACGCCGCCCAGCGACTCGACGAAGGCCACGGTGCTTTGCAGCAGGTTGCTCTGGCTGCCGCCCTGGCGGATGTGCTCCGGGCGCACGCCCAGCGTGACCTTGTCACCCACCTTGGCGCCGCTGCCGTCCACCAGCGCCCGCAGCACGACGCCGCTGCCGTCCAGCTTCACATCCACGTGGGCCGCGTCGACGTTGACCAGTACGCCGGCGATGAAGTTCATCTTCGGGCTGCCGATGAAGCCGGCCACGAAGAGATTGCGCGGGTGTTCGTACAACTCCAGCGGCGAGCCGACCTGCTCGATCTTGCCGGCGCTCAGCACGACGATGCGGTCGGCCAGCGTCATGGCCTCCACCTGGTCGTGGGTCACGTAGATCATCGTGGTCTTGAGGTCCTCGTGCAGCTTGGCGAACTCGTAGCGCATGCGCACGCGCAGCGCGGCATCGAGGTTGGACAGTGGCTCGTCGAACAGGAAGACCTCGGGCTTGCGCACGATGGCGCGACCGATGGCGACGCGCTGGCGTTGACCGCCGGACAGGTCTTTGGGTTTGCGATCCAGCAGGTGTTCGATGTGGAGAATCTTTGCGGCGTTTCTCACCGCGGTCTCGATCTCCGCCTTCGGCACCTTGGCCAGCTTCAACCCGAAGGCCATGTTGTCGTACAGATTCATGTGCGGGTAGAGCGCATAGGACTGAAACACCATGGCGATGCCACGCTCGCTGGGCGGGATGTCGTTGACGACGCGGCCACCGATGGTCAGTTCGCCACCGGTGATCTCCTCCAGCCCGGCAATGGTGCGCAGCAGCGTCGACTTGCCGCAGCCCGAGGGGCCGACAAACACCATGAACTCGCCGTCGCGGATCTCCAGGTCGATGCCGTGAAGGATGCGGATGTCGCCATAGGCCTTCTCCACGCCGGTCAGTCGAACGTCTGCCACTTCTAACCTTTCAGTCGCCGGGCGGCTGGTTCTGTTGAACGTCGCCGGCTTGCCTCGTCTTCGGTGTCGAAATTTCTTCTCGTCGACCACCTTTGTAGACAATATACATTTCCAGGCCGCATGAAACAACAGCGGTTTCCCGCCTGAATCTCCATCAATTCGTTGAAAATCAACAGCTTGCAAAACGTGTCGGGTTTTCCCGATGTAGTCAAACTACACAATGGGCCGGAGCTGTTCGATACTTCGGCCGACGCTGCCCGTCGAGTAGCATTCTTGCCCCCGTCGCCGGGGGCCGGCACTGATGAACTCCCCAACCCGCATGCCCGTTCAACGCAAGTCCAGCCCCAAGGCCTCCGCCGCCATGAAGAAGCCGACTGCCCTCTCCGCCGAAGACGCAGCACTGCGCGCCGCCTTCGAGACCGCCTACGAGCGCGAGCTGTCGCAGTCCAGCCACGGCGCCACGCCCCAGGCCGCCCTGCATGCGGCCGCACTGGCCTGCCGCGAGACGCTGGCGCGCCGCTGGGCCACCACGCAGGCGCAGGACGCGCAGCGCGGCGACAAGGCGCCGGTCCGCCGCGTGCACTACCTGTCGATGGAGTTCCTGATGGGACGTGCGCTGTCCAACGCGCTGGCTGCCTTGAGGCTGGTCGAGCCGCTGGAAGCCAAGCTGGCCGAACAGGGTCTGGCCCTGGGCGACGTGCTGGAGCGCGAGCCCGATGCGGCCCTGGGCAATGGCGGCCTCGGTCGCCTGGCGGCCTGCTTCCTGGACTCCTTCGCCGAGCTGGAGCTGCCGTCTTTCGGCTACGGCCTGCGCTATCGCTACGGCACGTTTGCGCAAATCATCAGCCAGGGCCGCCAGCTGGAGCAGCCCGACGACTGGACGCGCGACTCGCCCGCGTGGGAGCTGCCGCGCCAGGACCTGCGCTACCACGTCGGCTTCGGCGGCCGCATCGAGGTCGACGCGTCCGGCGTGCGCCGCTGGCAGCCCGCCGACAGCATCGAAGCGCAGGCCTTCGACTTCATCGTGCCGGCCCACCACAGCGACCGCGTCTCGACGCTGCGCCAGTGGCAGGCCACGGCCGCGCCCATCGCCTTCAAGCCCTTCTGCGAGGGCGACTACGCCCGCGCGGCCCGTCACCAGGTGCTGGCCGATGCGCTGAACTGGGTGCTGTACCCGGACGACTCGACCGAGGCCGGCCGCGAACTGCGCCTGAAGCAGGAAGCCTTCCTCGTCAGCGCCTCGCTGCAGGACCTGATCGCGCGCCACCTGCGCGAGTCCGGCTCGCTGCACAACCTCGGCAAGACCAACGCCGTCCACCTCAACGACACGCATCCTGCGCTGGCGCCCGCCGAGCTGATGCGCCTGCTGCTGGACGAGCACGGCCTGGGCTGGGATGAGGCCTGGAAAATCACGCGCCAGGCGGTGGCCTACACCAATCACACGCTGATGCCCGAGGCGCTGGAGACTTGGGCCGTGCGCATGTTCGAGAACCTGCTGCCGCGCCACCTTGAGATCATTTACGAGATCAACCACCGCTTCCTGGAAGAGGTACAGGCGCGCTTCCCCGGCGACCATGCCTTCGCCGCGCGCGTATCGCTGATCGACGAGGGCCACCATGGCAGCGAGCGCCGCGTGCGCATGGCGGCCCTGGCGCTGGTCGCCTCACACCGCGTCAACGGCGTGGCCGCGTTGCACTCCGAGCTGATGGTGCAAACCATCTTTGCCGACTACGCGCGCCTGTGGCCCGAGCGCTTCCACAACGTCACCAACGGCGTCACGCCCAGGCGCTGGCTGGAGCAGGCCAACCCGCTGTTGTCCGGCCTGTTGGACAGCCGCATCGGCGCAGGGTGGCGCAAGGACCTGTCTGAACTGGGTGAGCTCAAGGCCCTGGCTGCCGACCGCGGGCTGGGTGATGAGTTCCTGGCCATCAAGCGCGCCAACAAGGAGCGCCTGGCCGCGGTCATCCGCCGCGAGCTGGGCATTTCGGTCAACGTCGACAGCCTGTTCGACATCCAGATCAAGCGCATCCACGAGTACAAGCGCCAGCTGCTGAACATCCTGCACGTCGTCAGCCGCTACCAGGCGATCCGCGACAACCCGGACGCGAACTGGGTGCCGCGTACCGTCATCATTGCCGGCAAGGCGGCCTCCGCCTACCAGACGGCCAAGAGCATCGTGCGGCTGGCGCATGACGTGGCCCGCGTCATCAACAGCGACCCGCGCGTGGGCGACAAGCTCAAGCTCGTCTTCCTGCCCAACTACGGCGTCACGCTGGCCGAGGCCATCATCCCGGCGGCCGACCTGTCGGAGCAGATCTCGACGGCCGGCACCGAGGCCTCGGGCACCGGCAACATGAAGTTCGGCATGAACGGCGCGGTCACCATCGGCACCTGGGACGGTGCCAACATCGAGATGGCCGAGGCTTGTGGAGCGGAGAACATGTTCACGTTCGGCCTGCGTGCCGACGCGGTCGCCAAGATCAAGCAGCTGGGCTACGACCCGCGCCTGTATGTCGAAGAGAATCGCCAGCTCAAGCGCGTCATCGACGCCATCTCCGCGGGTGTCTTCAGCAACGGCGACACCGAGCGCTACCGCAGCCTTGTCGACAGCCTGCTGCACCGCGACGTCTACCTGCTGATGGCCGATTTCGCCGATTACGTGGCCACCCAGGCCAAGGTCGACGCCTTGTTCGCCGACCGTGCCGCCTGGGCCGAGCGCGCCCTGCGCAACATTGCCGGCATGGGCCCGTTCTCGTCCGATCGCACGATCGCCGAGTACGTGGACCGTGTCTGGTCCGTGAAGAGTCTGGATCACTGAACTGATGCTGAACGACGCCGACGTTGACTCCCTGCTGGCGGGTCGCCATGCCGATCCCTTCGGCCGGCTGGGCCTGCACGCAGACGACAACGGTCGGCTCTGGGTGCGTGTGCTGCTGCCGGGCGCCGACGAGGTAGCGCTGCTGGACGCTGGCAGCAAGAAGCGCATCGTCGAGCTGGAGCGTCGCCGCGGTGACTTGTTCGAGGCCCTGGTGCCGCGGCGCAAGCACCGCTTCGACTACCGCCTGGCGGTGAGCTGGACGGGCGGCGGCGAGGGCGTTTATGCCGACCCCTACAACTTCTACCCGCAGCTCAGCGACGCGGAACTGCAGGCCCTGGCCGAGGGGCGCAACACCCGACCCTACCTGAGTCTGGGCGCCCATGTCGTGCAGTACGGCGACGTCAGCGGCGTGCGCTTCGCGACCTGGGCGCCCAACGCGCGGCGCGTCAGCGTCGTCGGCAACTTCAACAACTGGGACGGCCGCCGTCACCCGATGCGGCTGCGGCACACGGCTGGTGTGTGGGAGATCTTCGTCCCGCACGCCACCCTGGGCGACCTCTACAAGTTCGAGATCGTCAGCGGCGCCGGCACGCTGCTGCCGCTCAAGGCCGACCCCTATGCCCGCCGCGCCCAACTGCGGCCCGACACGGCCAGCATCGTCGCGACCCTGCCCGAACCGACAGCGTTGCCGCGCCAGCGCGAGCGCGCCAACCGGCGCGAGTCGCCCATCAGCGTCTACGAAGTGCATGCGGCCTCCTGGCGCCGCGGCGCGGGGGAGTTCCCGACCTGGGACGAGCTTGCCGAGCAACTGCCGGCCTATGTGGCCGACATGGGTTTCACGCATCTGCAGCTGATGCCCATCACCGAATACCCGTTCGACGGCTCCTGGGGCTACCAGACGTTGGGCCTGTATGCGCCCAGCGCCCGCTTCGGCCCGCCCGAGGGTTTCGCGCGCTTCGTCAAGGCCTGCCATGAACAGGGCCTGGGCCTGCTGCTGGACTGGGTGCCGGCGCACTTCCCCGCAGACCCGCACGGCCTGGTCGAGTTCGACGGCACGCGCATCTACGAATATGCGGACCCCAAGGAAGGCTTCCACCGCGACTGGAACACGCTGATCTACAACTTCGGCCGCACCGAGGTGCGCCAGTTCCTGATCGGCAGCGCGCTGTACTGGATCGAGCGCTGGGGCGTGGACGGCCTGCGCGTGGACGCCGTGGCCAGCATGCTCTACCGCGACTATTCGCGCCCCGAAGGCGAGTGGATCCCGAACGCTCGCGGCGGCCGCGAGAACCTGGAGGCCATCTCGCTGCTGCGCGAGATGAACGAGCATGTCGGCGAGGTCGAGGGCGCCATCAGCGTGGCCGAGGAAAGCACCAGCTTCCCTGGCGTCTCGGCCCCCACCTACGCGGGCGGCCTGGGCTTTCACTACAAGTGGAACATGGGCTGGATGAACGACACCTTGCGCTATATGGCCGAGGACCCGATCAACCGCCGCTGGCATCACGACAAGATGACCTTCGGGCTGATCTACGCGTTCAGTGAGAACTTCGTGCTGCCGATTTCCCACGACGAGGTCGTGCACGGCAAGGGCTCCATGCTCAGCAAGATGCCCGGCGACGACTGGCAGAAGTTCGCCAACCTGCGCGCCTACTACGGCTTCATGTGGGGGCACCCGGGCAAGAAGCTGCTCTTCATGGGCCAGGAGTTCGCGCAGCGGCAGGAGTGGAACCATGCCGAGCCGCTGCCTTGGGCCCTGCTGGAAGACGACCGCCACGCCGGCGTGCAGCGCCTGGTGCGCGACCTCAACAAGCTCTACCGCGACCACTCCGCGCTGCACCGGCTGGACTGCGAGGCCGGCGGCTTCGAGTGGATCAGCGCCCACGACGCCGAGCATTCCATCTACGCCTGGGTGCGCCGCGACGGCACGGGCCGCATGGTCATCGTCGTGGTCAACATGACGCCGGTGCCGCGTGAGGGCTACTCGCTCGGTGTGCCGGACGGCGTGACGGCCTGGAAGGAAGCGCTGAACACCGACTCGGCCTATTACGGTGGCAGCAACATGGGCAATGGCGTCGCGGCGGCCGGCTTGCCGGTGCAGGCGCAGCCAGCGCATGGTCGCCGTCTGTCGATCACGATCAACCTGCCGCCGCTGGCCACGCTGTTCTTCGTTCCTATTTGAGTCTGTAGTCCATGGCTCATCTGCCTGATCTGCAACCCGGCTGGCATGAGCCGCTGGGCTCCCTCACGCGGGACGGCGGCGTCAACTTCGCCTTTGCCAGCGAGCATGCGGCGCGCATCGAGCTTTGCGTTTTCGACGCCGAAGGCCAGCGCGAGCTGCGCCGCTACACGCTGGACGGCCCGCATGACGGCGTTTTCCACGGCTTCCTGCCCGGCGTTGGCGCGGGCCTCGTCTACGGCCTGCGTGCGCACGGGCCGTATGCGCCCGAGCAGGGCCACCGCTTTAACCCGCACAAACTGCTGCTCGACCCGTACGCGCGCGAGATCGTCGGCCACTTCGGCTGGCGCGCCGAACACCACGGCTACGAGCTGGGCCATCCGGACGGCCCCCGCTCGCTGGACACGCGGGACAACGCCACGCAGGCGCTCAAGGCGCGCGTCGCGGCTGCACCAGTTGTGCATGCGCGCGCACACAAGCCGCGCCGCCCGCCCAGCGAGGTCGTGCTCTACGAGGTCCACGTCAAGGGCTTCTCCAAGCTGCTGCCCGGTGTGCCGGAAGACCTGCGCGGCACCTACGCCGGCCTGGCCCACTCGGCGTCAATTGCGCATTTCAAGCGCCTGGGCGTGACGACGCTCTCGCTGCTGCCGGTGCACTACTGCATAGCCGAACCCCACCTTGCCGAGCGCGGCCTGCAAAACTACTGGGGCTACAACACGCTGGGCTTCTTTTGCCCTGATCCGCGTTGGGCCAAGGCCGAGCACCGGCACGACCCGGCCGCCGTGACGGCCGAATTCCGCCTGATGGTCGACACCCTGCATGCCGCCGGCCTGGAGGTCGTGCTCGACGTCGTCTACAACCACACGCCCGAGGGCAACGAGTTCGGCCCGACGCTGAGCTTCCGTGGCCTGGACAACGCCACCTGGTACCGCCTCGTCGCCGATGACCAAAGCCGCAACGAGAACCTGACCGGCTGCGGCAACACGCTGCGCTGCTCGCATCCGCGCGTGACGCAGTTCGTGCTCGACTCGCTGCGCTATTGGGTGGCCGAGATGGGCGTCGATGGCTTCCGCTTCGACCTCGCACCCGTGCTGGGCCGCGGCGCGCATGGCTTCGAGACCGATGCGGCCTTCTTCACCGCGCTGCGCCAGGACCCGGTGCTGGCGGGCGTGCACCTCATCGCGGAGCCCTGGGACGCGGCCTACGACGGCTACCAGGTGGGGCGCTTCCCGGGCCGCTTCCTGGAATGGAACGACAAGTTCCGCGACGCCGTCCGGGGCTATTGGTTGGGCGCTGGTCCGGGTGTCGGGCGTGGTGAGTTTGCGCGGCGCTTCATGGCTTCCAGTGATGTCTTCCACCACGGCCAGCGCCTGCCGACCGCGTCGGTCAACTTCGTCGCCGTGCACGACGGCTTCACGCTCGCCGACCTGACGAGTTACTCCACCAAGCACAACCACGCCAACGGCGAGGACAACCACGACGGCCGCGACGGCGAGCTGGCCGCCAACTTCGGCGCCGAGGGCCCCACCGACGACGCGGCCATCAACGCCACCCGCGAGCGCGTGCGCCGCGCGTTGCTCGCCACGCTGCTGTTGGCCCAGGGAACGCCCATGCTCTGCGCCGGCGACGAGATCGGCAACAGCCAGGGCGGCAACAACAACGCCTATTGCCAGGACAACCCGACCACCTGGCTGAACTGGGACAGCGCCGACGGCCGCATGACCGAACTGGTGGCCGAACTGCTGGCACTGCGCGCCGCCGAGCCGCTGTTGCGCCACCCGCGCTGGTTTGCATCCTCCGGCGAGGCCAGCATCGCCTGGTATGCGCCCAGTGGCCACCAGATGAGCCCGCACGACTGGCACGACGCCGGCCAGCGCGCCTTCGGTGCGCAGCTGCGCGAGGCGGACGCCGCCGCGCCGCGTCTGATGATCGTCTTCAACCCCGACCCGGCGCCGCTCCCCTTCCTGCTCTGCAACGGGCCATGGCGGCTGGTGCTCGACAGCAGCGGCGAATCGGCTGCGCCCCTCATCCTTCCTGGCCAGCCGCTCAACGTGCCGGCCCGTTCCCTGCTCGTCCTTCGGCACACACCGACATGAACCTGAACCAACGCGCCTCCGGTGTGCTGCTGCACATCACCTCGCTGCCCGGCCCGCACGGCATGGGCGATTTCGGCCCCGATGCCTACCGCTTCGTCGACTGGCTGCAGTCCGCCGGCCAGCGCATCTGGCAGCTGCTGCCGACGACACCCATCGGCCCCGGCGACAGCCCCTATCAAGGCGTATCAGCCTTTGCCGGCAGCCCCTGGATGGTGGCCCTGGAGCCGTTGATCGCCAAGGGCTGGCTGTCCCAGCCCGACGTGCCGGCCTTCAGCGGCGAGCTGATCAACTACGGCGAAGTCACGCCCTGGCGCGAACAGCAACTGCGCGCCGCCGCCCAGGGGTTCTTCACCCACGCCGCCGACGTCGATCGCATCGCCTTTGCCAAGTGGTGCCTGGAGGCACAGAGCTGGCTGGACGACTATGTGCTGTTCATGGCCATCCGCTCGCCGCTGAACGGCCAGCCCTGGTGGGAATGGTGCGAAGGCCTGAAGAAGCGCGAGCCCGCGGCACTGGCGGCAGCGCGCAAGGAATACGCCGACGAGATCGCCTTCTGGCAGTTCGTGCAATGGCAGTTCGATGTGCAGATCCAGGCGCTCAAGGCCTATGCCAACGAGCGCGGCGTGCACCTCATGGGCGACCTGCCCATCTTCGTCGCGCACGACAGCGCCGACTGCTGGGCGCGGCCCGACCTCTACGAGCTGGACGATGAGTTCCAGACCACGGTGGTCGCCGGCGTACCGCCCGATGACCTCGGCCCGCTGGGGCAGCGCTGGGGCAACCCGCTGTACCGCTGGGACAAGATGGCCGAGGAGAACTACGCCTGGTGGACGGCGCGTATCCAGCGTGCGTTGAGCCAGGCCGATGTCTTTCGCATCGACCACTTCCGCGGCTTTGCCGGCTACTACGAGATCCCCGGCGACAGCCCGGATGCCAAGCGCGGCCAGTGGAAGGCCGGCCCCGGCATGGCGCTGTTCGACGCCATCAAGAGTGCTTTGGGGCCGCTCCCCATCGTGGCCGAGGACCTGGGTTTCATCACCGACGACGTGCATGCGCTGCGCGATGGCTGCGGCTTCCCCGGCATGAAGATCCTGCAGTTCGCCTTCGGCGCCGAGGGGGACCACGAGTTCCTGCCGCACATGTGGCCCAGGGCGTCGGTGGCTTACACCGGCACGCACGACAACGATACCGTGCGCGGCTGGTGGGACCAGGCAAAACCACGTGAACGCGCGTTCGCGGGCTCGTATCTCGCGTGCGGCGAGCACGACGTGCATTGGGCCATGATCCGCGCCTGCGCCAACTCGGTGGCCAACATGGCCGTCTACCCGTTGCAGGACGTGCTCGGCCTGAACAGCAGCCACCGCATGAACGTGCCCGGCGTGCTCGGCGGCAACTGGGGCTGGCGTTTCCACTGGGGCATGCTCGGTGTGGAGCCGGCGCGGGTACTCGGGCTCATCACGGCGGCGTCCGGCCGCGGGCCGTTCGAGCTGCTGAATCTGCCGGCGTGATTGCCGGCCGTTGTCGGCGGCACCCGGGTGGGTCGCCGGCGTAGACGGCCTTTCGTGGTTTCAGGAGTGCCGAATGTCTGACCTTGTTGCCGAACTGTCTGCCCAAGCGCATGCGCTGCCTCCGGAAGAGCGTGCACGCCTTGCCGAAGAGCTGCTGGCCAGCCTCGATCCTCGCGATGCCGAGGTCGAGGCTGCGTGGGACGAGGAGCTTCGTCGCCGAATCGAAGAGGTCGAGCGCGGTTCGGTTCAACTGATCCTTGCGCAGTAGCTTATTGCTACGGGACGTGAATCCCGAGGACCTCAAAGCTAAAGCTTGAGCCTGCCTCTCTTACCCGAGCAGACAGTACCAAGTCGCTCGAGCCCTCCTCCTCCGTGTACAGATCGACGAGGAGATCCCAGTAGTTCCCCATCCATTGACACACGGAGGTGCTCCACGTTGCTTCGGGCAAGGCTGCCAACGTCGCACCATACGACGCGATGTTTTCTTCGATCTGTCTTGCGACGCTTTCACTCAGTGTTGGCACATTCGGCATTCTCAAGGAGAGTCCGAAGTCACCATTCCTAAAACTGTGCACTATTGCAGCAAGCGTCTCACGCCAGACAGTCGGAACTGGACGCGGCCCGCTCGCGTCCTTAAATACGTCGATTGCCATAATCATCAATCAGGTTTTCTTCCGTGAATCTTTGCGTGACAGTCGAGACAAACTTCCGCATGGTTGTCTGAGTTGGTCTTGCCGCCATCTGCATGACGCTGTTTGTGGTGACCGGCCGAATTTGCGTCATCAATCTTTGTGCCGCATCCGTTCGCACACTGGCCTCCTTGCTCAGCGCGCTTGGCTTCGCGCTGAGCAGGCGTAAATAGTCTTTGAGGATCTCGCTCTGCTTTTGGGACAGTCCCTGGACCTGTCGGCACATGCGGCAATGTTGCCTTTGTCGCATCTGTCACCTTGTCAACAGTTTTAAGGATTTTGGCTGGGCCTAGGTCCACCACCAACATCGCCGCTGCCATGGCGAGCTGGCCCTTTGCCGCGTACTCCGCTGAGTTAACACCAGGGACCATGCCCAGCATGAAGCTAGCAGCCATGCGTTGGCCAGACGTCGCCTCGCTGTGCGTCATCCCCTTTGGGTCGGCCCAGGTCTTCATCTCGGTTTCGCGACCGTCGGGGTCAGTGGCGTTAACCGGATCATTCCGCACATAGGCGTACAGATTGAGCTGATCCTCATACCCCACCGGATCGGTCGCTAAAAACCGCCCGATCACCGGATCGTGGTAACGCGCCTGCATGTAGGTCAGCCCCGTGGCCGCGTCCTGCACATGGCCGGTGTAGCCGGGCTGGTTGGCGTTGCCGGCGGGGCGCAGCAGCGGCTGGCCGTACGGCGTGTAGGTCTCCCGCCAACTGATCGCGCCGCTGGCATTGCTCGCCGCCACCGGGCTGCCCAGATGATCGGCATGGGTGTATTCGGGACTCGCCCCGTTGGTCAGCCGCACGGCCAGCGGTCCTACGGCGAGGTAGTCGATCACCTTGCCGTCGCTGACCTCGTCGCGCAGGATCACCGAGCCGCCCAGCGCCGAGTACACGCTGTACACCGTCTTGCCGCCGGCCACGGACTTCACACGCTTGCCGTTGCCGTCGTAAACATAGCTGGCGCTGGTGGCGCCGCCGATGGCCACCGGCTGGTTCGAGAAGTCGTAGGCGAAGGTGAGCGGGCCCACCGTGGTCGCGTTGCCGTGGGCGTCGTAGGCGTAGGGGCGATGGATGCCCGCATCGTTGGCCGACGCCACCCGGTTCGTCGCGTCGTAGGCCACCGAGATGGCGCGGCTGCCCAGGGTCTGCGCGCGCAGGTTGTCCAGCGCGTCGTAGGTGAAACTGCCGCTGCCCCAGGGCCCGTTGGCCGCCACCAGCCGGCCCTTGGCGTCGTAGCCGAAGCCGCGGCTTCCCGCAGCATCGACGTGGTCCGTGATCGATGTCAACTGGCCGCGGACGTCGTAGGCGTGGCTGCGCGACAGGGCGGTGGGGCCGCCCGAGCGCGCGGTAGACAGCGCCAGCGGACGCTGGCGCGCGTCGAGGGACTGCGAGAACACCTGACCATTGCCGAAGTTGCCGGCCCCCACCAGGCCGTTGGGATGCCAGGCGACGCCGTGGACGTAGCTGGACCCGCCGGCCGTGAGGGCGCTCGCCCGGCCCAAAACATCGGGCGCAAAACTCACGGCGGTGCCGCCGGCCCGGGTACGCGAGGCCAGGTGGCCGCCCGCGGTGTAGCCGTAATCGAACTGGTAGCTGCGCCCGTCGATCGACAGCGTCTCACGCGCCAACTGGTCCAGGGCGTTGTAGAGGTAGCCCCAGTTCACGCCGCCGCGCGACACCGAGGCCTTGTTGCCGTTGGCGTCGTACGTGACCGCGATATCCGGCGTGGTCGAGGGGAAGTCGGTGAAGGCGAGCCGCCCACGGGCGTCGTAGGTGTACGCGGTGCGGATCGAACTCGACGGGGTGGTGCAACCCGTGGCCGGCGCCTCGCCGCGCGAGCTGAACTGCAGACGGTCCATCGCGTCGTAGGTGAACAGCTCATCGCCGAACTCCGGCGCGCGGTGCCGGCACAGCCGCAGGCCCGTGTCGTACCAGAACTGGCGCGTGACGCCGGCCGAGTAGCCGTTCTGCGTACCGGACTGCGTGAGCTGGGTCACGTTGCCGAAGATGTCGCGGCTGGTGGCCGTCACGGCGCCGAGCGCGTCGATGACCTGCATCACTTCCGGCTTGGCCGGCGTGCCGAATGCGCGGTGGGTGGCGATCGTCAGCGCGCCGGTGGGATCGGTCACCCGGGTCTGGCCACCCGCCAGGTATTGGGTGGTGGTGTTCGCGTACGGGGCGACCGTTTCGGTGCTGGTGACCACCCGGCCCAGCGCATCGAACGTGGTGTTGACCCCTGCCGTCGGCGACGCCGATGTCGAGGGCCACGACTTGAAGGTTTCGCGGCCGAAAGCGTCGAAGGTGGAGCGATCGTAGATCGGCGTTACCGAGGCGTCGGTTGCATCCCGCTTCACGAGCGTCGGCCTCAGCATGGCGTCGTAGAAAACCGTCGTTCGCTGGGCACCGCGAATGCTGACCGCCTGCAGCGCGCTGCCGTATCCCGAGTAGCTCGTTGTCGTGCCGTGGAAACCGCTCGGTCGATAGACCGAGGTCATCCAACCCATCAGGTTGTAGTCGAAGCCGGTGGTGATGCCGCGGCCGTCGGTCTCGCTGGTCACCCAGCCGTTGTTGTCCACCACGCGGCTGATGCTTGTGCCGTCAGGGCGACCCACGGTTTGCGGCTTGCCGCGCTTCCAGTTCGACAGCGTGTAGCTGTTGTTCAGTGCGTCGGCATAGGTCGAGACCATGCCTTGCTGTCCAGCACTCGTGTGATAGGTATAGCTTCCCTTCAACGTGCCGAATCGGCTGTGGGTCTGCACGCGGCGTAGCGAGTCGTAGGTGTAGGAATCGAACAGCTTGCCGTTGCGGGTCTCGCTGGTGGGCAAGGCGACGATCCACAGCGCCTTGTCGTGCAGGTACGCGGTTGAAGTGAGCCGCGACAACCCGGGTGCGGTGGTTGAAGTCTCGGTCACCTGCGTGGGGTGGCCGAAGCTGTATGTGGGCGACGAGAAGCTGCTGTCGTAGACGAAGTCTGTGGAGTAGGCGTTGCTGCCGTCGCGGACGATAGTGATCTGGGATGGCCGGATCTTGACGAACCCGGCGAGCGGGCCCATCGCCGCGAATGAATATCCTGGCCAGTCCTCGATCGCGTATGTGTAGGACGTGGTCTCCTGCGGCGCTGAGCCACTGCTCTGGCGGATATCCTTGCGCAGTAGCTTGCCGCCGAGCAAGCCGCTGAACTGCCAGCGGTGGTGATACTGGATCACCGAGTTGTCGGGCTGCACGACGGTGGTCGTATTGGTCGGGTCGGCAGCCGACGAGCCGGGCGGGCCGCCGTCGAATTCGTACTGAAACGCCCAGGTCGCTGTCGCTATGCCTGGGCCTTGGAGTTGTTTGGACACGACCGAGATAGTGTCGATCTGCGCCGTCACCCAAGCGGGGTTCGCCGGACCCGGCGGCGAACTCTCGCCATTCGGGCAGTCGAAGATCTGCTGCATCACCTCGTTCAATCCCATGCGGTGGCGCACCTCCGCAAGCTGGAACGTCCCGGTCACGCCATAGGGGTGGGTGACCGTGATCGGGCTGGGGTAGCTGTCGCACTCGCCTGGCGTCGGCTCCTGGAACAGATCGTCAAGATTGAACGTCCAGGCACGACCGTCGGGCTGCGTCACGGATCCGAGCGACTGGATGTTGATGGCGGTACCACCCTCCCAGAACGGCTTGCTGCCATAGGTGTTGCGGTACGAATAAGTCCAAGTGCGGGCATTTCCCGTCGGGTTTGCCGTCACCTGCGCAACCAGCTTCGAGCTGCCGCTGTACGTCAGCGTGATCTCGCGCCCGTCGTTGGCGTGGTGTAGCGGACCCAGTTGCCGTTGACGTCCGTGACCTCGGTGGCAGCCAGGATGCTCTTGGTGCGCGGTGTGCCGGTCGACTTGGAAGACATCAACACGCCCAACGGCCGGAACGGCAGGTTGATGTAGCGGTCGAACCGGTACTTCATGCCGTTGGGGGCGTGACCCAGCAGCCCCTGTCCACCATCCTGCGCCGTGATGCACGTGAAGTACCAGTTCTCCGCAGTCGAGTACTTGCGGTCGGCAGGCCATTGCGCGCCCTGCGGCAACTCAAGGATCTGCTGGGCGGCTTGTCCCGGCACCTCCAGCTTCACGCCATTGGAATAGTCTGAAGCCTGCAAGTACTGCCCTTGGGGGCTGTAGACCACGGGGAAGCTGGTGGCGTACGAGTTGCTGCATCGCGAGCCCGTCCAGCCCGCGGTGCGGGTGACGACCACAATGCGCGGGACCTGGTATTCCCAGTTGCCGAACTCGGCGTTGACGCCTTCGCCATACAGGTATCCCTGGGACACGCGGCGGCGTACGGACACGTCCAGCCTCGAGTTGCCCGGCAGCACCACGTCCGTGTGTTCGAAGACGATGGCACCCGTGTCGGGGTCGATCTGGTCACCGAGCAGGTCGGGGCCGAACGCAGTGAGGCGCTGCTCCGCGTTCATGCGCTGCTCCCACTCGATCCACGGCTCGCCGCTCTGGGTGTTGGTGCTCTGTTGCTGCGGCGGCTTGCGAGTTTTGGGTTGCTCAGGTTTGGCCGGAGGCGAGCCGCTCTGCGCGATGGCTGCCAGGGGTAGCGCCAGCGCAGCCAGAACGCTACACAAGGTGTTGATGAGTCGCTTCATTTGTTGTCGCTCCCTTGGCGCACGTTGGGGCCCGGCCCGGCCGAAGACGAATCGATGCACAGGGGTTGGCGATAGGCCGTTCAGTTTCGAGCCCTCCCTGCGTGCCGCTGCGGTGACTGTGTGTTTTTTCGCGGCGACGCCGGATGCTCTCACGGCGGCCCAGGAGCTAACGGTGAGTTTCTCGGTATTGACAACGACCCATCTCTCGGTATTTGCGCCGGACGAGCTTGGGCCGCTGCTCGGCGTGCTCTCGCAGGGTTCGGCCTGGTAGGCCTTAGATGGGCGCTGCGAGCTGCAGCAGTAGTGGGTCGCCGGCGCAAGTCGCGGCCAGGGCGTGGCCTGCCGCTGCGGTACTTTCGAGGCCCGCGCCCGCACGAGCGGTTGCCGCAGTTCCTACCTGACCACGTGGAGCTTCCAGGTGCCTGATTTCTGTCGTCGTCGTGGCTACATGGTGAGCGCGGAGATCACCCACTATTGCGCCGGCAGCCAATTCCTGATGCTCTGAGCCGAGGGGTTGGCGTGCACCAAACGCAGCCGCCGCCGAAGCTGGCGGTCAGCGGTCCACCGAGAGGATCAGCGGGCTGCGTGACGGCACGCTCAGCCGCTCGCCCAGCGTGAGGACCGCACCGCCGAGCTCATCGCGAGCACGCTGCCCGGGTTTAATGCGCTCGCCGAACCGCAAGACGTCCAGCTCCACCGGTTTGTCGTTCTTGTTCAGCACCACCATCACCGTGCGCTGGTCGTCGTAGCGGAAGAACACATAGACGCCCTCCAGCGGCGCGTACTGCATCAGGGCGCCGTCGTGGATGACGGTGGCGGTCTTGCGCCAGGTGAACAGGCGCCGCACCCAGTCCCGCATGTCGCGCTGCTCGGCCATGAGACCGGCGCCGGTGAAGGCATTGACCTTGTCGCCCGCCCAGCCGCCGGGCATGTCGGCGCGCACGCGGCCGTCGTCGCGCTCGACGGGGCTCTGCATCAGGATCTCGCTGCCGTAGAACAGCTGCGGGATGCGCCGCGTCGTCGCCAGATAGGCCAGCGCCAGCTTGGTCAGGCCGACGTCGTTCTTCAGCAGCGAGAACAGCCGCGGCGTGTCGTGGTTGCCTTCAAAAAGCACCAGGTTGGCCGGGTCGGCGTAGACGAAGTCGTGCGCCAGCCCTTCGTAGAGCTTGGTCAGGCCGGTGTGCGCACCGTCCGGCTCGGTCAGCGCCGCCAGCAGGTTGGCCTGCAGAGGGAAGTCCATCATGCTCGGCGCATGCGACACGTAGCCGTCATGGTTCTTCTTGCCGCGCTGCCAGTAGGCGACGACGGCCGGGTGGGGGCTCCATTCCTCGCCGACGATGTTCAGGCGCGGGTACTCCTGCATCACGCGGGCCGACCAGCGGGCCAGGAAGTCACGGTCGGAGTACGAGTAGGTGTCGGTGCGGATGCCGGACAGGCCGAAGCGTTCGATCCACCACAGCGTCTTCTGGATCAGGTAGTTGGCCAGCTCCGGCCGGCGCTGGTTCAGGTCGGGCATGCCGGGCACGAACCAGCCGTCGGTGAAGCGCTTCCTGTCTTGCGCCGACGCATACGGGTCCTGCAGCGTCAGGCGGGCGTGGTGGGTCTCCGTGTACTGGGGCCAGGCGTTGACCCAGTCCGGTGCCGGCAGGTCCTTCATCCACCAGTGCCCGCTGCCGATGTGGTTGAGCACGACGTCATGGATGACGCCGAGGCCCTGGGCCCTTGCCTCGGCCACGAAGGCGCCGAAGTCGTCGTTGCTGCCAAAGCGCGGGTCGATGCGATAGAAGTCGGTCGCCGCATAGCCGTGATAGCTGTACCTGGCGCTGTTGTTCTCCACCAGCGGCGTCGGCCAGACCTGCGTGAAGCCCAGCCCGGCGATGTAGCCCAGGTGCTGGCGCATGCCGGCCAGGTCGCCGCCATGGCGGCCGCCCTGATCGGCGCGGTCGAGGCCTTCCTGCATGTCGGCCTGCCTGCCGCTGCCACCTTGGGCAAAGCGGTCGGGCACGACGAGATAGATCGCGTCCTTGGGCCCGAAGCCCTGGCGCTCGGCCGAGCCGGGCGCGCGGGCCAGCAGCGGGTAGCGCAGCGTCTGGCCGGCCACATCCAGCAGCAGTTCACCCGGCTTGGCATCGGGCGCGATGTCGAGGTCGACGAACAGGTAGTTGGCGCTCGCCGCGCGGTGGCTGCCCTTGAGCGTCACGCCGGGGTAGGGCGCCAGCACGGGTCGGGCATCGGCAACGCCGGTGCCGTGCAGCATCAGCTGCAGCGAGGTGTCGCGCATGCCGACCCACCAGTTCGGCGGTTCGACGCGGTGGGAAGGCTCGGCGGCCAGGGTGGCGGGCAGGCTCATCAGCAGGGCGGTGGCAAGGGTGATCACGGCTTTCATCGCGCTTCCAATCGATAGACGCGCACGGACAACGGCGGCAGCGTCGCGCGCGCCGGGCCGGCCTTGGGGTAGAGGGGCAGGGCACGCGCCGGCAGGTTCAGCGCAGCTGGCGTGTCGCCGTAGTTGATGGCCACCAGCACACGCTCCTTGCCGTGCACGCGCTGGAAGGTCCACAGCTGGCCGTCGACCTTGTCGGCCTCGTAGCGGCCGAGCGTCAGCGCGCCCGACGCATGGCGCAGCGCAATCAGCTCGCGGTAGAAGTTGAACAGCGAGGCCGGGTCGCGCTGCTGGCTCGCGGCGTTGTGGCGGCTGCGGTTCAGCGACAGCGGGCGGAAGGGCTGGGCATTCGTCGTGAAGCCGCCTGGGCCGCGGTTGTCGGGCGTCCAGCTCATCGGCGCACGCAGCGGCGCATCGTCTTCGGGGCCCGTGCCTTGGATGCCGGCCTGGCCGATCTCCTCGCCGTAGTAGACGAAGGGCGTGCCCGGCAGCAGCAGGTAGCTGGCCGCAGCCAGCCGGTAGCGCGCCTCGTCGCCACGCAACTGGTCCCACACGCGCGGGCCGGTGAAGATGTCGTGGTTGTGCAGGAAGGTCGCCATCGTCGGCGCCATGGCGCGGTAATAGTCGGCCACCTTCTGCACGGCCGCGGCGTCGCCCTTGGCGGCCTTGACGATCTCATAGTTCTGGTTGAACGCGAAGGCGCCGCCGCACAGGCCCGGCTCGCCATAGGCGATGGGCTCGGCGGTGGCCTCGCAGACGACATAGCGGCTCGGGTAGCTCTTGATGAGGTCCTGGAAGCGCTTGGTCAGCACGCGGCTTTCGGGCTGGTCGTTCCAGTCCTTGGCGTTGTTCTCGATCAGGTGCGGCACGGCATCGAGCCGGTAGCCGTCCAGGCCGCGGTTGAGCCAGAAGCGCAGGCTGTCCTCGTGGTACTGCACCACGGCGGGGTTGCGCAGGTTGAAGTCGGGCATGTGGGGCCCGAAGGTGCCGAAGTAGATGTCCGGCGAGCCGGGCTGGAAGGGCGGCAGGTCCTTCAGCGCGCCCGTCCAGGTCCAGGGCTGGGTGGCGGCGTCATACCAGGGCAGCTTGCCCCAGATGTCCCACCCGGGCCCGGGGTTGGTGTTCCAGACGAACCAGCTGCGCCAGGGGCTGTTGCGGTCCGCCACGGCATGCTGGAAGGGCGGGAACTGCCAGGAGGCGTGGTTGATGACGTAGTCCATGACGATGCCGATGCCGCGCTGGTGCGCTTCGCGGACCAGCTCATCGAAGTCCGCCAGCGTGCCGTACTGGGGCTCGATGGTGCGGAAGTCGGTCGTCGCGTAGCCGTGGTCGTGGTCGGAGCTGGCGGTGATGGGCATCAGCCAGATGCCGCTGATGCCGAGCTTCTTCAGATAGTCCAGCCGGCTGGTGAGGCCGCGCAGGTCGCCGATGCCGTCGCCATCGCCGTCCTGGTAGCCGCGCACGAAGATTTCCATGAAGACGCCGTGCTGCCAGTGTGAAGGCAGGCCGCTGCTGCGGGCTTGGGCGACCACGGGGCGGGTGTCGATGTCGGTTTGGGCGTCCGATGCACCGGCGAGAGCCAGCGCAAGGGTGAGCAGAAGTTGCTTGGACATGGGATCGGCAGAGATGGGGTGCCGGCTTTGAAATCATCTCCGGCGGCCGTTGGTGTAATCAAACTACTCGACGTCACAACAAGCATACCGGCTATTCTGCAGAGGCAACCACGGTGATTTCCAATGGATGTAGTTTTGCTACTATCTTCGGAGCAACAATAGGAGGCCTGCGATGCCAACCCGTTCCACACTCTTAGCGCTGCTGGCCCTGAGCCTGATGGCCGCTGCGGCGCACGCCGATGACCTGCAGGCCTGCGATGCGGAAGTGCCGGTACCCGCGGCCGCGGCCAAGGCACTCGCCGAGGCTTATTGGCTGGATGCGCGCACTGTGCAGTGGCCGGGCTTGAAGCTGCAGGCGGGCGAGCGCGTGCGTTTGCACCGCGCCCGGGCGGCGGGGCTGCGGGCGGGGCCCGGCGAATTGGTGGCCGGTGCCGAGGGCGTAATCGACCTCGCGCCGAGCGGGGCGGCGCTGCCGACGCAGTTCCGCTTCATCGGCGACGGGCCGCGCTTGGCGCTGCCCGCGGCGACGGACGTGGCCGCGCTGCTGCGCGAACAGCTGCTGCTGGTGCATGAGGCCGCGGATGGCCGCGTCATCGCGGCCACGGGCCTGCAGCTTCCCGGCGCGCTGGACGATCTCTATGCAGCGGCCGAAGGCGTCGGCGATCTCGGCGCCCATCCGGGCAAGTCAAGCACGCGCTTCGCCGTCTGGGCGCCGACGGCGCAGCGCCTGCTGCTGTGTCGCTACGCCGGCGTGGAGTCGCCCGCCATCGCCGCTGACGCGATGCGCCTTGACGCCGCCACCGGCGTCTGGCGTGCCGAGTTGCCCGGCGACCTGAGCGGCCAGGCCTATCGCTATCTCGTCGACGTCGTCACGCCCACGCAGGGCCGCGTGCGCAACCTCGTCACCGATCCCTATGCCGTTGCGCTGACGGCCGATTCGCAGCGCAGCGTCGTGGCGGATCTGTCATCTGCTGCGCTCAAGCCGCGCGGCTGGGATGCCGCCAAGCGCCCGGACCGCGTCAAGGCAGCGACCGACCAGCTCATCTACGAGCTGCATGTGCGCGACTTCTCCATCGGCGACCTGACCGTGCGTCCGGCCTGGCGCGGTAAATACCTCGCCTTCACCGAAGCCGCGTCCCACGGCATGAAGCATCTCAAGGCGCTGTCCAAAGCCGGCATGACGGACGTGCACCTGCTGCCGGTCTTCGACCTGGCCAGCGTGCCCGAACGCGACTGCAAGACGCCGGCCGTGCCCAAGGCGCCGCCCGACGGCGAGGCCCAACAGGCCGCCGTCATGGCCGTGGCTGCTGAAGACTGCTTCAACTGGGGCTACGACCCGTGGCACTTCAATGCGCCTGAAGGCAGCTTCAGCAGCTTGCCCACCGACCCGTTCAAGCGCATCGTCGAGTTCCGCCAGATGGTCATGGCATTGCACAAGGCCGGGCTGCGCGTGGGCATGGACATGGTCTACAACCACATGACCGCCGCCGGCCAGCATCCGAAATCGGTACTGGACCGCCTGGTGCCGGGCTACTACCACCGCCTCAATGCCAAGGGCGAGGTCGAGCGCTCGACCTGCTGCGACAACACGGCCACCGAGCACCGCATGATGGCCAAGCTGATGATCGATTCGGCAGCCCTGTGGGTGCGCGAATACAAGATCGACTCGATGCGCTTCGACCTGATGGGCCACCAGCCGCGCGACGCGATGCAGCGGCTGCAAAAGCGCGTGGACGCCGAAGCCGGCCGGCCTGTGCAGCTGCTGGGCGAGGGCTGGAACTTCGGCGAAGTGGCCAATGGCGCGCGCTTCGTGCAGGCCTCGCAACTGTCGTTGAACGGCAGCGGCATCGGGTCCTTCAGCGACCGCGGCCGCGACGCCGCGCGCGGCGGCAGCGCCGGTGAGGGCGGCGACGACAGCGTGCGCCGCCAGGGCTGGCTCAACGGCCTGGTCTACGCGCCGAATGCGCTCGCCAACGCGAGCCGGGAGGAACTGCTGACCGCCGCCGACATGATCCGCGTCGGCCTGGCCGGCTCGCTGCGCAGCTACGAGCTGACGACCTGGCGCGGCGAGAAGAAGCGGTTGGACGCCATCCCCTACGGTGACCAGCCGGCCGGCTTCGCGTCGGAGCCCGGCGAGGTCGTCAACTATGTCGAGAACCACGACAACCAGACGCTGTTCGACGTCAATGCGCTAAAGCTGCCGCTGGCGAGCAGCCGCGAGGACCGCGCCCGCGTGCAGATGCTGGGTGCCGCGCTCGTCGCCTTCAGCCAGGGCATCGCCTATTTCCATGCCGGCCAGGACATCCTGCGCAGCAAGAGCATGGATCGCAACAGCTACGACAGTGGCGACTGGTTCAACCGGCTGGACTGGACCTACCAGACCAACCACTTCGGCACCGGCCTGCCACCCAGGCAGGACAACTTCGGCAAGGATGGGCGCGACTGGGCGCTGGCCCGCGAGCGTCTGGTCGATGCGTCGATCGCACCCCGCCCGGCCGAGATCGCCTGGGCGCGCGATGTGTTCCGCGATCTGCTCAGGATTCGCGCCGGCACGCTGCTGCTGCGGCTGACCAGCGCGGCCGAGATCCGCAAGCGCGTCAGTTTTCCCGGCGGCGGCGCGGGCCAGAACCCGGTGCTGATCGCGACGCGCATCGACGGCGCCGGCCTGCCCGGTGCAGGCTTCAAGGCCATGATGACCTTGATGAACGCCGCGCCCACGGCCCAGACGTTGGCGCTACCGGAGGAAGCCGGCGCGCGCTGGGTACTACACCCGGTGCAGCGTCAGGGCGCCGATGCCCGCGTGCGGCGCGAGGCGCGCGCGTGGAAGGGGCGCTTCGAGGTGCCCGCGCGCAGCGCTGTCGTCTTCGTCCAGGACTGACGTCGGGACGGCCCCGCGAATGCGGGGGCGTCGAATGAGCCGGATCGCCAGCCGCTCCTGCGTCAGAAAGGGTCATCCACTTTTCCGTGAGACCCTCATGACCGTTTATTTGCGCACTGTTCCTGCCTGCCGAGCCCGCCTGCTGCCGGCGGCAGCCTGCCTTCTCACCGCCGCAGCCCTGCTGGGCCCTCGGGCGCATGCCACCGTGAGCAGCGTGCCTAACGGTGCGCTCACAGGCGGCACTTACGATTTCTCGGCACTCGCCCCTGGGGCCTACACCTCGTTCACCGGGCAGGTGGGCGGCGTCAGCTTCCTGGCCAGTGCGCTCTACGACGGCGGCGACGCGCGCCTGGTGCGCAGTTCACCCGCCAACTACGGTCCCGGCTTCTGGTGGGGCGACCACCTGCTGTTTGCCAGCGGCATCGAAGGACTGCGGCTGGACTTCGGCGCGCCGCTTGGTGCCTTCGGCATCGGGGCCATCGGCAACATCACGGGCGGTTACGCCATCACGGTCTCGCTGTTCGATGGCGACACGCTACTGGGCAGCCTGTCGGCAGGCGGCGTGGCGGGCTGGCAAGGCAACACCGGCGTCACCTTCGTGGCGGCGCAGTCGACCCAGGCGTTTGATCGCGTGGAAGTCCGCGGTCCGGCCTATGGCTTCGCCACCAACGGTTTCGTGATGGCGCCTGCGGCGCCGGTCCCTGAACCTGCATCAGTGCTGATGATGGCCGTCGGTGGGCTGGCCCTGTGGCTGGATGGACGCCGGCGCCGCTTGGCGCATTGAGCTGCAGCGGATCGCTCTCCACGACGCTTGCCGGTTTGTGCACCTAGATGTCTGTCTTCTTGCAGATGTCGTCGAGTGGCGATTTGCAACTGGGAGGTGGGTCGCACGCGATTCCCCACTGGCGCCAGCAGGGCCGCAAGGCTGAGCTGGCCTCAGTGACGGCGTGCGCGGCGTGCTGCGGCGCCGACGAGGGCCAGGCCTGCCAGCGCCAGGCCGAGGCCGGCGGGCTCCGGCACCGGCGTGACGTCAAAGCTGAGGCTGCCGGACAGCCACTGTCCTTCGGCCACGTTGAGGCCGAAGTCCTTGAAGCCCTCGCTGAACTCGATGCGCAACTTGCCGTCGGCGCCTGCGGCAATGCCCAGGCCGGTCAGGTCCAGGGAGCCGGCATAGCTGCCGCTGTCACTGAAGCCGTCGAGGGCGTCGGGGGCGAAGGTGAAGGCAGGGCCGCTGGCGCTGCCGAAGCTGACCTGCATGTCCGACAGGCTGCTGGGGGCGAGAGCGTTCAGCGTGACGGCCCAGTTCAGCGAATTCAGCATGGTGCCCGCGCCGACGTCGATGAGCCAGACCGTGTTGCCGGCCTCGTCCGGCAGGTTGATGCTTTGTGCGCCGCTGACGTCGACGACGACGGTGGCGGCGTTGGCGGCATTGGCGGCAAAGCCCGCCAAACCAGCCACAGCGAGTGCGGCCGCGGCGGCGAGGTGGTGGAGCTGCTTCATGGGGAGGGCTTTCACGGGGCGACGAAGACGACGGCGGTGCGGGCCGGCACGTTGAAGCTGCCGGTCGCGCCGTTGAAGCTGGCCTGGGCGGCGCGCTTGTCGGCCGCGGTCGCGGCGGTGTGCACCGGATGCAGGGCCAACGCACGGCCGGCCAGGGCGGGCAGGGTCAGGGTCTTGGCGGTCTTGTCGACGTTGATCAGATAGACCAGCTCGCTGAAGTTGGCGCCGGGATAGCCGACGCCGTTGAGGCGGCCGATCAGCACGGTTGGTTCCTGACTGGAGCCGGTGTTGAGGAAGCTCAGCCGCGCCTTGATGTCGGCGGCCGTGCGCAGGCGCAGCAGCGTCGTGCTGTTGCGGATCCTGAGCAAGTCGCGGAAGGCGTCGCGCGTCCAGGCGATGTCGTTGGCATGCGGCTTGATCAGCGCGTTGGCCAGCAGCGGGCGGGCCAGGCTCCAGTTGTCGGCGTTGTCGCGCGCGGGCGGCAGGCCGACGCCGAAGTTGTTGTCCTGGAAGGTCCAGTCCAGGCGGTTGAACCAGTCGCCGCTGTCGTAGCTGTTCCTGTCCAGCGACTTGCTGCGCAGCGCCTCGCCCCCGGCATGGAAGTAGGCCACGCCCTGGCTGAAGGCATTGATGGCATTGGCCAGGATCTGCACGCGGGCACGGTCTTCCTTGCTGGTGTTGGTGGGCAGGCGGAACGCGTTGTTGTCGAACAGGGTCAGGTTGTCGTGGTTCTCCACGTAGTTGACGACCTCGCCCGGCTCCAGCACCCAGCCGGCCGGGATGCCGCCGACGTCGATCTGGTCCAGGCGCAATGTCGCGTCCCAGCTCGTTTGCATCTGAAAGCTGCGGATGGAGCCCGCCAGCGACGCCTTGATGCGGTCGGCAAACCACATCAACTCGCCGCGGCTCTGGCTGTTGTTGGCGCCGTTGGAGTCGTAGAAGAAGCCGTTGACATAGCCCTGGTTGGCCACCAAGGCATTGCCCGCATCGCAGCAGCCGCCACCGCGCACCGCATCGCGGATCAGCGGGTTGAAGCTGCCGATGCCGGAGCCGTTCAGCGACAGCATCTCGGCCTGCACGAAGCGGGCGCCATTGGCCACCTCGCCGAAGTTCCAGCCCTCGCCGACGATCTGCACCGTGCGGCCGGCGGCGGCTTCGACGCGCGCCTTCAGCGCCTCGATGACCGAGCGTGGGTGGTGGCCCATGATGTCGAAGCGCAGCGAGCTGATGCGGTAGTCGCGCACCCAGGTGACGGCCGAGTCGATCATCAGCTTGGCCATCATCAGGTTCTCTGATGCGGTGTTCTCGCAGCAGGTTGAGCGCTCGATGCCGCCGGTGGCGTTGTAGCGGAAGTAGTAGCCCGGCACGACCTTGTCGAGCACCGAGGTGGCGTTCTGGCCGGAGGAGGTGGTGTGGTTGTAGACCACGTCCATGCCGACGCGCAGGCCGGCCGCGTTCAGGCCCTGCACCATCTGGCGGAACTCGACCACGCGGGCCAGCGGGTTGGCCGCGGTGCTGGCATAGGCGCCGTCGGGCGTCGTGAAGTGGTGGGGGTCGTAGCCCCAGTTGAAGCAGTCCGTGCCGGCCGTGGAGGCGACGGCGGCCTGCTGCGACTCGGCGTCCGGCGCGCCGCTGGGGGCGGGCGTGACGCAGCTTTTCTCGTTGACGCTGGCGATGTCGAACACGGGCAGCAGGTGCACGTCGGTCAGGCCGGCGGCGGCCAGCGCAGCGAGATGCTTCATGCCGTTGGAGTTGCTCTCGGTGAACGCGAGGTATTTGCCGCGCCGTGCCGCAGGCACGGTGGCGTCATTGATCGAGAAGTCGCGGACATGCAGCTCGTAGATGCTCAGGTCCGACGGTGCGGTCACCGTGGCGGGTGGCGCGCCCTGGTCCCAGCCATTGGGCTTGGTCGCCTGGGACTGCAGGTCCATGACGACGCTCTGCTGGCCGCCCATCGTCAGGCCCAGGGAATAAGGGTCGGTCACGAGGTTCTTCACCAGGCCCACGCCGCGCACGAAGACTTGCACCTGGTAGCGGTAGATCGCACCCTGCAAGTGACCCTGCTTGGTCAGGCTCCACACGCCGGTGGCGGCGTCGCGCGTCATCGGCTCGGTGGTGGTGCGGGTCAGTGGTGAGTTGCCCAGGGCCGTGGTCAGCACCAGGGCGACATTCTGCGCGGTCGGCGCCCAGAGCTTGAAGCTGGTGCTGCCGTTCCTGGCTGTGGCGCCCAGGTCGGGCACGTTGTTGGCGGCGGCGAAGAGGTCGTCCAGCGCGCCGGCGATCTGCGCGGTCGTGGCGTTCTGCACCTTGCCGCCGGCGTCTTCCTGGACCAGCACGAGCTGCTGCTGGTGCAAGGCGGGCAGGCGGGCGATATCGGCGGCGCGCACGCTGAAGACGGCGCCGCTGGCGACGTACTTGAAGCGCAGTGCATCGGCGGCCGGCACGCTGCCGGTGAAGGCGTCGAGCGTGATGTAGCCATCGGCGCCCTGCACGGGCGCGTCCGGGGCGACGCTGATCTGGCCGGTGGCCGAGTGGTAGAGGCGCACGCTGGCGACCGCCGCCATGCGCGGCCACTTGACCAGGCTCTTGTTCAGCCACACGGCGCGGGCGTCGGTGCTGGAGACCTGGCGCAGGTCGGGCGGCGCGGTGTAGACGGTGGCGTCACGCTCGACCAGCCACACATGGCCGACCTGGTTCTGGATCGTCAATGCGGCGAACTCGACGCGGATGTTGTTGTCGCGGCCGTCCTTGTCGTTCTCGTTGGGCGGCATGCCGTGGATGATGAATTCCAGGCCCTTGCGGTTGACGTCGCCCTGCGGGTTCAGCACGGGGATGTCGAACACCACCTCGCCATTGGCGGCGGCGTAACCCGGCATGGCGCTCAGCGGCACCGGCTGGCCCCAGCTGTCGATCTGCATGCCGGCCGGCAGCGCGGCCACGTCCAGGCCGCTGCCGTTCCACAGGTGCAGGCCCCAGGCGTTGTAGCCGCTGTCGAAGCGCTTGTAGTGCACGCGCACGACCTTGATGTCGGGCGCCGGCAGCAGCAGCGGGTTTTGTTGATAGTTGGTGCTGTCCCCCTCCAGGCGCCAGATCTCGTTGGCACCGGCCTGCAGCACATAGCTCTGGTCGGCGCCACCGTTGTCCTTGTTGTCCTGGTTATGCAGCAGGAAGCCGACCGTGCCGCTGGTCGCGGCCAGCGGCACGTCGTAGTAGACGCCGAAGTCGTCGCTGCCGGCGGCGTTCCAGCCCCCGTTCCAGTTCGGACTTTGCGCGGCGTTCCAGGTGTGGATCTGCCAGCCGGCGTGGTTGCCGTCGGCGCGGCGGTAGTGCACGCGCAGCGACGTGGCCGGCGCGCCGGGCGAGGCCACGGCGGCGATCCTGGCGCGTGGCGCGGCAACGCCAACCGGCACCCCGGTCAGCAGCTCGACGCTGTCGTCGACCGCTGCGGTGGCCGCACCGATGCTGCTGGTCGGCGCCTGCAATGCTGGTTCGGCACCGCCGCCGCAGGCCGCAATCAGCCCGCACAGGCCGAGCGCCACTGCGCCAACCACCCTCCGCGCCTGCCGCGCGAAACCGTCTGCCCATGCCTTCATGTCCGAGCACTCCTTGAAAGTTCTCGGATGCTATTGAAGTAAAACTACATCAGATAGTTGGTGGAATCCCGGAGGTTGTGTGCCGGCTTGCGTGCTTTTTGTCCCGATATTCGAGACTTTTTTGGTGTTGTGAAGCGTAGGTTGTAGTTTTGCTTCTTGCTCCGGATGCAGGGCGGCAGCCCTTCGCAACACCGCACGACCTGGCAAAACCGTGCTGGATGACTCAAGACAGCGGTGCCCGCCAGGACTAAGCTTGTGTCAGGAGACTGACATGAAAAACCTACGCGTCCTGTTTGCCGTGCTTGCGCTCGCCGGGCTGGTCGGCTGTGCCGTGCAACCCGTCGCGCCACCTTACAAACATGTCTTCCTGGATGCGGCGTTCAAGCCGCCGAGCGTGCCCATCGACGCCCAGGCGGCGCTCACGCTGAGCCCGGCCATGCGGCAGTTTGCCGAGACCACGATGGCCAGCGAGATCCGCGGCAAGGGCATGCGCGACGGCCTCCTCGATGCGCTCTACACCAAGGGCCGCCTGCAGCTCGACTACGACGCCGAGGTCACCCGCACGGCGGCCGAGGCGTTTGACGCCAGGCGCGGCAACTGCATGTCGCTGGTGCTGATGACGGCCGCCTTCGCCCGTCACCTGAACCTGGCGGTGCGCTTCAACAGCGTCTACCTCGAAGAGAACTGGAGCCGCTCTAACGGCATCTTCTTTGTCGCCGGCCACGTCAACATCAGCCTGGCGCAGGCGCTTCCCTCCAACCGGGTGACAGTCTTCGGCGAGCCCGAACTGCTGACCATCGACTTCCTGCCGCCCGAGCAGATCCGCCGCCAACGCAGCCGGCCGGTCGAGGAGTCCACCATCCTCGCGATGTACCTCAACAACCGCGCCGCCGAGGCGCTGACGGTGAACCGCCTCGACGACGCCTATTGGTGGGCCCGCGAGGCCATCAACACCGACTCGCGTTGGCTGTCCGCCTACAACACGCTGGCCGTGCTCTACCGCCGCAAGGGACTGTCGGACAAGGCCGAGTCGACGCTTCGCCTGGTGCTGGAGCGCGAGCCGCTGAACCTGCAGGCCATGTCCAACCTCGTGCTCGTGCTCAGCGACACGGGCCGGCGTGAGGAGGCGCAGGTCTATGCCAACCAGCTCGCGCAAATCCAGCCGGTGCCGCCCTACAAGTTCTTCGACGAAGGCGTGGCGGCCATGAAGGCGGGCGAGTATTCGACGGCGCGCCAGCTCTTCCGCAAGGAACTGGCCCGCGCCGCCTATGTGCCCGAGTTCCACTTCTGGCTGGGCCTGGCCAACTACGGTCTGGGTGACCTGTCGGGCGCGCGCGGCGAAATCGCCAAGGCGCTCGAGAACAGCGCCACCACCAAGGACCGCGAGGTCTATGGCGCCAAGCTGGCCTGGCTCAACGAGGTGCGCGACCAGCAGCGCCAGCGCACCCCGCTGCGGCAGACCGGTTCCTGAGACCAAGCCTCAGGCGTACCGATCAAATGGGTGCGAGACCGTGCCGGGCTCGCGCCCGCGCGCAGGCGTCGTCGCCAATGCCCATGGGCGCGCGTTCGCCGAACTCCCGACAGGGCGACGGGCGCCATTCGTGGATGCCGCAACTCGCCTTGACACCCACCTGGCCACTGAGCGCCGCGCAACGCGGCTGCGCGTGGTCGGTGCCGCGCATGCGCACCATGCGGCCCGTCAGTTCCGTCGCCAGGCCGTCAGGTACGCGGCCACCTTCGCTGTCCAGCTCGCTGCGGTCGAAGTCGACGCGGAAGCTGGCGCAGCAGGCGCCGCAGCTCAGGCAGGGGTTGTCACTCATCGTGGCAGTGTAGGCAGGGGTGACACTGGGCGGCCCTCCGCTTTGCTGTCCACCATGCGCGCATTTTTCATCTCCGCCCTGATGCTTGCGGCCGCGGCCTCCCAGGCTGCCGACCTGACGGTGACCGTGCTGGACCGCAACGGCAAGCCGCTGGCCGATGCCGTCGTGCTGGTCGACAGCAGCGTGACGGGACCCCGGCCCGCCCCCACGATGGAGGCCAACGTCAGCCAGGAGAAGCTGCGCTTCATCCCCGCCGTCACCGTCGTCGGGCTGAACGCCAGGGTCAGCTTCAACAACCTCGATACCTGGGACCACCACGTCATCCTCGGGGTGATGGGCCCCGGCGGCGTGTACGTGGACCCAGGGCTCAACACGCAGTTCCGCCTGGCAGGGCGCCTGGCGGGCAAGGCCCCAGCCAGCGACAGCAAGGTGCTGAGCCAGCCGGGCCCCTATCTGCTGGCCTGCCACATCCACAGCTCGATGCGCGGCCATGTCTACGTGTCGGACACGCCCTGGGCCAAGCTCGGCGGCATTGATGGCAAGGTGCTGCTGCAGGCGCTTCCGGAAGGGCAGGCGCGGGTGCGCATCTGGCACCCCGACCAGCTTGTCGAAGGCGCGGCGACAGCGGTTCTACTGGCAGCGGGCGCCAACGCGGTGACGGTCAAGACGCAGATCGTCGCGGCTCGCAGGCAGCGCGTGGCGCCAGCGGCTGACGCCAGCTATCCCGGGCTCTGAGCTTGGCTGGCGCGCCGAACGGCGTGTGTCAGGCCAGGTCCTGCCGTCGCCTCAACCTGCCGCGATCTCGATCCGCCGAGGCTGGGCGTGCGCCTGCTTGGGAATGCGCAGCTTCAGCACGCCGTCCTTCAGCTGCGCTTCGATGCGCGACGGATCAAGCTCGCGGCTGAGCGTGAAGCTGCGCCGATAGCGCGGCAGGCGCACTTCGGCGTAGACGGCCTCCAGGCCACCGGGTGCCGCAGCGTCGACGGCGCCTTCAATATGCAGCGTGTCGGCTTCGACGCGCAGCTCCAACTGCTCGCGCGCCACGCCGGGCAGGTCGGCCAGCAGCGTGAGGCCGGTGTCGTCCTCGCTGACATCCACGCGCGGGGTCATGGCGCGCTGGCTTTCGCCATCAGCGCCGTTGCGCGCCGGCGCGCGGCCGCGGCCGTTGTCGGTTTGAACAGCGTTGGTGCTCATGATCGGGCTCCTTTTCGGTTGGGCTTACTGGATGGCAATGCGGCGCGGCTGGGCACTGGCCTGGCGGGCGACGCTGATGCGCAGGATGCCGTCGCGGTAGCTGGCCTTGACCTGGGCGGCGTCGGCATCGTCGGGCAGGCTGATGGCGCGGCGGAAGCTGCCGCTGAAGCGCTCGCGGCTATAGGTGCGGGCGCCGTCGTCCTGCGCCGCGGCGGCGCGCTCGCCCGCGATGCTCAGCACCCCACGGTCGACGGTCACGTCGAGCTTGGTGGCGTCAAGGCCGGGCGCGAAGGCGTAGATCTCCACGCTTTCGGGCGTGTTGCCCACATTGATGGCAGGAAAGGCGCCGGGCGCCACCGAGCGGATGCTCGACGGCGCGCCGACCGCGCCGAAGTGCTCATCGAACTCGCGGTGCAGGCGGTCGAAGTCGGAGAAGAAGCTGGACGGAAAGGTCCAAAGCGACGAGTACATGCAAGCCTCCTTTCAAGTTGCGATGCCGGGCCGGCTGCAAAGCCAGCCGCTGCGGGCATCTGTGCCGACTTAGGAGCTGCTCGCAGGGTTTCAAGGGGCGGCGTTGCAGCGCGTTTCAGCCGCCATGGCGGCTCAAGACGCGGCAGGTTCACGCACGACGGTGACCGTGCATTCGGACTCGGCCACCACCTGGCCCGACACGCTGCCCAGGTAGCGTCGCAGCGCCGAGGTGCCGCGGGCACCCATGACGATGTGGTCCACGCCGTTGCGTTGGGCGAAATCGATGAGGGCGCCGGCCGGGTCGGGTGCTTCCAGCACATGGAAGGTCAGCCGCCCGTCCGCCAGGTCCAGCGCCTTGCTGATGGGTCGTGCCCAGTGCTTGAGCGCGATGAGCTGCTTCACGTGCAGGCTCTGGCCGTGCTTGTCGGTCAACTCGTCGATGCCGATGCGGTTGACGCGCATGACGGATACGCAGGCCAGGCGTGCGCCGGTCTCGGTCTGCACGATCCGACGCACTGTCTCGCAGAGCTGGGCGAGCAGCTCAGATGTAGCGTTGTCGACGTCCACCGCAGCCATGACGATGGGGCTGCGCGCCAGCTGCTGGCCGGCCGGCGGCGCGGGCGGCGCCTCGGCGCCCAGCGCGAGAAACCAGCGCTTGAGCCTGAGCAGGGCGGAACTGGTGTTCAGCTTCACGGCGCGTGCCGTCAGCGGCACGCTGGCCGGCTCCCGCAGGTCCAGGGCCAGCTGGGCGGCGCTTTGGTAACGGCGCTGGGGGCTGACCTCCAGGCAGTGCAGGATGATTTCCTGCAGCCAGGGCGGCAGGTCGGGGCGGATGGCACGCGGCGGCACCGGTTCGATGAAGAGGCGACGGCGCAGGCCGCGCACCGACTCGGGCTGGCCGAACGGTCGCTCGCCGGTGGCCAGGTGGTAGAGCATGACGCCGAGCGCGAACAGGTCGCTGCGCGGGTCGTTGCGCACGAACTGCACCTGCTCCGGGCTCATGTAGGGCCCCGTGCCCATCGGCAGCGTGAACTCTTCTTCCAGCAGGTCGGGCAGCTGCTCGTGGCGGCTGAGGCCGAAGTCGACCAGCACGGCGGTGCCGTCGGGTCGGAACATGATGTTGCTGGGCTTGATGTCCAGGTGCACGACATGCTGGCGGTGCAGGGCGGCCAGCGCGGTGGCGACCCGGGCGCCGATGTCGGCGACCTCCTCGGGCGGCAGCGGCGCGTCGTCCAGGCGCGGGCGCAGCGTCTCACCGGGAATGTGCTCCATGACGATGAAGGCCTGGCGCGTCCAGTCGCCGCGGGCGATGAAGCGCGGCACATGCGGGCCGCTGAGCTGGGGCATCAGCATCTGCTCGACCTCGAAGCCGACGATGGTGGCCGGGTCCTCGCCGCCCTTGATGCGCGGCACCTTCATCAACAGCTCGACGCCGTCGTCGTGCGCGCCATCCACGCGACTGACCCGCCACAGGTTGGCCATGCCACCCTGATGCAGCCGCGCTTCCAGGCGGAAGCCGTCCAACACTTGGCCGACTTGCAACGGCGCGTGCTGGGCTGCCAAGGGCGGATTGGTGGTCATCACTCGCCCAGGGTGAGGCGGCGCACCAGGCGCTCGGCGATCAGCGGCGGCAGATCGGTCGCCCGCAGCGCGGCGCAGGCCGCTTCGACGTCATAGGCGACGCGCTGGAAGGTCATGCGGGCATCGTCCAGGTCCGACTTGCCCGGGTCCAGCAAGGCATAGCAGGCCGCCGGGTTCCCGTCGCGGGGCTGGCCGCAGGAGCCGGGAATGGCCAGCCACTGGCGATGGGCCGGCAGCGGCATGGGCACGCCGGCCACGGGTCGGAAGTCGCCCGCCTTGCCGGTGCCTGACAGGTGGAAAAGCATCGGCTCGTGCATATGGCCGCAGACCTGGATGCGCGCCGCGCTGGCGTTGAGGCTTTTGACCGCCTCGGCGCGGCCTTGAACATATTCCCAGCCGTTGGGCTCGAACGCATTGGCATGCACGAACAGGCAATGGCCCGGCTCGCCATGGGCTTGCAGCGGCAGCCGTGACAGGAAGCGCAGATGATCTTCGTCGAGCTGCGCGCGGGTCCAGTCGACGACGGCGCGCGCGTCGGGGTGCATGCCGGGCATGCTGCCGCGGGCGACGGCTTCGTCATGGTTGCCCAGCACGGCGATGGCGCCGTCGGTGACGAGGGCCACGACTTGGTCCAGCACCCAGGCGGGGTCCGCGCCGTAGCCGACAAAATCGCCCAGCAGCGCATAGCGCGTGGCGCCCTGGGCGCGGGCGTCGGCCAGCACGGCCTCGAAGGCCTGCCGGTTGGCATGAATGTCGGTGATGAGAGCCCAGCGCATGGGCCGCAGCTTGCCACGCTGGACTGACGCCGGACCGACAACGTGAAACCGGCCCGCTTCAGCCGATGCGGCCGAGCAGCAGGTACTCCATGAGTGCCTTTTGCACGTGCATGCGATTTTCGGCTTCGTCCCAGACAACCGACTGCGGCCCGTCGATCACGTCCGCCGCCACCTCCTCGCCGCGATGGGCGGGCAGGCAGTGCATGAAGAGGGCGTCTGGCTTGGCGCGGGCCATCATGTCACGGTCCACGCACCAGTCGTTGAACGCCGCCTTGCGGGCTTCGTTCTCGGCCTCGTAGCCCATGCTGGTCCACACGTCGGTGGTGACGAGGTCGGCGCCAACGCAGGCCTCGCGCGGGTCCTTGAAGACCTTGTAGCAGCCGGCGTTTTTGACGCCGGCCACCACCGGGTCGACCTCGTAGCCACTGGGCGTGCTGACATGCACCGTGAAGCCGAGGATCTCGGCCGCCTGCAGCCAGGTGTTGGCCATGTTGTTGCCGTCACCCACCCAGGCCACCACACGGCCCTTGAGGCAGTCCATGTCGATGGCGCCGCGCCGGTCCATGCCGCGAACCTCGATGAAGGTGAACAGGTCGGCCAGGATCTGGCACGGGTGGTATTCGTTGGTCAGGCCGTTGATGACCGGCACGCGCGAGTGCGCCGCGAAGGCTTCGATCTTGCTCTGCTCGTAGGTGCGGATCATGTCGATGTCGACCATGCGGCTGATGACGCGTGCCGAGTCCTCCACCGGCTCGGCACGGCCGAGCTGGCTGTCGCCGGTCGTCAGGTGCACGACCGAGCCGCCCATCTGGTACATGCCGGCCTCGAAACTGACGCGGGTGCGCGTGCTGGCCTTCTCGAAGATCATGGCCAGCGTGCGGTCTTGCAGGGGCTGGTACTTCTCGTAGTTCTTGAAGCGGCGCTTGATGATGGCGGCGCGTTCGAACAGGTGGGCGTATTCCTCGGCGCGGAAGTCCTTGAACTGCAGGTAATGGCGCATCAATGTGTCCCCCGGCTTCATGGCTTGGGTTGCGAGAGCAGCGCCTTGATCAGGGGCACCAGGCGGGCGGCGATCTCACGCGCTTCGTCATGCGTGAGGATCAGCGGCGGCAGCAGGCGCACCACGCGGTCGGCGGTCACGCTGATGAGCAGGCCGGCGTCCAGGCACTGCGTCAGCAGCACGCCGGCCGGACGGTCCAGCTCGATGCCGAGCATCAGGCCCTGGCCGCGGATCTCGACCAGGCCCGGCTCGTCGGCCAGGCCTTGCGCCAAGGCGTTGCGCAGCGTCGCGCCGACGGATTCGGCATTGGCCAGAAGGCCATCTTCTTCCATGATGGTCAGCGTCTCGATGCCGGCGCGCATGGCCAGCGGGTTGCCGCCGAAGGTCGTGCCGTGGTTGCCCGCCTTGAGCACGCCAGCCGCGCGCGGGCCGCAGACGACGGCACCGATGGGCACGCCCGAGCCCAGGCCCTTGGCCAGCGGCATGACATCGGGCTTGATGCCCGCCCACTGGTGCGCGAACCACTTGCCGGTGCGGCCGATGCCGCATTGCACCTCGTCGAGCATAAGCAGCAGGTCGTGTGCATCACAGACGCGGCGCAGCGCTTGCAGGAACTCGACACGCGCAGGGTTGATGCCGCCTTCGCCCTGGATGGTCTCCAGGAAAATGGCCGTGACGTTGGGGTGTGCTGCGATGGCGGCTTCTACCGCCGCGACATCGTTCAGCGGCACGCGCACGAAGCCCGGCACCAGCGGCCCGAAGCCGGCCTGGATCTTGGGATTGGCGGTGGCCGACAGCGTGGCGATGGAGCGGCCGTGGAAGGCGCCTTCGAAGACGAGGATCTCGGGCGCTGTGTTGCCGCGGTCGTGGCCGAATTTGCGGGCGATCTTCAAGGCCGCCTCGTTGGCTTCCAGTCCGCTGTTGCAGAAGAAGACGTTCTCCAGCTCCGAAATCTCGCAGAGCTTGGTGGCCAGTCGGGCCTGCAGTGGCGACTGGTAGTAGTTGCTGGTGTGGATCAGCCTGGCGATCTGCTCCTGCAGCGCCGGCACGAGGCGCGGATGGTTGTGCCCCAGCGTGTTGACCGCGATGCCAGCCAGCCCGTCCAGCAGTCGTCGGCCGTCCGTGTCCCAGACCCAGCAGCCCTGGCCGTGCGAAAGCGCAACGGGCAGGCGGCCGTAGGTCGGCATCACGTGGGCGTCGGACGGAAGGGGGTCGGCGTTCATCGGGTCTCCGAAAAGGTTGAGGAAAAGTGGGCTTTTGATTCTAGAGTCGGGCACCGCAGCATTTGCTGCGCCGCAGCAGATGAGCCGGTGCCGAGGCACAATAGCGGTCTTTGGCAGCGGCGCCCCGCTGTGCCGTACAGCCCCCGTCCATGACCGTTGCCCCCCCGCCGCGCGAAGTCTTTATCCAAGGTGTGACCCTGGATGGAAAGACCTTCCGCCCGAGCGACTGGGCCGAGCGGCTGGCCGGCGCGATGTCCTGCTTCCGCCCGGGTGGCACGCGTGGCGGCATCGGCTCCTTCATCGGCTACTCGCCGCTATGCGTGCCGACCGTCATCAACGGCGTGAAGTGCGTCGTCGTCAACGAAGACCTCAAGCGCCTTGAGCCGATGGCCTGGGACTTCGTGATGAACTTCGCCCGCGACAACAATCTGCAGGTCGCTGAGGCCTGCCTGCTGCCCGATGGTCCAGACGGCAAGCCGGTCGTTTGAGGTGGGTTAGCGACATTCCCAGGGCTGACCGCCGTGGGTGACCGTTATCCTCATCGGCAACGTTTCGAAACATGCCGATAGACCTCAACGCCGCTCCCCTCGCCAGTCCGGTCCTCGCCGTGCCGACATCGGCCCACACCGAGCGGCCCAGTGCGCAAGGGTCGGTCTGGGTGCTGCTTCGCGGCCTGTCACGAGAGAGCGGTCACTGGGGCGTCTTCCCGGAGCATCTATTGCGGGAACTGCGTGCCCAGCAACCCGGCTCCCAACTGCTGATGCTGGATCTGCCTGGCACCGGCACTTTGCGTCGCCAGGCCAGCCCGACGCAGGTGTCGGCCATCGTCGATGCCTGCCGCGCCGAACTGCAGCGCCGCAGGGTGACGGGGGCGGTGTCCCTGATCGGCATGTCGCTTGGCGCCGCCGTACTGAGCGACTGGGCCAACCGTTATCCGGATGAGGTGGTGGCGGGAGTGCTCATCAATCCGAGCTTGCGGCCGTTCAGTGAACTCTTCCGTAAGCCACGGCCGCTCAATTTTCTGGAACTGGCACTGCTGTCGCTGAGCCGCTTCAGCGCCCGCCTGCGCGAGGAGCGCGTGCTCAGCCTGACGACGCGGTTGACGCCCACGCAGGCAGTCATCGAGCGTTGGGTGGAACTGCAGCGCCTGCACCCGCTGGGCGTGCGCAATACGGCGCGCCAGTTGCTGGCCAGCGTGCGCTACCGCGCCAGCCGCACGCGACCGGCAGCGCCGATGCTGCTGCTGTGCAGCAAGGCCGACAGCCTGGTCGACTGGCGTTGTTCGCAGGCAATCAGCCGTGCATGGGGGGCACCGCTGCGCTTGCACACCAAGGCGGGTCACGATTTGCCGCTTGACGACCCGCTGTGGGTGGCCCGCGCCGTGGCGGAATGGCTGCGTGACCGCAGCATCCAGGGTGTGGAGCCGGGCGAGTGGCACTAGAGTGTTGGCCGGCCGGCCGGCCGCAAGCGCTTCGCCATGGCGGGCCGGCTTGGGAGCGGCTCGGGCTGCGCAAATACAAATGCAGAAGGCCCGCTTGCGCGGGCCTTCTGCTTGCACCAGAGCTGGATTTTTCTATCAGGCGGCGAGCGCCTTGATCTTGGCGGACAGGCGGCTCTTGTGGCGAGCGGCCTTGTTCTTGTGGAAGATGCCCTTGTCGGCGACCGAATCGATCACGGCCTGGGCATTCTTGAAAAGATCAGCAGCCTTGGACTTGTCGCCCGCGAGCACAGCCTTTTGCACGTTCTTGACAACGGTTCGGAATTGCGAACGCAGCGCCGTGTTGGCGGCGTTGAGCTTGACGTCCTGGCGGGCGCGCTTGAGGCCCGATGCCAGGCGAACCGTTTTCTTCTTGGCTTTGGAGCTGGTTGCCATGCTGTATCTATACCCAGTTGGTGCAAAGACAGCGAGTATAGCCCGGAATCCCAGGTGAAGCCAAGCGGCTGGGCGGAGTATCTGACGGATTGCGATTCACGACACAGATAATCCCCCGCCATGAATCTGCTGCGCGCTGCGTCGACCATATCCCTGCTGACCCTGACCTCGCGCATCACCGGCCTTGTCCGCGAAACCATGGTGGCCGGCCTGTTTGGCGCCACGGCAATGACCGACGCGTTTCTCGTCGCGTTCCGGGTTCCTAACCTGCTGCGCCGGCTGTTTGCCGAGGGCGCTTTTTCTCAGGCCTTCGTCCCGCTGCTGGCCGCCACGAGAGCGAGCGAAGGCGAGGCGGCAACGCGCCGACTCATCGATGCAGTCGCCACGGTGCTGTTGTGGGCATTGGTCATGACATCGGTGACCGGCATCATCGCTGCACCGCTGCTGGTCTTGCTGCTCGGCTCGGGTCTGCCCGGCGAGGCATTCGACGCCTCGGTTGTCATGACGCGAGTGATGTTCCCCTACATCGGCTGCATGTCGCTGGTGGCGCTGTCGGCCGGCATCCTGAACACGTGGAAGCGTTTCGTGGTGCCGGCCGCCACGCCAGTGCTTCTCAACCTCAGCGTGATCGCCGTCGGCTGGTCGCTGGCTGCGCCGCTGGAGCGCGCCGGCTATCCGGGCATCTATGCGATGGCCGTTGGCGTGATGCTGGGCGGTGTGCTGCAGTTGCTGGTGCAGTGGCCGGCGCTGCGCGCCGTCGGCGCCATGCCGCGCATGCGCCTGAGCTGGGGCGGCTTTAAGGAGTCGCGCGCCAATCCTGGCGTCGGCCGCGTCATCCGCGGCATGGGCCCGGCGTTGCTCGGCGTCGGCGTCTCGCAGTTGTCCTTGATGATCAACACGCAGATCTCCAGCCATCTGGGCGAGGGTGCGACCTCCTGGTTGAACTACGCCGACCGTTTGATGGAATTTCCGATCGGCCTGCTGGGCGTGGCGCTGGCCGCCGTGCTGACCCCCCAGCTGTCCGCCGCCCAGGCGGGAGGGCAGACCGAGCGCTACAGCCATCTGCTGGATTGGGGACTGCGCATGGTGATGCTGCTGGCGCTGCCCTGCGCCGTGGCACTGCTGGTGTTCGCCGAGCCGCTGACGGCGGTGCTCTATCACCGCGGCAAGTTCTTGTCGTCCGATGTGGTGAACACCGCGCAATCGGTCATGGGCTGGGGCATCGGCCTGCTCGGCCTGATCGCCATCAAGGTGCTGGCGCCGGGCTTCTACGCGCGCCAGGACACCGGCACGCCGGCCAAGATCGCCATCGCCGTGCTGCTGCTGACACAGGCCCTCAACATCGTGTTCGTGCCCTGGATCGGCGTCGCCGGGCTGGCCTTGTCCATCGGCGTTGGCGCGCTGGTCAACGCCGGCTGGTTGCTGTGGGGCTTGATGCGGCTCGGCAGCTATCGTCCTTCACCGGGCTGGCTGGCCTTCGGCGTACGGGTCCTGCTCGGGTCGGCGGCGATGGGCTTGCTGCAATGGCAACTGGCGGCTCGACTCGACTGGATCGCGCTCGGCGTGAACGAAATCGAGAGGGCCCTTGTCATGGCGGCCAGCCTGGCTGGCAGCGCCGTCTTGTATTTCGGCGTGCTTCTGCTTGTCGGCATGCGGCCCAAGGCGCTTGGGCGACCCAGCTGACATGAAGTTCAGCCAACCGACGCCGCTCGACCATTTCGCCACGCTGGTGGCGCAGGATGAGGGCTTGAACCTGCTTGAGGCCGCCGTCAGCCTGGCGCAGGACGAGGATCCGCAACTGGATGTGCAAGCCGTGCTGTCCCAGGTCGACCGGCTCGCCGCACGGCTGCGTGAGCGCATCGCGCCGGAGACCGCACCGGCCGAGCGGCTGCGGCTGCTGACGCGCTTTTTCCATGGCGAGCTGGGGTTCGCGGGCAATCTGAACAACTACTACGCGGCGGAAAACAGCTTCGTGCACCGCGTGCTGGAAATGCGGCGGGGCATCCCCATCACGCTGGCCGTGCTGCTGCTCGAGCTGGCCGAGCAGGCCGGGTTGCGCGCTGCCGGCGTGGCCTTCCCGGGCCATTTCCTTGTCAAGTGCAGGATCGGGCTGGGCGAGGTCGTCATCGACCCATTCACCGGCCAGCAGCTCTCCGCGGCGCGACTCGATGAGCGCCTGGCGGTCTACCGCCATGGCAGTGACTTGCCACAAGACCTGGACCTGCCGCTGGAGTTCTTCCTGCGTGCCGCGACCCCGCGCCAGATCCTGGCCCGCATGCTGCGCAACCTGAAGGAGGTTTACCGTGCGGCTGGCGACTGGCCGCGTCTGCTGGCCGTGCAGCGGCGCCTCGTCGTGCTGTTGCCCAACGATGCGGCCGAGCGGCGTGATCGCGGCCTGATGCTAGAGGCTGTCGGCGCGCCTGCCGCCGCCGCCGAAGACCTGGCCTTCTACCTCGCTCAACACCCCGACGCGCCCGACCGCGCCCAATTGCGCGACCGCCTGGCCGTGCTGCGCGGGCAGCGCTCTCCGCCGCCGCAGTGAGAGGTCGAACGATCATGAGACAGATACCACTTGCCCTGCTGGCCCCGCCAGCACTCAGTTTCGACAACTTTCTACCCGGCGCCAACGCTGAGGTCCTGGCCTATCTGCTCGGCCTGGTGCCGGGTGACCCACCCGTGCTGCTGTGGGGCCCGACCGGGTCCGGCAAGACCCATCTGTTGCAGGCGCTTGCCCAACGGTGGCAGGCTGCGGGTCAGCGCGTGGCCTGGTATGACGCCGACACGGCCCTGCCCTGGGAGTTGCCGGCCCATGAGAGTCTGTTGCTGCTGGACGATAGCCAGCGCTTCGATGCCGGCCAGCAGCATGCGGCCTTCGGCCTCTTTGTCGCCTCGGCAGGGCAGGGCTATACCGTCGTTGCGACGGCTGACGTGCCCGCCGTCGACCTGGGTGTGCGTGAGGACCTGCGCACGCGCCTGGGTTGGGGGCCGAGCTTTGCGCTCCACCCGCTGCGCGAGGCCGAAATGCGCGCCGCGCTGCGCCGTGAAGCCGACCGCCGCGGCCTGCTGCTGAGCGAGGATGTGCTGTCCTTTCTGCTGACGCGCTTCGAGCGCAATCTGAAGGGACTGATGAAGCTGCTTGAACGCCTGGACGAATTCGCACTGGTCAGCAAACGCGCGCTGACGCTGCCGTTGCTGAAGGCCATGCTCGCCGATGAAAAAACCGACGCCGACCCCGCCTTATGAACCTCACGCTGTTTGACTTGGACGGAACCTTGATCCCGGTCGATTCGGATCACGCCTTCGGCGCCTTCATGGTCGACGTGGGTTGGGTGGATGGCGCCGTCTGGGGCGCCCGGAATGATGAGTTCTTCGCCCAATACAACGCCGGCACGCTGGACCTGCCGGCCTATGTCGATTTCGCCACCTCGGCCTGGCGGTCGCGGCCGCTGGCCGAGGCGCATGCGATGCGGGAGCGCTTCATGAACGAGGTGATGAAGCCAGCGTTGCGCCCCGAAGCGGTCGCGCTGGTGGAGCAACACCGCGCTGCGGGGGACTTGATCGCCCTGGTCACCGCAACCAACGAGTTCGTCACCGCGCCCATCGCGGCGGCCTTCGGTATCGAGCACCTGATCGCCGTGCAACTTGAGCGCGACCCCGACGGGCACTACACCGGCGCCATCCAAGGTGTGCCGAGCTTCCGCGAGGGCAAGATCGCGCGGGTGCAGGACTGGCTACAGGGCCTGGAGGCACAATGGCAGGGATTCGAGCGCGTGACCTTCTACAGCGACTCGACCAACGACCTGCCCCTGCTTGAACGCGTCAGCCACCCGGTGGCGACCAATCCCAGCCCGGCACTCGCTCAAATCGCCGCCGAACGCGGCTGGCCCCAGTTCCAACTCTTCGCATGATCAAGAAGTTCATCGACAAGCTGTTCAGCAAGTCCACGCCCGCGGCTGCCAAGAAGGCCAACCCGCTCGGCAAGCGTGTCGAGGTCGAGGCGGATGTGCACGGCATCAACCCCGACCTGCTCGACGAGCGCGCGGTCAAGGTGGTCAAGACGCTGACGGATGCGGGCTTCGAGGCCTATATCGTCGGCGGTGCGGTGCGCGACCTGCTGCTCAACGTGCGCCCCAAGGACTTCGACGTCGCGACGAATGCAACGCCGGAGCAGGTCAAGGGCCTGTTCCGGCGCGCCTTCATCATCGGCCGACGCTTTCGCATCGTCCACGTCGTCTACGGTCGTGGCCGCGAGCATGAGGTCATCGAGGTCTCGACCTTCCGTGCGCTGCCCACCGAGTCCGACGCCGTCGGCGGCAACGAGAAGACCGCCAAGAGCGAGCTCGAAGGCAAGTCGCATGCGGTGGACGCCAGTGGACGCGTGCTGCGCGACAACGTCTGGGGCCCGCAGATCGAAGACGCCGCGCGTCGCGACTTCACCGTCAACGCCCTGTACTACGACCCGGTGCGTCGACTCGTCGTCGACTACCACGGTGGCCTGGCCGATGCCAAGGCCAAGCTGCTGCGCATGATCGGCGACCCCGAGACGCGCTATCGCGAAGACCCCGTCCGCATCATCCGCGCGGTGCGCTTTGCGGCCAAGCTGGGCTTCACGCTGGAGCCCAGGACACTGGCGCCCGTCAAGGCTTCGTCGGCGCTGCTGGCCAATGTGCCGGCCTCGCGGCTCTTCGACGAAATGATCAAGCTGCTGCAGACCGGCCACTCGCTGGCCAGCATTGCGCAGTTGAAGAAGCTTGGCCTGGCCCGCGGCATCTTCGCCGTCCTGGACGCGATGCTGACGGACAGCGGCGACCTGTATGAGGGCGTGCGTGGCGACTTCGTGCGCCAGGCTTTTGAGGACACCGACCGCCGCGTGCAGGAAGGCCGTGGCGTCAGCCCCAGCTTCATGCTCGCCTGCATGCTCTGGCATGAAGTGCTGGACCGTTGGACGAAAATCCGCGCTGGCGGCGAACCGCCCGTACCGGCACTGGCCCAGGCCATCGATGCCGTCTTCGACGCCCGCATCGGCGATATCTCCGGCCGCGGCAAGTTGGCCGCGGACATGCGTGAGATCTGGATGATGCAGACCCGCTTCGAGCGCCGCACCGGCTCTGGCGTCTACAGCCTGATTGAGCAGCCGCGCTACCGCGCCGGCTTCGATTTCCTGCGCCTGCGTGCCGACGTCGGCGAGATCGACCCGGCGCTGGCCGACTGGTGGGAAGACTTCGCGCTCGGCAGCGATGACGACCGCCAGGCGCTGCTCGCCGACGCCCGCACGGCCCAGCAGAAGCAGCCGCGCGTCGTGCGCGCGCCGCGCGCCGACAAGCCTGCCAGCGAAAGCACGCAAAACAGCGCGGCGGGTTCGGACGTCGACGCGCCTGCCAGGAAGCGCCGCCGTGGCCGCCGCCAGCCAGGCGGTGGCGATGGCGCCGCAGCGCCCGCGCCAGCCGCCGAGTGAGTTCACGCGCCTATGTCGGCCTGGGCGCCAACCTTGGTGCCGATCTGACCGCCACGCTGACGCGGGCGGCCCGGTCGCTGTCCGCGTTGCCGGGAACGCAGCTCGTGGCGTTGTCGAGCGCCTGGCGCAGCGCGCCGGTGAATGCCGGTGGCCCGGACTTCCTGAACGCCGTTGCTGCGCTGGACACAACGCTGTCGCCCATTGATCTGCTTGATGCGCTGCAGGCTATCGAGCATGCCCACGGCCGCGAGCGCCCCTACCGCAACGCGCCACGCACGCTTGACCTGGACCTGCTGCTCCATGGCGACGCCTTGCTGGACACGCCACGCCTGACGCTGCCCCATCCGCGGCTCGGCGAGCGCGCCTTCGTGCTGCGTCCGCTGCTGGAGATCGCACCGGAGTTGGCGCCGCTGGCGACAGGACAGGGCTGGCAGGAACAGCGCATCGAGCGCAGCGGCCGCATCCCGATCTGACCGCAGGAGACTTCGATGTTCTCGACCCTTGCCGGCTGGCAGACCGCGGGTCTGCTGATGCTGTCCAACGTCTTCATGACGTTCGCCTGGTACGGGCACCTGAAAGGGCTGGCCGCCAAACCCTGGTGGATCGCGGCTCTCATCAGTTGGGGCATCGCCTTGTTCGAGTACCTGCTGCAGGTGCCCGCCAACCGCATCGGTCACGGCGCCGGGTTTTCGCTGGCACAGCTCAAGATCACCCAGGAAGTGATCACGCTGGCCATCTTCGTGCCTTTCAGTCTGTACTACATGGGCGAGCCGCTGAAGCTCGATTTCCTGTGGGCGGGGCTGTGCCTGCTGGGCGCTGTCTACTTCATCTTCCGGTCTGCTTGATGACGGTTGTGTGACAGCGCCCGCTAAACTGCGCGCCTTCCAGAAATACAAGGATCGCCATGCTGTTTGGCAAGCTGCTGCCCCGCGAGGGCAATTTTTTTGAGCTTTTCAATGAGCACGGCGGGTTCATCGCGCAGGGTGCGCGTGCCTTTCTCAAGATGATCGAGAACTATGCCGACCCGACGCTGCGTCAGCAGTACGCGGACGAAGTCGACAAGGCCGAACATGCAGCGGACCGGATCACCGCAGAAGTCAACCGCTTGCTGCACCGAACCTTCATCACGCCCATCGATCGCGAGCAGATCCACGGCCTGATCAATGCGATGGATGACATCCTGGACCTGCTGCAGGACTCGTCCGAGACCCTGTCGCTCTACGACGTGCGCACCGTGCCCGAACAGGTGCTGCAGCTGGCGACGCTGTCCGTGCGTTGCTGCGAGCGTGTGCAGCACGCCGTGACGCTGCTGCCCAATCTGAGCAAGCCGGCGACCACCGAGGCCGCTTTGAAGACCTGCGAAGAGATCGACCGCCTGGAGTCTGACGCTGACCGCGTGATGCGCTCGGCGATGTCGCGCCTGTTCCGCGAAGAGCCGGACGTGCGTGAGCTGATCAAGCTCAAGGCGATCTATGAACAGTTGGAGTCCATCTCCGACCGCTGCGAAGACGTGGCCAATCTGATCGAGGGCATCGTCCTCGAGAACTCTTGATCAGGCGGTTAGATGGCATCCGCTGAGATCGCCTTCTGGGTGGTGGCCCTGCTCGTCGTGCTGGCCCTGGTGTTCGACTTCATGAACGGCTTCCACGACGCGGCCAATTCGATCGCCACCGTCGTTTCCACCGGCGTGCTGAAACCCCAGCAGGCCGTGCTGTTCGCGGCCTTCTTCAACGTCCTGGCCATTGCCTTCTTCCAGTTGAAGGTGGCTGCCACCATCGGCAAGGGCATCGTCGAGCCGGGCATCGTGGATCACCACGTGGTCTTCGGCGCGCTGATCGGAGCCATCGTCTGGAACGTCATCACCTGGTGGTGGGGCATCCCGTCGAGCTCCTCGCACGCCCTGATCGGCGGCATCGTCGGTGCGGTCATCGCCAAAGCCGGGCCGCAGGCGCTGATCGCTGGCGGCATCTGGAAGACGGTCGCCTTCATCCTCGTTTCGCCACTGTTGGGTTTCTTGCTGGGCTCACTGTTGATGGTCGTCGTTGGCTGGATCTGTCGGCGCAAGTCGCCCATACGCATCGACCGCTGGTTCCGGCGGCTGCAGCTCGTTTCAGCGGGCCTCTACAGCCTCGGCCACGGGGGCAACGACGCTCAGAAGACCATCGGCCTGATCTGGATGCTGTTGATTGCCGCCGGCATGATGGGCGCCGGCGAGTCTGCGCCGCCATACTGGGTCATCGTGTCCTGCTATCTCGCCATCGGCCTGGGCACGATGTTCGGCGGCTGGCGCAT
>NZ_JBQVNP010000021.1:0-50228 GCF_052436255.1 Roseateles sp. | reverse complement strand
GCCGGGCGGGGCGGGCACGGCGGCGAGATGCTGGCGCAGGCGCTGGGTCAGCAGCGCGGCCGGTGGCGCGGCCCAGAGGCTGTCGCGGTAGTGCTGCAGTCGCTGGGCCTGCTGAAAGGCCAGGCGGTAGGCGATCCCCTCGCCATGGAGCCAGGGCGGGGCGGTCACGTCGGCGCTGCGCCAGGCCAGCGCCCCTCCCGTGGCCGTGGCGGCGGGCGCGGGGCCGAGGTCGTAGACGGCGCGGGTCGGCACGGTCGGGGTCAGGGAACAGGCGCTCAGGAACAGCGCCGCGGCCAGCAGGGTCGATGTCGATCTCATTTGTTGAACCGCTCCGCAAAGCCCGCCTCGCCGGGCCCGGGCGGCTGTGCGCCGCGGCCGAACAGCAGGCTCTGCGGCTGGGCGCCGACGTCGGTGGCGGCGCGCTCGATGCTGCGGCTGGCGGCGGCCAGGTCGCCCAGCAACGGGCGGCTGCGCTGCGGTGTGTCGCCGACCAGGGCGAGTTCGAGATTGCGGCTGGTGGCCTGCACTTGCGCTGCGGCGCCGTCGATGCGGTCGAGCACGGCGACGCGGGCCTTCAGTTCCTGCGTCAGCGCGCGGCTGTCGGCCGCCAACCCCTCGATCTCGCGCAGGGCGGCACTGGCGCGCTGTGCGGTCGCGTCGGCATCCTTCAAGAAGACTCGCAGCGCGTGCGCGCCCGGCTGCAGCGCGGCCATCAGTCGGCTGGTGTCGGTGGCGGCCTGCTCCAGCTGCACCAGGCTGCGGCCCAGCTGGGCGCGGTTGCCCTCGCTGAGCAGCGCATTGAGCCGGTCGGCCGTCTCGGCGAAGCCCGCCAGCAGCAGCGGCCCGCTCTCGGCCAGGCGGTCCAGCAGCGTGGGCTTGAGCGCGATGCGGGCACCGGGCGCGGCGCGCTGCAGCGGGGCCTTGGCATCGGCTTCTTCCAGGCTGACGAAGGACAGGCCGGTGACGCCTTGCAGGCCGAGCTGGGCATGGGTGGTGGCCGACACCGGCGCGGCGGCATCGACGGCAATGCCGACGAGGATCTGGCGCGGGTCGGCGGGGTCGAAGCCGATGGTGTCGACATGGCCGACCTGCACGCCGCGCAGCTTGACCGGCGCCTTCAGGTTGAGACCTGGCACGCCGCTGCGGGCGACGACGGTGTAGTGGACACGCTCGGTGCGGTCGCCCTGGAACCAGGCGACGCTGGCGGCCAGCGCGAGGCCGAGCAGCAGCAGGAAGACACCGGCGGCAATGGCGTGGGCTTTGTTTTCCATGGTGGTGAGGTCAGCTGGTCACGGACTTTGCGGGCCGAGCGCCGGGTCGTTCCCAAGCCGGCGCGGTCAAGCGATGTTCGCGCGGCTCGATGCCGCGCGCATCGCTGTCCCCCCGGGGGGCCGACCGGGCGCGGCCGCGTTCGGCGCGGCGAGACTGGGCGCGGGGCGTCATATCGCTTCGCGGAGCACGGCGGGCACGCCCCCTTCATCGCTGGTGTCATCGAGACTGAGGCGGAAGCGCCGCACATCCTCTTCGGCACACCGCTCCACATGACCGAGGAAGAAGTTGCGCACGAAGTGATGCGGCAGCCGCGCGACCTCGGCGAGCGGCCCCGAGGCGATGATGTGCTGGTCGGCCAGCACGGCCACGCGATCGGCCACGGCGAACAGCGTGTCGACATCGTGCGTCACCATGACGACGGTCAGCCCCAGCTCCTGACGCAGCCGGCGCAGCAGCTTGACGAACTGCTTGGCGCTGTCGGGGTCGAGCCCGGCGGTGGGCTCGTCCAGGAAGAGCAGTTGCGGGTCGAGGATGAGCGCGCGCGCCAGCGACACGCGCTTGATCATGCCGCCCGACAGCTCGGCCGGGCGCTTGAGCGCGTCGTCGGGCTTGAGGCCCACCTGGGCTAGCTTGAGCATGACCAGGGGCGTGAGCAGGTCGGGCGGCACGCTCTTCAATTCGCGCAGCGGCAGCGCCACGTTGTCGAACACGCTCAGCGCCGAGAACAGCGCGCCGGCCTGGAACAGCACGCCCCAGCGGTAGCGCACGCGCTCCAGGTCGCGCACCGCGCAGCGGCCCAGCGGGTGGCCGAAGATCTTCACGCTGCCGGCCTGCGGCACCTCCAGGCCGAGCAGCAGGCGCAGCAGCGTCGTCTTGCCCGAGCCCGAGCCGCCGATCAGCGCGACGACCTCGCCGCGGTGCACGCTCAGGTTGAGGTTGCGGTGGATGACGTGGCCGCCAAAGGCGGTGGTCACGTTGTCGACTTCGATGATGGCCTCGGTTTTCATACGCCGACATCCGAGAACAGCACCGCAAAGATCGCGTCCACGACGATGACCAGCGTGATCGCCGTCACCACCGACTGCGTGACGCTCTGCCCGAGGCTCTCGGTGTTGGGCTTGACGCGCAGCCCGAAGTGACAGGCCAGCAGTGCGATCAGTCCGCCGAAGAGCACCGACTTGGCCGAGCCCAACCACAGGTTGACCGGCTCGACGACGCTGGGCAGGGTGTGCATGAACTGCGTCGGGTCCAGCCCCAGCTGCGCCGCCGCCGCGGCCATGCCACCGATCAGCATCATGGCGCTGGTCCACAGCGCCACCAGCGGCAGCGACACGGCCAGCGCCAACACCTTGGGCAGCACCAGGCGCACGGTGTGCGAGATGCCCATGACCGACAGCGCGTCGAGCTCCTGCGTGACGCGCATGACGCCGATCTGCGCGGTCATGGCCGAGCCCGAGCGGCCGGCCACGATGATGGCCGCCAGCAGCGGCCCCAGCTCGCGCAGCACGGCCAGGCCGAGGATGTTGATGACAAAGATGTCGGCGCCATAGGTCTTGAGCTGGCGCGAGATCAGATAGGACAGCGTCAGGCCGACGAGAAAGCCCACCAGCGCCGTGATCGGCAGCGCCTGCGCACCGGTGCGAAAGACATTGGCCGAGATTTCGCGCCAGCCGATCAGCGAGGGGTGGCGCAGCACCTGCACCAGGTCCAGCAGAAGCCGGCCGACCAGCGCGACGAGGTCGACCGCATGGCGGGCGAAGGCAAGCAGGCCGAGGCTGGCGCCTTGCAGGCCGGGGCCGAGGCGAGGACCGGGTTTGGGCAGGGCGACAGGCTGCATGAACTGGGCGAACAGCGTCACATGCTCGGGCAACCACAGCAGCCGCGCGGGAGGCTTGCGGCCCCAGCCCAGCCACAGGGTCAGTGCGCCGGCGGTGTCCAGGCGGCTCAGGGCCCGCAGGTCCCACAGCGCCTCGGGCGTCTCGGCGCTGGCGGCGGCCACGCGCTGGCGGAACTCGGCATAGCGCTCGCGCAGGCCCAGCAGGGTCCAGTCGCCGCTGACGCGCCATTCGCGCGCGCTGCCCGTGCCGCCGCCGGCCTGCAACTGCGGCGCAGCGTCGGCCGACGCGTCCGGGCGGGCCGTTGTCGGGCTGTCCACGGTTGGCAGGGGCAGGGCGCCGGCATCGCTCATGGCGCAACGATAGCGCCTCCCAAGTGTCCATGCGCCGCGATCCGGCGACGCGGCAGCCGCTAGCTGCGGCCGAGCAACAGCGGGTCCGTCGAGGCGGCGTTGACGACGTCTTCAGTCGTCTTGCGGTCGTAGGTCAGCAGCGCTGGGAGCTTGAACACCGACACCACCTCGGCCAGCTTCGCGGCCTGCCTTCGCAGGCTGTCGGCCGCAGCGGCGCTTTCCTCGACCAGGGCGGCGTTCTGCTGGGTCACCTCGTCGAGCTGGCTCACGGCGTCACCGACTTGCCCGACGCCGACGGCCTGTTCTCGCGAGGCGCTGGAGATCTCGGCGATCAGTTCGCTCACGCGCTGCACCTGGCGCACGATGTCGTCCATGCCCGTCCCGGCCTGGCCGGCCAGCCGGGCGCCGACATCCACCTTCTCGACGCTGTCGCCGATCAGCGTCTTGATCTCCTTGGCCGCTTGGGCGCTGCGCTGGGCGAGCGTGCGCACTTCACTGGCAACGACCGCGAAACCGCGGCCCTGCTCGCCAGCGCGAGCCGCTTCGACCGCCGCGTTCAGTGCCAGGATGTTGGTTTGAAAGGCGATGCTGTCGATCACGCCGATGATGTCGACGATCTTCTTCGACGCCGCTGTGATGTCCTGCATGGTGGTGACCAACTGGCCCACCGCCTCGCCGCCCCTGATGGCCGCCGCTGCCGCCGATGTGGCCATCTCGTTGGCTTGCTGGGCGGTCTCGGTGTTCTGTTTGACGGTGCTGGTGATCTGCTCCATCGATGCGGCCGTCTGCTGCACGTTGCTCGCCTGCTCCTCGGTGCGCTGGCTCAGGTCGGCGTTGCCGGTCGCGATCTGTGCCGAGCCGCTGGCAATGTGGTCGCTGCCTTGCCTCACCTCGCCGACGATGCGGACCAGGCTTTCATTCATGCGGCTGAGCGCGAGCAGCAGCTGTGCCGCTTCGTCCCGGCCGCCCCGCACGTCGATGCGGGTGGTGAGATCACCGCTGGCGACCGTTTGTGCCACATGCACCGCCGCCGCGATGGGCCGGGTGATCGAGCGGCTCAAGCGCCATGCGCAGGCCGCGCCGATCACCAGGCAGGCCAGCCCGCTGAGCAGCATCAGCACGCGGGCGGAGGCAATGTTGGCGGTCACCTTGCTGCCGCTGTCTTGAGCCAGCTGCTTCTGCAAGGCAACCAGCTCCTTCACCGGCGTGCCGAGCGCGTCCAGCGCCGGCAGCGTCTGCTTGAGCATCGTCTCGCGTGCTTCGGACATCTGTCCCTCTCGGGTCAGCTTGATGACCGCGGAGAACGAGGCGACGTAGCTGGCGCGCGCCTCCTTCAGGCGCGCCAGCATGGCCTTGCCCTTGGGGCGGGTGACCAGCTTGTCGAGGATTTCAAGCGCGGCGCTGACCGCCAGCCGGTTGGCGTCGATCTGCGCTTGGATGCGGGCCAGATGCTGGGCGTCGGTCGCCAGCAGCAATTCCAGCGTGAGCCGGCCGTTGCTGCGTGTGAGCGTGTCGATGGTGGATGCGGCTTCGGATTTGACCCAGTCCTCGTTGAGGATCTGGTGGGTGGCGTCGCCGATGGCGCCGAGCCGCAGGATGGCGAACACGATGAGCGCCGCGATCAGCGACAGGACGAAGCCGAAGCTCAGGGCGAGGCGAACCCCGATGGTGGTGTTTCCGAGCATTGGATATCTCCCTGCGAGATTGATCGAGAAGTCTTGCCGCTTCTAACGACCATTTTTAGCGGGCCTGGGCGCGGGATGTGAGGCGTAAATACATGCAAATCGCCAATTTCGTCACGCCGGATGCAGTCGTCGAGCTGATTCGCCGCAGATCGGGCCGCCTTCTCCAGAAGCGGTGCAGGTGGCCCCTCAGCCGCCGGGGGGCGGCTCGCTACCATCGCCTTGAACCTCCGGGCCGCGGGCCGGAACTCATGCGCAAAGGGAGCCCGTTTGTGACGAGCATGTTGAAGTGGCTGAAGGTCGGCAGTAAGCGCGAAGACGCCCCGGCACCCGGGCGTGGGCCGGCGGCCGAGGCGCTGGAACTGGCGCTGCTGGACGGCATCAAGCGCGGCCGGCGCGCCGAATTCGATACCCTCTACCGCCTCTACCACCCGCGCCTGTCGCGTTTTCTGGCGCACATGATGCGGCAGTCCAATGCCCTCGACGAGGTGCTGAACGACACCATGATGGTGGTCTGGCAGCGCGCCGACAGCTTTGACGGGCGCAGCAAGCTGTCGACCTGGATCTTCGGCATCGCCTACCGCAAGGCGCTCAAATGCCTGAGCCGGCAGGACTTGGCCGTGGATGCCGATGCGGCTGACGAGCCCGCCGACGCCGGCCCGGGGCCGGAGCAGCGGCTGGGCTTGGCGCAGCTGCGCGGGCGGCTGCGTGGGGCGATGGCCGAACTGTCGCCGGAGCACCGGGCGGTCGTGGAGCTTTGCTACTTCCACGACATGGCCTATGCCGAAATCGCCGACATCGTCGGCTGCCCGGCCGAGACCGTGAAGACGCGGATGTTTTATGCGCGGCGGCGGCTGCGCCTGCTGCTGGATGACTTGGCGGGTCATCAAGGAGAACTGTGATGAGTGTGGTGATCGCGATGGAACATGACGAGCACGCGGCGGTGCAGGCCCTGCTGCCCTGGTATGCGCGCGGCCAGCTGGGCGACGATGAAATGGCGCAGGTGCAGCAGCATCTGCTGCACTGTGCCGCCTGCCGCAACGAGCTGGCGGCCGAGCAGCCCATGCAGACGCTGATGCGGGCGGCCGGCGGCCAGCCCGAGGGCGGCGACGTCGAGGCCGGCCTGGCCAGGATGCATGCGCTGATGGAGCCGGCCCGCCCCGTGGCCGCTGCCACGCCGCGCTGGGTACCCTGGGCCTTGGGCCTGCAAGGCGCGGCCATCGCGGTACTGCTGGGGCTGCTGTTGCTGCCCGCCCAGGACGCGCCGGACTACCGGGGCCTGTCGGCCGCCGGCACGGCGCCTGTCGTGGCGGACGCCCTGGTGATGTTCAAGCCCGGCACCGGCGAGCAGGCCGTGCGCGAGCTGCTGCAGGCCCAGGGTGCGGGTGTTGTGGCCGGGCCGACCGAGACCGGCGCCTGGCTGCTGCGCGTCGACGCCCGGGGGCTGGCGACGCTGCGCACGGCGCCCATCGTCGCGATGGCCGAGCCGCTGCAGCCGGGGCCGGTGCGATGAAAGCCTGGCTCGCCCTGCTGGCGCTGCTGCTTTGCTGCATGGCCATGCCGGCCCATGCGCAAGCCGAGGAGGCCCAGCGCCAGGTCCTGGTCATGCTGCAGCTGCCCAAGGCCCACTACCGGCCCGACGGCAGCTATGCCGGCACCTATGGCGAGGGCGTGGGCCGGCAGTCGCGCCAGCAGACCGCCCAGGCGCTGGCCCAGGCTCACAAGCTGGAGATGCGCAGCGAATGGGCCATGCCGCTGGCCGGCGTGGACTGCTTCGTCATGCGCCTGCCCGAGGGCGACGCGCGCACGTCCGCCGAGGCCGCCCGCGCCGTGGCCGAGGACAGGCGCGTCGCCTGGGCCCAGCCCGTCGGCCTCTATCGGGCCGAGGCCAGCCAGCAGGAGCCGCTCTACCCGGCCCAGCCGGCGGCGCACCAATGGCAGCTGGCCGAGCTGCACAAGCTGGCCACCGGCCGCGGCGTGCGCGTGGCCGTCGTCGACAGCGGCGTCGAGGCCCAGCATCCCGACCTGGCCGGCCAGGTCGTCTTCAACGAGAACTTCGTCGATGACAGGCTGCCGCCGGCCGAGGGCCATGGCACGGCGATCGCCGGCGTCATCGCCGCGCGCGCCGACAATGGCGCCGGCATTGCGGGCGTCGCGCCCCAGGCCAGGCTGCTGGCCCTGCGTGCCTGCTGGCAGGCGCCGCAACAGCAGACGCTGTGCACCAGCCTGGGCCTGGCCAAGGCCCTGTACGCCGCCATCCAGCAGGGCGCCCACATCATCAACATGAGTCTGGGCGGGCCGGACGACCGCCTGCTGGCCCTGCTGCTGGACCAGGCCCAGGCGCGCGGTGCCATGGTCGTCGCGGCGCTGCCGCGCAGTGGCGGCGCCAACCCGTTCCCGGCCAGCCACCCCGGCGTGCTCGTCGTCGGCAGCGCACTGCCCCTGCCCGAGGGTGCCGTGCTGGCGCCGGGGCGTGACGTGCCGAGCACGGCGGTGGGCGGCGGCTGGGCGCTCGTGTCGGGCTCGTCCTTCGCGGCCGCGCATGCCGCAGGGCTGCTGGCCCTGGTGCGCGAGCTCGACGGCCGGCGCGGCACGCTGGCCTTGAAGACGGCACTGGTCACCGCCGCGCAGGGCCGCATCGACAGCTGCGCCACGCTGGCACGCCATGCCGGCATGCGCGTTTCGGCCTGCAAGCCGATGGGGCGGACTGCCGACTGATGCCCCTGACCCCTCTGGCCCGACTGACGACGCTGGCCGCCACGCTGCTGGCCGGCGTGGGCGGCGCGTGGGCGGATGTTGGCGGCACGCTGTCCGTGCAGACGGATGCGCGCCAGCGCGGTATGTCCTATAGCGGCAACCGACCCAGCGCCCAGCTCGGCCTGGCCTGGGACGGCAGCGCCGGCTGGTACGCCGGTGCTCAGCTGGCGCATGCGCGCTTCAACGCCCTGGGCCGTGGCGCCTGGCTGCAGGCCTATGGCGGCCGGGTCTTCGAGCTTGGGACAGGCCTGGACGGCGAGGCCGGCGTCATCGCGCATGGCTTCGAGAACGTGTCGCGCTACGACTACCAGGAGGTCTACGCGGGCCTGCTGGGCGAGGGCTGGAACCTGCGCCTGTATCTGTCGCCCGACTACTACGGCGGTGGCCAGCGCAGCGCCTATGCCGAGCTCAATCTGCGCTGGCCCCTCGCCAAGGGCTGGGCGGGCCTCGCGCATGTCGGCCTGTTGCACGGCCGAGGGGGCCAGGTCTGGTCCTATGCCGAACCGCATGGCCCGACGCGGCTGGACCTGCGCCTGGGCGCCTCATGGCAGCTGGGCCAGAGCAGCGAGCTGCAGCTCGCCTGGATCGGCGCCGGCCGGGGCGGCCCCTACACCTGGACGGACTCGACGCGCCGGCGCACCGCCGTGCTGTCGCTGACCGCGGCCTTCTGATTCCTTTGAGCCTAGGTTGAACCCGCGTCGCGCGGGCCGGCACTCACGCCGCAGTGAGTAGCAGGAAAGGGCAATGATGAGGATCTCCAAACGCATATGGGGTGCGCTCGGCACCGTGGCGGTCGTGGTGGTGGCCGGCTGCGGTGGCGGCGGCGGCGAGGGCCTGGACGGCAACGGCCGGCCGCTGGGCGAGGGCGACGACCCCAGCGGGCCGATGACGGCGAGCTTTCGCTCCATCCAGTCCCATGTCTTCACGCCCGCCTGCACGGCCTGCCATGCCGGCGCGGCCGCGCCGCGCGGCCTGCGGCTGGACGCGGGCAACAGCTACGTGATGCTGGTGGGCGTCAACAGTGGCGGCGTGCCGGCGCTCAAGCGCGTGGCGCCGGGTGACGCGGCCAACAGCTATCTGATCCACAAGCTCGAAGGCCACCAGGCCGTCGGTGCGCGTATGCCCCTGGGCGGCCCCTTTCTGGACGCCCAGACCGTCAACCTGATCCGCCAGTGGATCAACAACGGAGCACAGCCATGAGGGCCGCCCGCCTGCTTTTCGGCCTGGCCCTGGCGCTGCTGTTTTCAAGCGCGCATGCCGAGCCCTATCTGGCCATCCGCAGCGGCATCAAATGCGTGGCCTGCCATGTGAACCCGACCGGCGGCGGCCTGCGCAATGCGGTCGGCAATGCGTTTGCGCAAGGTGCCATCCCCGCCAATGCGCTGCCCGATGCGCTGCAGGGCTGGAACGGCTCGCTGCTGGACGACCGCCTGCGCCTGGGTGGCGACCTGCGCACGGCGACGACGCGCACCGCCGTCTCCGGCCAGCCCACGCGCAGCGTCGGCGGCACCGAGCAGTTCAGGCTCTATGCCGACGTGCAGCTGATCAAGGACTACCTGGGCGTGCACCTGGACCAGCAGGTCGCGCCGGGCAAGTCCGAGCGCCAGGAGGCCTATGTGCGCCTGTCGACGCCGGGCCTGGGCTGGTATGCCAAGGCGGGCCAGTTCTACCTGCCCTTCGGCTGGCGGCTGCAGGACAGCCTGGCCTTCGTGCGCCAGCTCAGCGGCGTCAGCATGACGGTGCCCGACAAGGGCCTGGAGCTGGGCCATGAGAGCGATGAATGGTCCATCCAGCTGGTGCGCAGCAACGGCCCTGGCAACACCGGCGGCTCAAGCGGTCACCAGACCACGGCCCAGGCCATCTGGCTGCAGCCCTGGGGCCGCATCGGTGCGGCGGCGGCCCAGGTCAAGGCGGCGGCGGGCAACCGCCAGGCTTACGGCCTGTTCGCCGGCACGACGACGGGGCCCATCGCCTGGCTGGCCGAGATCGACCTCGTCAGCGACAGCGGCTACCCGGAGGGCCGGCGCCGCCAGTTCGCGACGCTGCTGGAGGCCAACTGGCTGGTGCAGCAGGGCCACAACCTCAAGCTGACCAGCGAGTTTCTCGACCCCGACCGCCGCGTGGCCCACGACAACAAGGTGCGCTACAGCCTGGTCTACGAGTACACACCCATCGCCTTCGTGCAGCTGCGTGCCGGCTATCGGCGCTTTGGCGGCATCCCGCAGAACGCGGTGGACAACCGGCGGCAGAGCTTTGTCGAGCTGCATGGCATGTTCTAGCGTCGTCATCGAGCGTCGCAGCCCGCTGGCCGACCCGCTCACGCGGCTGCCGCTGGCCACGCTCTACCTGACCGAGCGCTGCAACTCGCGCTGCGTGAGCTGCGACTACTGGCGGCATGGGCGGCGCGACATCGACCTCGCCGCCGTGCAGCGGCTGCTGCCGGACCTGGCGGCGCTGGGCACGCAGATCGTGCTGGTGTCCGGCGGCGAGCCGCTGCTGCACCCGCAGTGGAGCGAGATCGCGGCGCTGCTGCGCGCTCGGGGCCTCAAGCTGTGGCTGCTGACGGCCGGCCTGGCGCTGGCCAAGCACGCCGCCGAAGTGGCGCGGCGCTTCGACCAGCTCACCGTGTCGCTGGATGGCAGCACGGCCGCGAGCTATGCGGCCATCCGCGGGCTGGACGCCTTCGAAGCGGTCTGCGCCGGCATCCGCGCCGCCGCGCGCGAGGGGGTGCCGGTGGGCCTGCGTGTCCCCATTTCGCCGCGCTGCTGGGTCTGGCGGAGTTCAAATCACTCAACTTGGCCGAGGCGCCTGTTCAATTCCCGGTGCGGTTCATTACCCCATGACCGCCTTGCTGCTGCACAAAGCCAAGCCCGCAAGCCGCGCCATGTCGGCCGCCGAACCCCGGCTGTCACGCACCCGTCGGCCCCGCGTCGAGCGGCCCCGGCGCGACGCCCACCTACTTTTGCTCGTCCTGCTTCTTGGCAGCAAACGGATAGGCGCTGCCGCTCTTGCCCTTGGGCGGAATCTTGAGCGACAGGACCATGGCCACGGCCAGCGTCACCGCGGTGAAGCACAGCGAGAACGCAACGGGAATCTTGTAGACGTCGATCAGCAGCATCTTGGTGCCGATGAAGACGAGCACGACCGCCAGGCCATAGCTGAGCAGGTGGAAGCGCTCGTGCATGTTGGCGAGCAGGAAGTACATGGCGCGCAGGCCCAGGATGGCGAACACGTTGGACGTGAGCACGATGAAGGGGTCGGTCGTGATCGCGAAGATGGCCGGAATGGAGTCCACGGCGAAGACGATGTCGACGATGCCGATCAACACGATCACCACCAGCAGCGGCGTCGCCATCTTGACGCCGCCGACCCTCGTGAAGAATTTTTCGCCGTCGTAGTCAGGCGAGATCTTGAAGCGGCGCCGGATCCACTTGAGGGCAGGGTTGTTGTCCAGATCGGGCTCCTGGCCGGCGGCCCACCACATCTTGATCCCGGTGAACAGCAAGAAGGCGCCGAAGACATACAGCACCCAATGGAACTGCGCGATCAGCCAGGCACCCACCAGAATCATCCCCGCCCGCAGCACGAGGGCACCCAGAATGCCGAACATCAGCACGCGCTTCTGGAACTCGGCCGGCACCGCGAAGTAGGTGAACAGCATCAGAAACACGAAGATGTTGTCGACAGCAAGCGCCTTCTCGATCAGGTAGCCGGTGAAGAACTCCAGCGCCTTGTCGTTGGCCAGCGCGCGCGCGGCTTCATCCGTACCGGCGCCGCCGAGGTGCCACCACAGCCAGCCCACGAAGAGCAAGGACACGCCCACCCAGACGAGGGACCAGATCACCGCCTCGCGGGTGCTGACGCGGTGGGCGCCCTGCTTGCTCATCGCAAAGAAATCGACGAGCAGCGCAACGCAGACGAAGGCCGCGAACAAGGACCACATCAGTGGGGAGCCGATGGATTGCATGACCGTGTAGGAAGTTGGTTGGTCGATTCAGTCAGCGGGCGGCAGGGCGGACGTCGGTTACGTTCCGCCTGACACTGCACCAACCGTTGATTCACTGCAAGTCGCTGATGCCGATGCGGCTGTGCGCGAAGCGAGGAATGTGGACCCGTAGGCGCTTGTGGAACAGCTACCTTTGAGGAACAAGGACATCGGAAAAGCCTGAATAACGGGGTGTTGGGCGTTTCCGGCGGGCGCCGGAGCGGGCGCGGCGGACGATGGCGGCGGTCCTGAGGCGGGAACGTCGCCACAAGAAAAAGCCCCGTCCGCATGTGCGAACGAGGCTTCCGAGTTGGCTCACCGACCTGGGCTCGAGCCTGGCAGCTGCGGATCAACAGTCCGGGCCCCGTCCTCGCGGTGGGCGTTGCATTCGCGGCAATGGTCGAATCGCCGGTCGCTTTATCGAGTTGACCGCAGCCGCAACGCGTTCGCCACCACACTGAGCGACGACAGGCTCATCGCCAACGCCGCGATCATCGGTGAGAGCAGCCAGCCGGTGAACGGGTACAGCAGCCCCGCAGCCAGGGGCACACCCAGCGCGTTGTAGACGAACGCGAACCCCAGGTTCTGACGCATGTTGGTGACCGTCGCCTGCGAGATGGCCCACGCCCGCGCGATGCCGCGCAAGTCGCCTTTGACCAACGTGACCTGGGCGCTGTTGATGGCCACATCGGTGCCGGTTCCCATTGCGACCCCTACGTCGGCCTTGGCCAGCGCTGGTGCGTCGTTGATGCCGTCACCGGCCATGCCAACCACCCGGCCTTCGCGCTGCAGCTTGTCGACCAACGCGAGCTTGTCTGCAGGCTTCACTTCACCATGCACTTCGTCGATGCCGAGTTTGCCAGCCACGAACTTGGCCGTCGTGAGCCCATCCCCCGTCGCCATGACCACACGCATGCCGGCCTGGTGAAGCCCTGCAAGCGCCTCTACCGAACTGGCCTTGATCGGGTCCGACACCGCCAGCACGCCGAGCAGGCGACCGTCCTGAGCAAGGAACATCACGCTGCTGCCTTCTCGACGCAGTTCTTCTGCGGCATCTCGCAGCGGAGCCACGTCGACAGCGTCTTGCTCCATCAGTGCGGTGTTGCCAAGAGAGAGGCGCCTGCCGTCGACCTGGCCGCGCACACCAATGCCGGTGGACGACTCGAACTCCTGCGAGGTGGTCAAAGGCAGCTGAAGCTTCTTGGCGGCGTCGACGATGGCTTGCGCCAGCGGGTGCTCGCTGCCCTGGTCCAGGCTGGCCGCCAGACGCAACACCTCGTACTCCGAGACACCGGCGGCGGGCACGACTCGGTCGAATGCCGGCTTGCCTTCGGTCAGCGTGCCGGTCTTGTCAACGATCATGGTGTCGACCCTGCGGAAGTTCTCGATCGCCGACGCGTCTCGGAACAAGATGCCCTGCGTGGCAGCTTTGCCAGTGGCGACCATGATGGACATGGGCGTCGCGAGCCCGAGGGCACACGGGCAGGCAATGATCAGGACGGACACAGCGTTGATAAGGCCGAACTGCCAACCCTGTTCACCGCCGAGAAAGCCCCAGGCGAAAAACGACAGCACCGCGATCGCCAGCACGACCAGCACGAAGTAGCCGGCGACCTGGTCGGCCATGCGCTGCATCGGCGCCTTCGACCGCTGCGCAAGCGCCACCATCTGCACGATCTGCGAGAGCATGGTTTGCGAACCGACTCGCTCTGACTTCATCACCAGCGTGCCCGAGCTGTTGATGGTCGCGCCGATGACCTTGTCGCCGGGGCGCTTGCTCACCGGCACTGGCTCACCTGTCAGCATGGACTCGTCAATGGCGCTCGACCCCTCCAGGATCACGCCATCGACTGGCACTTTCTCACCGGGCCGGATGCGCAGGCGGTCGCCCACGTGGACGTGCGTCAAGGGTACGTCGCCCTCGCTGCCGTCGGCTTCGATGCGGCGGGCTGTCTTGGGGGCCAGCCGCAGCAACGACTTGATCGCTGCGGAGGTTTGCGAGCGCGCGCGCAACTCGAGCATCTGACCCAGCAGCGTCAGCGAGATGATGACGGCGGCCGCTTCGAAGTAGACACCGATGCGGCCATGCGCAGCAAAGCTCGCCGGGAACCACTCGGGCGCGACCGTCGCGACCACGCTGTAGGCGAATGCGGCCCCGATACCGATCCCAATCAGCGTCCACATGTTGGGGCTTCTGTTCACGATGGACTGCACGCACCGATAGAAGAAGGGCCAACCCGCCCACAGCACGATCGGCAGCGACAACACCAGTTCCACCCAGCTCTGGCGTACGGGGTCCATCCACCCGAAGCGGTGGCCCGCCATGGCGAGCACGGTGACGATGATCGTCAAGGGCAGGGTCCACCAGAACCGCAGCGCGTAGTCCCGCAGCTCGGGGTTGTCGTCGTCGGCCGTCGCTTCCGGAATCAAGGGCTCGAGCGTCATGCCGCACTTGGGGCAGTCGCCGGGGTGGTCTTGCCGGATTTCCGGGTGCATCGGACAGGTGAAGGTGGCACCAGCCGGCGCGGCTACTTCGGGTGCCGGCTGCGCTGCCGGTGCCGCAGTGGCTGCCACAGGCGTCGCCCTGTGATGGTGCTCATGGTGCGCGCGCCCTGCGTGCGGCTCGGCTGTTCCCGCAAGCACGAGGTTCATGCCGCATTTGGGGCAACGTCCGGGTGCGTGGGTGCGCACCTCCGGATGCATGGGGCAGACGTAGGTTTCGGGTGATTCGACGCTTGCGGCCGTAGCCCGCGGACCGTGTTCATGTTCCATGGCTGCTGGCCTTCTCGTTGAATGCTGGCTGACAAGGTGACCGCTTTGCCGGGCTGACCTGACCTCAGCGGCAGCCGCAGCACCCGCCTGCCTTGGTGGGCGCGGGCGGTGCCGTGCTGGGCGAGGCTTCCAGCGGCGTGTAGCCGGCGGCCTCGATTGCATCTTTAAGTTCCGAGGCCACCGCGTTGACTGCGCCGATCTCCACCCGCCTTGAATCCAGATCTATCACAACTTTCGCCGCGGGGTCGATCCGCTGGACCGCTTTGGTGATCATGCTGACGCAGTGGCCGCAGGTCATGTCATTCACTTGGTAGGCAATCATCATCGCTCCTTCATCAATATGCTTCGACTTTGAAGCCTTCCCCCGTGGGAATGTCAAGCCCTGTTGAGAAAAGAGCGCGCCTTTGTGGCGCTGCTGCGAGCCCTCAAAGGCCCAGGCGATCACGATGTGGCCGCCGGCACAGGCGTCGCAAGGGTGCCCATTCACGGTGCCACGACCTGGCGGACCTCGAAGGCCGCCCCACCCAGCTGTTGCGCCGTTTGCTCGGCCTGCGCTTGTACCGCGGCTTGCTATAGACCCGACGGGCCTGGGTCGAGCAAGGCGCGTGCGGCCGCCTGCATGCTGGCCGGTGAGCCATCGGCCAGCAGCAACTCGCGGGCGTGGGCCAGCGCTGGGAAATTGCCACGTAGGGAGCGCTCGTAGCCGGGGTCGTAGTGGTCGCGCATCAAGGCAGCGAAGACGCCGGCCCAGTCCCCCGCGCGCGCCTGGGCCTGCCAGTCTTCAACGCGCGCCCGGCCGCGCAGCTCGACGAGGCCGTCCAGCGCGCGGCAGAAGCCACTGGCGTCGGCGCTGAAGTGGCCATAGTCCTGCAGCAGCAGCTCGACACGGGCTGCCTCGGGCATCGCGATCCAGATGCAGCCTCCCTGATTTTGCATCGCGCCCAGCAGTGCTTCGGGCACGCGAATGCGGCCGATCTTGCGGCTCTCGCTTTCGACGAAGACCGGCCGTGTCGCGTCCAGCCCGCGCAGCGCCTGCCATAGCGCGCTGTCGAAGGCCTTCTGGCTGGGCTGAGGCGCGTCGGGCAGGGCGCCGAGCACCGAACCGCGGTGGGCGGCCAGGGCTTCGAGGTCGAGCACCTGCGCGCCCTCGGCGGCCAGCGCATGCAGCAGCCGCGTCTTGCCACTGCCGGTGCGGCCGCACAGCACCCGCCAGGCGAAGCGCTTGGGCAGGGCGATGAGATCCTCCCGCACCTGGGCGCGATAAGCCTTGTAGCCGCCGACCAGCTGGCGCGAGCGGAAGCCGATCTGGCCAAGAAACCAGTGCATCGCGCCCGAGCGCTGGCCGCCGCGCCAGCAGTAGACGAGCGGCCGCCAGGTGTTCGGCAACTTGCCGGCGCTGGTCTCGATGTGGCGGGCGATGTTGCGTGCGACCAGTGCCGCGCCCAGCTTGCGGGCCTCGAAGGGCGAGCTGGCATAGAGCAGGCCGACATCGTGGCGCTCCTGGTCGTCGAGCACCGGCCAGTTGATGGCGCCGGGCATGTGGTCTTCGGCGAACTCGGCCGGCGAGCGCACATCGACGATGGCGTCGAAGCGGTCCAGTTCGGCAAGCGCCTCGGTGATGGTGGTGGCGTAGCTCATGCGGGCAAGGACACGGCGTCGAGCAGCTCGCTCTCGATCTGGATCTGCGCTCTGTTGTGCTGCAGCGCCGGGCCGTCGACGAGGAAGGTGTCTTCCACGCGCTCGCCCAGCGTCGAGATCTTGGCCAGTTGCAGATTGATGCCATGGCGCGCCAGCACCCGGGCGATGGCGTAAAGCAGGCCGGCGCGGTCGCTGGTCGAGATCGTCAGCAGCCAGGCGGTGGCGCGCTCGTCGGGGCGCAACGAGATGCGCGGCGTGTACGGGAAGCTCTTGACGCGGCGCGACAGCCGGCCGCGCCTGGGCTCGGGCAGGGGGCCGCCGGCCTGCAGCGTGGTGGCCAGCTTCTGCTCGACCATGGGCACGAGGTCGCGGTGGTGCACATCGGCCTCGGGGCGGATGACCTGGAAGGTGTCCAGCGCATAGCCGTTGCGTGTCGTGTGCACCTTGGCGTCGAGGATGCTGAAACCCGCGGTGTCGAAATAGCCGCAGATGCGCGCGAACAGGTCGGGCTGGTCGGGCGCGTAGACCAGCACCTGCAAGCCTTCGCCGATGGGCGACGGGCGGGCGCGCACGACCGGCACCTGGGTGTCCACATGGCGCCACAGGGAGCGCGCGTGCCAGGCCAGCTCGGCACCGTCATGGCGGGCGAAATAGCTGATGGCCAGGCGCTTCCACAGCGGCTCTTCGGTGCCGGGCAGTTGCGAGTGCAGGGCCAGGTCTTGCCGAGCCTCGGCCTTGCGGGCCTCGATCTCGGCATCGAGGTTGATCGGCGCACCGCCCAGCGCGCGCAGGGTGATGCGGTAGAGGTCCTCCAGCAGCTTGCCCTTCCAGGCATTCCAGACCTTGGGGCTGGTGCCGCGGATGTCGGCCACCGTCAGCAGGTAGAGCGCGGTGAGCCGGCGTGCGTCGCCGACCTTGCCCGCAAAAGCGGCGATGACGTCGGGGTCGGACAAGTCTTCCTTCTGCGCGACGCGCGACATCGTCAGGTGATGCTCGACCAGGAAGACGCACATGGCGGTGTCGTCGGCGCCCAGGCTGTGCTGGCGGCAGAAGCGCCTGACCTCGACGGCACCGAGCTCGGAGTGATCGCCACCGCGGCCCTTGGCCACGTCGTGGAAGAGGGCGGCGATATAGAGCACCTCGGGCTGCCTGAACTGGGCGGCGAGCTGCGAGCAGAACGGGTACTCGTGGGCGTGTTCAGGGATGAAGAAGCGCCGCACGTTGCGCAGCACCATCAGGATGTGCTGGTCCACGGTATACACATGGAAAAGGTCGTGCTGCATCTGACCGACGATGGCGCGGAACACCCACAGGTAGCGGCCGAGCACCGAGGTCTGGTTCATCAGCCGGAAGGCATGCGTCTGGCCCTCGGGCGCGCGCAACATGGCCATGAAGGTCGCCCGGTTGACGGGGTCACGCCGCCAGGCGGCGTCCATCAGGCCGCGTGCGTTGTAGAGCGCGCGCAGCGTGCGCGCCGACAGGCCTTTGATGCCCGGTGTCTGCTGGTAGATCAGGAAGGTGCGCAGGATGGCGTGCGCGTCGCGTTGATACAGGTCATCGCTGGCGACCTCCAGCATGCGCCCGCGGTCGAGGAAGTCGGGCTGGCCGTCCAGGGTCCGCAGCAGGTCCTGCTGCGAGCCGTTGATCTGCTCCTCCAGATTCAGCAGCAGGATCTGGTGCAGCTGCGTGACGGCCTTGGCGGCCCAGTAGTAGCGCCGCATCAGCAGCTCCGAGGCGCGCACCGAGTCGGTCGAGACGAAGCCGAAGCTCTGGGCCACGGCGGTCTGCAGGTCGAAGACGAGGCGGTCTTCGCGCCGGCCGGCCACCGCATGCAGGCGCGCGCGGATCAGCCTCAGCTGGCCCTCGTTGCGCTGCAGCTGGCGGCTCTCGAACGGCGTGATCAGGCCGCGCTGGGCCAGGGCCTTCCAGGTCTTGCCCAGTCCCGCCGCACGGGCGACCCACATCAGCATCTGCAGGTCGCGCAGGCCGCCGGGGCTTTCCTTGCAGTTGGGCTCCAGCGCATAGGGCGTGTCGTCGAACTTGGTGTGGCGCTGCAGGCTCTCGAGCGTCTTGGCGCGGAAGAAGGCCTTGGCGTCCATGGCCTGCATGAAGCGCTTGGCCATCAGCTTGAACAACTTGGCGTCACCGGCCAGCGGGCGGGCTTCGAGCAGGGCGGTCTGGATGGTCACGTCGCCCTGGGACTCTGACAGGCATTCGCCCAGCGTGCGTACCGAGGAGCCGATCTCCAGGCCGACGTCCCAGCAGGACGTGATGAAGCCCTCGATGGCGGTCTTGACCGCGCCCGGCTGGTAGGCCTCGACACCGTCGGGCAGCAGCACGAGGACGTCGACATCGGAGTGCGGGAACAGTTCGCCACGGCCGTAGCCGCCGACGGCGGCGAGGCAGGAACCGTCCGGCATGCCGGCCAGGGTCCACAGGCCGCGCAGCGTGTCGTCGACATGGCGGGCCAGGCGGCGCAGCAGGGTCTGGGCGCCGGCCTGCGTCGGGCGCTCGGCCAGGAAGCCGTCGATCAGCGCCTGCTTGCCGGCCTTGAATTGCTGGCGGAGATCGGCAAGGGTTGCCACGTCAGGCAACGGCGGTCGCGGCCTGCGTGATGAAGGCCGGCGGCGGTGGGCTGCCGGCCGACACGGTCATGACCTCGTAGCCGGTGTCGGTGACGAGGATGGTGTGCTCCCACTGGGCCGACAACGAGCGGTCCTTGGTGACGATGGTCCAGCCGTCGCCCAGCTCGCGGATCTCGCGGCGGCCGGCGTTGATCATGGGCTCGATGGTGAACATCATGCCGGGCACGAGTTCGTCCAGCGTGCCGGGACGGCCGTAGTGCAGCACCTGCGGCTCCTCGTGGAAGACGCGGCCGATGCCATGGCCGCAGAACTCGCGCACGATGGAGAAGCCGGCGTTCTCGGCGAAGGTCTGGATGGCGTGTCCGATGTCGCCCAGGCGCGCGCCGGGGCGCACCTTGGCGATGCCCTTCCACATGGCCTCGTATGTGAAGGCGCACAGGCGCTTGGCCGCGATGGAGCCCTCGCCGACGATGAACATGCGGCTGGTGTCACCGTGCCAGCCGTCCTTGATGACGGTGACGTCGATGTTGACGATGTCGCCGTTCTTCAGCGGCTTGTCGTTGGGGATGCCGTGGCAGACCTGGCTGTTGACCGAGGTGCAGATCGACTTGGGATAGGGGATGTAGCCGGGCGGGCAGTAGTTCAGCGGCGCCGGGATGCCCTGCTGCACGCTGACGATATGGTCATGCGCGAGCTTGTCGAGCTCGTTGGTCGTGATGCCCGGCTTGACATGCGCCGTGAGCATGTCGAGGACTTCGGACGCCAGGCGTCCGGCGATGCGCATGCCTTCGACATCGGCTGCGGTCTTGATCGTGATGGCCATGCCGAATTATCCGTGAGGGCCTGGCTGGGTCCGGTCAGTCCTTCCAGATGTCCATGCCCATGTAGGCGGTGGCCAGCACGACGAGGCCGAAGGCGATGCGGTACCAGGCAAAGACGCGGAAGTCATGGCTCGACACGTAGCGGATCAGCCAGCGGATGCAGAGCAGGGCGCTGAAGAAGGCGAACACAAGGCCGACCGCGAACATCGGCAGGTCGGCCCAGTCGAGGGCATCGCGCTGCTTGATCACCGAGTACGCACCGGCGCCCATCAGCGTCGGGATGCCGAGGAAGAAGCTGAACTCCGCCGCCGCCTTGCGTGACATGCCCAGCACGAGGCCGCCGATGATGGTGGCGCCGGAGCGACTGGTGCCGGGGATCATGGCCACGCATTGCAACAAGCCGACCTTCAGCGCGTCCAGCGGGCGCATGTCGTCCACGGTCTCGATGCGTGCGCGACGCGCGCCCTGCAGGTCCATTGCGCCGTACAGCCGCTTGTGGCGCGCCTCCACCCACAGGATGATCAGGCCGCCGACGATGAAGGCCGACGCCACCACGACCGGCTGGAAGAGATGAGCCTTGATGTACTTGCCCAGCGTCAAGCCCAGCACCACGGCCGGGATGAAGGCGATCAGCACGTTCAACGCAAAACGCTGGGCCTGGGGCTCGCGTGTGATGCCGCTGACCGTTCGCGCCAGCCGTTCGCGGTATTCCCAGACGACGGCGAACATGGCCCCGGTTTGGATGGCGATCTCGAAGACCTTGGCCTTCTCCCCGACGAATTTGAGCAGCGAGCCAGCCAGGATCAGGTGCCCCGTGGACGAGATCGGCAGGAACTCCGTCAGCCCCTCGACGATGCCCATGATGGCGGCTTTGATCAGCAGGACTACATCCACGTAAAGGCTCCGAGCGGCGAAAAGCCGCGCAGTGTAGCGACGGCCGGTGTCACGGGCTTGCCGCCGCCGGACCCGGCCGGCTACATTAGTGACCCTTCGGTCATTAACTCCGACAACTTGACCACCACCCCCCGTCAACGCCGCAAGGACGCCCGCCCGCAGGAATTGCTGGAGGCGGCGCTGGCGCTTTTCGTCGAGAAGGGTTTCGCGGCCACGCGCAGCGAGGAGGTGGCCGCGCGCGCCGGTGTCGCCAAGGGCACGCTCTACCGCTACTACCCCAGCAAGGACGAGCTCTTCAAGGCGATGGTGCGCGACAACCTGTCGGTCCACATTGCCGAATCCGCCGCGCAGGCGGCGCAGTATGAGGGCCCCATCGCCGAGCTGCTGCGCCAGATGATGCAGGCCTGGTGGGCCAAGGTCGGGCAGGGCAATGCCGGCGTGGTCTGCAAGATCATGATGGTCGAGGCGCGCAACTTCCCCGAGTTGGCGCGCTTTTATGTGGACGAGGTCATCACCCCGTCGCAGAACCTCATCGGCGGCCTCATCGAGCGCGGCATCCGCGCCGGCGAGTTCCGCGCCGTGCCGGTGGAGGCCACCGTGCACATGCTGATCGCGCCCATGCTGCACATGATGCTGCACGAGCACTCCTTCGGCGAGTTCGACCTCTGCCAGCACACGATGAGCGCGACCGACCTGCTGGACGCGCAGATGTCGCTGCTGCTGCACGGCCTGCTTGCCAGCCCCCGGCGCACCTAGAATTTTGCTTTCAGACCGCCCGACCCGTGCCCCGGAGAACAAGATGAATCTCGAACAAGCCCGCTTCAACATGATCGAGCAGCAGATCCGCCCTTGGGACGTGCTCGACCCCAGCGTGCTGGAGCTGCTGCATGTCGTGCACCGCGAAGATTTCGTACCCGTGGCGCACCGGGCCCAGGCCTTCGTCGATGTCGAGCTGCCGCTGACGGCCACGCGCCGCATGCTGGCGCCCAAAGTCGAAGCCCGCCTGCTGCAGGAACTCAAGGTGCAGCGCCACGAGAAGGTACTGGAGATTGGCGCTGCCACGGGTCACCTGGCCGCGTTGCTCGGCCACAAGGCCCAACGCGTCATCGCACTCGAGGCCGACGCGGGCCTGGCGGCCCAGGCCCAGCTCAACCTCAAGCGTGCAGGCGTGCTCAACGTCACGGTGCTGAACCAGGACGGAGCCGCCGGCCTGCCCGGCGAAGAGCCATTCGATGCCATCTTGCTGTCGGGTTCGGTCGCCGCCGTGCCCCAGGCGCTGCTGAACCAGCTCAAGATCGGCGGCCGACTGATCGCCATCGTCGGCGAAGTGCCGGTCATGCGCGCGGTGCTGGTCACGCGCACCGGCGGCAGCGACTTCCGCTCGGTCGAGTTGTTCGACACGGTGGCCGGCCGCCTGCCCGGCTTTGCCGAAGCGCCGGCCTTCAGCTTCTGAAACTGCCGATGCAGCCCGTCGCGCCAAAACGACCGTTGCGGCCCCCGCGGGCGCAGGTCGTCGCATGGCTTCAGTCACTGGCGGGCTTTGCCTCTATAAACCCGGCCGCGCTCACTCCATTGCCCCAGTCAAGGAATCTCATGCCCTTCGCCCCTGCCTCCCGCCTGATCCTGCAACCGCTGGCCTTTGCCGTCGGCCTCCTGCTCGCTGGCGCGGCCCAGGCACAAAGCCTGCAGGAGCTTTACGACGCGGCACGGGGCTATGACGCGACCTATCTCGCGACCCGCGCGACGGCCGATGCCGCCGCAGCCCGCGCCGCCCAGGCCGAGGCGCTGACGCGCCCATCGCTGTACCTGTCGACCTCCGGCACCGTCGCGCGTTCCGATCCGCCGGCAGGCTTGAGCGTCAACAGCAGGACGCTACAGGCCGGCCTGTCGGGCAAGTACTCGGTCTACAACGCCGGCAACCTGCCGACCATCGACAAGGCCCGCCGCGCCTATGCGCTCGCGCAATCCGACCTCGAGGCGGCCGAGCAGGACCTGATCGTGCGGCTGGCCACGGCTTATTTCGACGTGCTGGCCGCCAAGGACGCGTTGACCACCTCGCAAGCCAACAAGGCCGGCATCTCCGAGCAGTTGGCCTCGGCCAAGCGCAATTTCGAGGTCGGCACCGCCACCATCACCGACACGCGGGAAGCCCAGGCCCGCTATGACCTGGCCGTGGCCCAGGAGCTGGCCGCCGAGAACGACCTGCGCGTCAAGCGCGTGACGCTGGACCAGTTCGTCGGCCGCGTCGGCGTCGAGCCCAAGGGTCTGGCCGTGCCGGTCGCGCTGCCGGCCCTGCCGAGCAGCAACATCGACACCTGGGTGGCGACCGCCGATGAGCAGCACCCCGGCGTGCGGCGCGCGCGGCTCGGCCTGGAGATCGCGCAGCTCGACACCCAGATCGCGCGCGCCGGCGAGCGGCCGACGCTGGACGCCAGCGCCACGCTGGGCGGCCAGAACGTGCACAACAACCTCAACGGCATCGCGGCCGCGCAATCGGGCGCCGGCACGGGCAAGAACGCCAGCATCGGCCTGACGCTGAGCTACCCGCTCTACACCGGCGGCCTGACGCAGAACCGCATCCGCGAAACCCTGGTGCTGGAAGAGAAGGCCCGCAATGACCTCGACTTCGCGCGCCGAGCCGTGGCCGAGGGCACGCGTCGCTACTTCTACCTGGTGCAGTCGCAGAAGGCCCAGGTCAGTGCCTTCGAGGCCGCCGAGTCGTCCACCAAGCTGGCGCTTGAGGCCACGCAGCTGGGCTACAAGGTCGGCGTGCGCGTGAACCTGGACGTGCTCAACGCCCAGACCCAGCTCTACTCGACCCAGCGCGACCTGGCCAAGGCGCGCTACGACGTCGTCGTCAACAGCCTGCGCCTGCGCCAGGCCTCGGGCCAGCTGCGGCCGGAGGATGTCGCCGCGGCCAACTCGTTGCTGGCGCGCTGAGCCGCTGCGCTCGCGCTGCCCGCTCAAGCCCCGCTGCGGCGGGGTTTTTTCTTGGATGCTGGTCCAACGGCGGCGGGCATTGGCTCGGTCTGCAGCTGCGACAGTGGCCTGAGCGGCGCATGCTCGCGCAGCGCGCGCAGGATGATGGCAGTGGCAGTCGGCGTCTGCTGGCAAAAGCGCGTCAGCACAGCCTTGAGGTGCACCACGTCGCGCACGGCGATTTCCAGCACCCAGCTGTCTTCGCCCGTCACGTCGTAGGCGGTCACGACCTCGGGGCTGTTGTCCAGCGCGCGCAGCATCGACGGCTCGTCCATGGCCTCGATGCGGATGACGGCGCGGATGGCGTAGCCGAGCTTGGCGCCATCGACGATGGCCTGGTAGCCGCGGATGACGCCGCCTTCCTCCAGCTTGCGCACGCGCTCGGTCACCGCGGGCTGGCTCAGATGCACGCGGCGGCCCAGCTCGGCCATGCTGAGCCGCGCATCGGTCTGCAGCTCCGCGAGGATGCGGTGATCGTGCGGATCCAGCTCGATGGCCATGAAAATCTCCGTTGAAGGGGTGCAGTTCAATCAATCCTAAAGTCCTGAACGCGATCAACCTTCAATCTGCCATGTCGCGTCGGCATTGGAATTCCTACGATGCCGGCCATGCAAACCACAACCACCTTGCCGCTCAAGTCCACTGGACTGGCCCCGAAGCTGATGCTCTGCCTGGCCGCCACCTGGCTGGTCTGGGGCTCCACCTATCTGGCCATCAAGATGGCATTGGTCAGCCTGCCGCCTTTCTTGCAGATGGGCAGCCGCTTCCTGGTCGCGGGCGTGCTGCTGGCCGGCTGGATGCGCTGGCGCGGCACGCCCTGGCCCGACCGCCGGCAATGGCTGCACGCCCTGGTCATCGGCGGGCTGATGCTGGGCGGCGGCATGGGCGGCACGGCGACCGCAGAGGTGACCGTGGGGTCCGGTCTGGTGGTCGCCTTCATCGCCGTGATGCCGCTGATGATTGCCGGCCTGAACCTGCTGTGGGGTGAGAAGCCGACGCGGATGGAGTCGCTCGGCATCGCCTTCGGCCTGGTCGGCGTGCTGCTGCTGACGCAGGGCCAGGGCTTTGGCGCCTCACCCGCGGGCCTGGTCGCCATCAGCGTCGCCTGCGCGAGCTGGGCCGTGGGCAGCGTGCTGTCGCAGCGCAACCTGCCGCTGGCGCCCGGGGCGATGGGGTTCGCCAGCGAGATGCTGGCCGGTGGCGCCGTGTTGATGGCGCTGAGCCTCATCGACGGCGAGACCCTGCCCGAGCGCATCGAGCCGCAAGCGGTGTGGGCCTGGGCCTATCTCGTCGTGTTCGGCTCGCTGATCGCCTTCAACGCCTATATGGTGCTGCTGGCGGAGGCCTCGGCGGGCCTGGCGTCGAGCTATTCCTTCGTCAACCCTGTCATCGCCATGCTGCTCGGCGTCACGCTGGCCGGCGAGCACATCAGCGGCCATGAATGGCTGGCGGCGGGCGTCGTGCTCGTGGGCGTCGTGCTGCGGCTCATGGGGCGCGCAAGGGCAGCGCATTGATGGGGATGCGCAGGTAGGCGATGCCGTTGCCCTCGGCGGCCGGCAACTGGCCGGCGCGGATATTGACCTGGATGGACGGCAGGATGAGGGTGGGCACGTCGAGCGTGGCGTCGCGCGTCTTGCGCATCGTGACGAACTCGGCCTCGCTCACGCCCTCGCGCACGTGGATGTTGCCGGCCCGCTGCGCCGCCACTGTCGTTTCCCAGGCGGGCGGCCGGTCGTTGGGCGGGTAGTCATGGCAGACGTACATGCGCGTCTCGGGCGGCAGCGCCAGGATGCGGTGCACCGAGCGGTACAGCGTGTGCGCGTCGCCACCGGGGAAGTCGGCCCGCGCCGTGCCGACGTCCGGCATGAAGAGGGTGTCACCCACGAACACCGCGCCGTCCACGACATAGGCCATGTCGGCGGGCGTGTGCCCGGGCACCAGCAGCGCGCGGGCCTCGACCTCGCCGATCTTGAAAACCTCGTTGTCCTTGAACAGGTGATCGAACTGCCGGCCGTCGGGCAGGAAGCTGCGCTCCAGGTTGTAGAGCTTCTTGAATGTCGCCTGCACCTCGCGGATGTGCTCGCCGATGGCGATGCGTCCACCCACCTGGGCCTGCAGGTGGCGGGCGCTGGACAGGTGGTCGGCATGGGCGTGCGTCTCCAGGATCCACTGCACTTGCAGGCCCTGCTCCCTGACGTAGGCGAGCAGCCTGTCCGCCTGGGCGGTGCCTGTCCGGCCCGACTTGAAGTCGAAGTCCAGCACGGGATCGACGATGGCCGCCCGTTTGCTGGCGTTGTCGACGATGACGTAGGAGACGGTGCCGGTTGCGTCATCGAAGAAGGCCTGGACGGTGGTGCCGGTGGCCATGTGGGACCCTTCTAAACAGTATGTTGACTGACATTATATTAAGCAATATAGTGAAGTCAAATTGAGGAGCGACACATGCCCACTGCCGTCATCGACCCCGACGTTCTGCGCAAGGCAGCCGGCCAGGCGGTCGGCGCCTTGAAGGTGCTGGCCAACGAAGAACGCCTGCTGCTGCTGTGCCAACTGTCGCAGGGCGAGATGTCCGTCGGCGATCTGGAGGCGGCGCTCGGCATCCGCCAGCCCACCTTGTCGCAACAGCTCGGCGTGTTGCGCGGTGAGGGCGTCGTGGACACCCGCCGTGACGGCAAGCGCATTTTCTACAGCGTCGCTGACGCGAGGCTGCTCCAGGTGCTTGTGGCGCTCTACGACATCTACTGCCCGAAGGAATGACCATGACCGTCGACTGGGACGCATTCACCCCCGTGGCCTCGCTGGCGGGCGGCGCGCTGATCGGCCTTTCAGCGGCGCTGTTCGTGCTGCTTAACGGTCGCATCGCCGGCATCAGCGGCGTGCTGGGCGGGCTGCTGAGGCCGGTCCGGGGCGACCTGGGCTGGCGGGTCGCCTTCATCGTCGGGATCGTCATCGCGCCGTGGGTCTACGTGTTGTTCACGGCCTTGCCCATGCCGCGCATCGACGCGGGCTGGGCCGTGCTGGTGCTGGCCGGGCTGCTGGTGGGCGTGGGCACGCGCTACGGCTCAGGCTGTACCAGCGGCCACGGGGTCTGCGGCCTGTCGCGACTGTCGCCGCGCTCGCTGGTCGCCACCTTGACCTTCATGGGCGCGGGCTTCGTCACCGTCTTCGTGTTGCGCCACGTCGTCGTCGCTTGAGGAAACTTCATGCCCATCCTCACCTCCCTCCTGGCCGGCCTGGTGTTCGGCCTCGGCCTCATCCTGTCGGGCATGGCCGACCCGGCCAAGGTGCTGGCCTTCCTCGACCTGGTCGGCCCGTGGGACCCGTCGCTGGCCCTGGTCATGGCCGGCGCCATCGCCGTGGGTCTGGTTGCCTTCGCGGCCGTCAAGCGGCGGGACACGACGCTGCTGGGCCTGGCCTTCAAGCTGCCGGCTGCCAGCCCCATCAATGGCCGGCTGGTCGGTGGCAGCCTGATGTTCGGCGCCGGCTGGGGGCTGGCCGGCTTCTGCCCGGGGCCGGCGCTGGTGGCGCTGGGCATGGGGGAGATCAAGGCCGTGGTGTTCGTCGCCGCCATGCTGGCGGGGATGGGTCTGTTCGAGCTGCTCGAGCGGCGCAGGGCCGGGCCGGCGCGATGAGCACGGGCTGGACCTGGCTCAGTGTCGGCGCGACGTTGGCGGTGATCGCGCTGTACGAGGTCTTGCTGGTGTCGCTGCGACGGTGGCGGCCGCAACGGCTGGCCTCGGCCCGCCATGCCGCGCTGCGCGAGGAATGGTTCCGCGTCGTGTCCGCGCACAGGGGCTCGGAGGTGCTGGCGGTGCAGACGCTGCGCAACTCCTTGATGTCGGCCACCATGCTGGCCTCCACGGCCGCGCTGGCGCTGATGGGCACGGTCACCCTCGCTGCAACCCCGCTGCATGACAGCCTGGCTGCGGCGCAAGGCCTCGTCAGCCTCAGCCCGCGTCTCGTGCTGGAGCTGGCGTTGCTGGCGCTGCTATTCGCCTCGCTGGTGTCGACCGTGATGGCGGTGCGCTTCTACAACCACGCCGGGTTCATAGGCGGCATGCCGGTCGAATCGCAGGCGCGTGCGCGATGGACTGCGGCCGGCGTGCGCTATGTCCGCCGGGCTGGCGTGCTTTACGGCGTGGGCCTGCGCCAGCTGGTGCTGGTCGTGCCGGTCGTGTCGGCCATGCTGGTGCCGGCCTCGGGCCCGGTGGCGGCGCTGCTCGTGGCGGCGGCGCTGTACTCGCTGGACCGCTTCAGCGACGAGGGTGCGGAGGCCTGACGCAAAGAGGCTTCAAAATCCGCGCCCATGCTGTTCCTGCTTTCCCCCGCCAAGTCGCTCGACTACGACACGCCGACGCCGTCGGAACTGGCACCGATGCTGACCCGCCCGCAGTTCCTGGCCGACACGGCCGCATTGATCGACGTGCTGCGCACCCAGAGCGTGGCCGACGTGCGCGCGCTGATGGACCTGTCCGAGCCCCTGGCCCAGCTCAACGTCGACCGTTACCAAGCCTGGCGCCCGCGCTTCACCGGGCACAACAGCAAGCCCGCGGTGCTGGCCTTCAACGGCGACGTCTACGACGGCCTGGACGCCCGCACGCTGTCGGCCGACGACCTTGCCTGGGCTCAACAGCATGTGCGCATGTTGTCCGGCCTGTACGGCATCCTGCGGCCGCTGGACCGCATGCAGCCCTACCGGCTGGAGATGGGCACGCGGCTGCAAACCAGCGCCGGGTCCAGCCTCTATGACTGGTGGGGCGACCGGCTGGCCCTGCACCTGAACAGGCTCGCGCATGCGGAGAAGGCGCCCGTGATCGTCAACCTGGCCTCCCAGGAGTACTTCCGCGCGGCCGACCGCAAGGTCTTGAAGCCACGGGTCGTCGACTGCCAGTTCGAGGACTGGAAGAACGGCGACTACAAGATCATCAGCTTCTTCGCCAAGCGCGCCCGCGGGTTGATGGCCCGGTATGCGATCCAGAATCGTCTGGAAACGCCCGAGGGCTTGAAGGGCTTCGACCTGGACGGCTATCGTCTCGCGCCCGAGGTTTCGTCCAACGAACGTCTTGTCTTCCGCCGCAAAGCCGCCCCATGAGCCAGCAAGTCATCACGCCCGAACTCTGTGAATGGATCGCCGAGCAGACCCGCGCTGGCCATGCTTCTGAAAGCGTGCTGGCCGCCATGCTCGGCAGCGGCTGGGACGAGACCGTCGCGCGCCAGGCGCTCGCCCGCACCTTGGGCCAGTCCGCCACGCTGACGCCGCCGCCGGGTGCGACGGTCGGCCTGCCCGAGCCGGAGATGAGCCGCTTCACGCCCGTCATCGACGCCGGTGACCGCCACGTCAAGGTGCTGATGGCACTGCGCCAGCCACGCGTGATCGTCTTCGGCGACCTGCTGTCCGGCGAGGAGTGCGATGGCATCACCAGCCTGGCGGGCAAGCGCCTGGCGCGCTCCGAGACCGTGGCGACCGGCAGCGAGGGCAGCGAGGTGAATGCCGCGCGCACCAGCGACGGCATGTTCTTCGAGCGCTGCGAGACCGAGCTGATCCGCACCATCGAGGCGCGCATCGCGACGCTGCTGCGCTGGCCGCTGGACCATGGCGAGGGCCTGCAGGTGCTGCGCTACCGCCCCGGCGCCGAGTACCAGCCGCACTACGACTATTTCGACCCCGGCCACGTCAGCACGCCAGCCATCCTCAAGCGTGGCGGCCAGCGCGTGGCCACGCTCGTCATCTACCTGAACACGCCCGCAGCCGGCGGCGCGACCATCTTCCCGGACATCGGCCTGGACGTGGCTCCCGTCAAGGGCAATGCCGTCTTCTTCAGCTACGACCGGCCCCACCCGGCCACGCAGACCCTGCATGGCGGCGCGCCCGTCATCGAGGGGGAGAAGTGGGTGGCGACGAAGTGGCTGCGCCAGGGCGTCTTCACCTGATCACCCCATGGCGGCGATGACGCCTACAAAAGTCATCGCGACGCTGAACAGCAGCAGCATGTACAGGGCGCTGAGCAGCACACCGCGCCAGAGCGCGCCCCACCAGCCCAGGCCGTAGACGCGCTGCAGCGCGAGCAGGCCGTGGCCGAAGGTGGCGAAGATCAGCACGGCCTCCAGCCCGCTGGCGATGGCCAGCAGCAAGGTCAGAAACCACAAGCTGTGGCTGTGCAGCGAGAACACGAAGTGCTCGGCATAGCGCCGCCCGCTGCCGGCAAACATCAGCAGCAACAGCGCCGCAAAGATCGGCTGCATGGCCAGCATGGCGTAGGGTGCCAGGTTGCGGGCGCGCGACTTCCACTGCTCGAAGGTGATCGACTCGCCCTTGTTGGCGAGCCGGGTCAGCCAGCGCTCGAAGGCGCTGCAGGTCTCGGGGCGCTCCAGGTCGCAATCGCCGAACTTGGAGCTGACCGAGATGCCGGCCGGCGCGCTGGCGCCGTTCACGATGGCCTTGGCTTGGGGGGCCGCTTCGGCTGGCGTCATGTCGGGCCTGACCCGCACCGTCGCCACCTTCGCCGCTTCCCCCGCCTCGCCGACGGCGGGCGCGTCAACCTCGATGACCTGGGTCGGGCCTTGCGGCAGCAGCGCCAGGCCGATGAAGAAGATGAAGCTGGCGCTCAAGTAAACCCGCAGCGGCAGTACATAGCGCCGGCGCCGGCCATGAAAGTAGGCGTTGGTCAGATGACCCGGCAGGAAGACGAGTGCCCACAGCGTGCGCCACAGCGGGCCGTCGAAGGCGACGAAGTGGCCCAGGTACTCGGTCAACATCTCGCGCACTGACGGTGGATGCAGGTCGGTCTCCTGCCCGCAATGTCCGCAGTAGGCGGGGCGCGGCGTGGCGAGCGTGAAGTGGCAGTTGCGGCAGTAGGGCAGCGCCGGGGCGTGCGAATGACTCATGCGGAAAGCAGTTTGTGGATCAGCTCGGGCGTGCTGGACGCCTTGTATTTCTTCATCAGCCGCGCCCGGTAGACATCCACCGTGCGGTGGCTGATGCCCAGCCGCCGGCCGATCAGCTTGCTGGTCAGGCCGTCGATCAGCAGGGCGGCGATCTCGCGCTCGCGTGGCGTCAGCTCGGCGGTGAGGCCGCGGCGCGCCGACAGGTCCTCGAAGCTCCAGATGCCGCGCGCATGCGGGTCGCGCGGGTCCAGCGCGCGGCCCATCACATGGCACCAGAACAGGCTGCCGTCGCAGCGCTTCATGACGCGGTCGTCGCCATAGCAGCCGCGTGCGTCGAGGCTGGCGACGATGCGGTCGCCGGTGCGCTGGAACTCGTCGTGCGACGGGTAGAGCTGCTCGAAGCTGTGGCCGACGAGCTGCTCGCGCCGCGCGCCGAAGATGGCCAACACCTGCTGGTTGCAGTCACGCACGATGCGCTGCTCTGACAGGATCAGCCCGATGGGCGCCAGGTCGAAGGCCAGCTGGTAGTCGAGCAACGCCGTCATGGCAGGAAAACGATGCGCAGCGACGCATCGACCAGCGACAGCGGCAGATAGCCGATGGCGCCGGCATGGCGCTGCAGATGCGACTTGATGGCCTCGGCACCGGCCAGCTCCGGCGGCGCGCGTCGGCGGCCGCCGAACTGCTGGGCCGCCCAGGCGCTGCGGTATTCGGCGGCGGGGCGGCGCAGCACGGTGTTGAAGAACTGCTCGCGCTCGGCGGCGGCATTGGTCATCACCGGTTCGGGCGCGCTGCCGTCGCGCAGGCGGATGCGTTGTCCGAGGAAGATCTCCGTCAGCGTCTGCCGCGTGATGCCGCGCAGAGGGCTGCTGATCGACACGACGACGGCCATCGGCGCGCTGACATGGCCAGCCAGCAACTGCTGCACGCGGCCGCGGTCCTGCAGCTGCTCGATGGCAGCGATCAGTTGGCGCGCCTCCACGCGGCCGCGCGCCGACACCAGGCACCGGTAGGGCCGGCTGCCCAGCTGCAGCCGCCACGGCGCCAGCCCGTCGATGGGCTCGGTGCTGGTGTACCAGCTCACCACCGGCTGGCTGCTGACGCCGTAGGGGTGGCGGTTCAGCGCCAGCTTGCGCAGCAGCTTCTCGTCACTTTGCGCTTCGTCGCGCTTGAGCCGGCCGTCCGTGAACAGCGGCTCCAGCCTGGCATGGGCCTGGCCCTGCGCCGTGCCAACGGCGCTGCCCGGCGGGAGCTGCTCCGGGCTGTCGGGCGCCATGGTGGCCTCGTGGCCCAGCAGCAGGTCCTGGGTCTCGAACAGCACCGGGCCGGGCAGGGCGGCGTCGCGCCGCGCCGGCGTGATGTTGCAGGCCAGGTCGGCGTCGCCGCTGGCCAGCGCCGCCTCGACACGCGGGCGCGGCAGCGGCAGCAGTTCCACATCGAGGCGCAATTGCTGCGCGATGGCGCGCACCAGGTCCACGTCGAAACCGCCCACCGGCTGGGCATCGCGCCAGATGACGAAGGGCGGGCTCAGCGACTGCGAGACGGCCACCCGCAGCGTGGGCTTCTCCTGGGCCGCGGCCGGCAGCGCGCCGGCCAGGCACACGAATGCGGCGGGGACGATGAAGGCAAGGCGTGACATGGGGTTCAGAACACGAAGTCCAGGCTGAGGCTGAGCAGGCTGGCGCGGCCGTCCCAGCCGCCACTGTCCTCGGCCAGCAGGATCTCGTCGTTGCGAGGCGTCTGGGTGTCGCGCGTGGAGCGCCAGCGTTCGTATTGCAACTTGAACGCCGCGCGCTCGTGCAGGTCCCAGCGCAGGCCGGCCAGGGCGATCTGCCGGTCCTGCCGCGACTGCAGGCGCTGGTCGAGGGCCGTGATGCTCGCGGCCACGCCGGGCGGTGTGCCGGCCGCCACCTGCAGGCCCAGCGGTGCTTCGCGGTAGCGGGTCGCGCCGATGGCCACGAAGGGCGTCAACCGGCCATGGCGACGCGACAGCAATGCGTACCAGCCGTCGGCCGCTGCCGTGACGACCGAATTGCTGTTGCGGCGCAGGAACTCCATGTCCAGCGCCCACGGTCCCCAGGCCCAGGTCTGGCCGAAGGTGATGCGGTCCACGCCGATGTCCTGCGTCTTCAAGCGGGCGCCGAACACCGCATCGCAGTTCAGGCAGGGGCCGCCGGGCTGGCGCAGCGAGGCGCCCAGGGCTTCGAGGGACGAGTTCAGGAGGTCCAGGCTGCCGCGCGAGAGACCGGCGCGCAACGTGGCCGGCCCGTACTGCCAGCGCGCGGCGATGCTGCCCAGGCTGCGCCCCACAGCGCGGCCCGAGTTGCTGCGGATGTCGAAGCGGCCCCAGGCCAGGTCCACCATCAGGCTGCCGCCGCCCACGTCGGCGTTCCAGCTCAGCGTGGCGCCGTCGACGGGCGTGTTGGAGATCAGTTCATAGACGGTTGCAACCGGCCTGACGGTGACCCGCGCCAGCCCGACGTTGCGTGCCTCGGAATGCTGCTGCAGCGGCAGCGGCTGGCGGCCGACCCGCAGCGACCAGGCCGGCGACAGCGTCCAGCCCAGGAATAGCCATTCGGTGCGCGGGCGGTAACGGCGGTCGATCTCATCGGCGGCCTGCAGTTGCCAGATCGCCTGCACCGAGTCGCTCAACTGCCAGCGCGCCTGCACGCCGAGCACCGAGTCGCCATCCCAGCGCCATTGCCCGTCGCTGGACGATTCGACGACGAAGCGGCGCGGCCGCACGGCCACCGTCGGGTCGTCGCCGCGGTAGGCCGACAGCGTGCCGAAGCCGCTCAGCTCCAGGTCGTCTGCCGCCGCCGCGGTGAAGGCGGTGCTGATCGATAGCAGGCAACTCGCCAAGAAGGGTCGCCATGCCGACATGCCGAGGCTTTCTGCGTATGAATCGATTAGGCGATTCTACGTAAGCCCATACGTAGGTCCGCGCGGATACGCTGCGTGTCTTCCCGAAGCTTTGATGGAGACATTGGCATGAACAAGGTGTACCCGAGCGCCGAAGAAGCGCTTCGCGGTGTCGTCAAGGACGGGCAGATGCTCGCCGTGGGTGGCTTTGGCCTGTGCGGCATCCCCGAGGCGCTGATCGCTGCGCTGCGCGACAGTGGCGTCAAGGACCTGACCGTCATCTCCAACAACGCCGGCGTCGACGGCTTCGGCCTCGGCCAGTTGCTGGCGACGCGTCAGATCAGGAAGATGATCTCCAGCTATGTCGGCGAGAACAAGGAGTTCGAGCGCCAGTACCTGGCGGGCGAGCTGGAGCTGGAGTTCACACCCCAGGGCACCCTGGCCGAGAAGCTGCGCGCCGGTGGCGCCGGCATCCCGGCCTTTTTCGTGCGCACCGGCGTCGGCACGCTGATCGCCGAGGGCAAAGAGGCGCGCGAGTTCGGCGGCGAGACCTACATCCTGGAAAAGGCGCTGGTGCCCGACGTGGCGCTGGTCAAGGCCTACAAGGCCGACAAGAGCGGCAATCTGGTGTTCCGCCGCACCGCGCGCAACTTCAACCCGGCCGCGGCCACGGCGGGCAAGCTGACGGTCGTCGAGGTCGAGCAGCTCGTCGAGACCGGCGACATCGACCCTGACGACGTGCACCTGCCGGGCATCTATGTCCACCGCATCGTCGTCAACGCCAACCCCGAGAAGCGCATCGAGAAGATGACGCTCTCCCCGAAGAAGGAGGCTTGAGATGGCCTGGACCCAAGACCAGATGGCCGCGCGCGCGGCCAAGGAGCTCGAAGACGGCTTCTACGTCAACCTCGGCATCGGCATCCCGACGCTGGTGGCCAACCATGTGCCGGCCGACAAGGAAGTCTGGCTGCAGAGCGAGAACGGCATGCTCGGCATCGGCCCCTTCCCGACCGAGGACGAGGTCGATGCCGACCTCATCAATGCCGGCAAGCAGACGGTCACCACGCTGCCCGGCAGCAGCATCTTCGGCAGCCACGACAGCTTCTCGATGATCCGCGCCGGCAAGATCAACCTCAGCATCCTCGGCGCCATGCAGGTCAGCGGCAAGGGCGACCTGGCCAACTGGATGATCCCCGGCAAGATGGTCAAGGGCATGGGCGGCGCGATGGACCTGGTCGCCGGCGTCAAGCGCGTCATCGTGCTGATGGAGCATGTCGCGAAGAAGAAGGACGGCAGCGAGGACCTCAAGATCATCCCCAGCTGCACGCTGCCGCTGACGGGCGTGGGTGTCGTCGACCGCATCATCACGGACCTCGGCGTCTTCGACGTGGTGCCCGAAGGCATCAAGCTCGTCGAGCTGGCCGAGGGCGTGACGCGCGAGTTCGCGCAGGGCAAGACCGGGGTGCCGCTGCTTTAACTTTGTGATTCGTTTCTGCTGGTAAGCGCTGGGGCATTTGTCACGGCGCTGGCGTGACCGGTGCGCCGCGGAGCGCAGGCTTGGAGATCATCCGGGCCGCCACCTCCCGGATGCCCAATGCCAGACCGCCCAGACCGCCCAGACCGCCCAGACCGCCCAGACGCCCCCGCCGCCGCTGACGAAACCCTGCCGTCGTTGGCCCCAGCCGCTGCCGCGCTCGCCGGCGCCGCGCTGCTGAGCGCCTGCGGTGGAGGCGGCGGTGGCAGTGACGCTGGGCCGGGTTCAGGCCCGGCGGCCGCGCCAGCCCCGCCACCACCACCTGCGCCGCCCACGGATGCCGAGGCGGCACGCTTTCTGGCACAGGCCGGCTTTGCGGCGCTGCCGGCCGACATCGCCACCGTCAAGGCAGGCGGTTATGCCGCCTGGCTGGACGCGCAGTTTGCGCTACCCGTCAGCGCGGGTCATTTCGATTGGATGGTAGAGCGCGGCTACGCGGTCGAGGCCAACCGCAACAGCTTCGCGGGCCTGGACAACACGCTGTGGCGCAAGCTGATGTCGGCCCCCGACACGCTGCGCCAGCGCGTCGTGCTGGCCCTGTCGGAAATCTTCGTGATCTCCATGATCGGCCTGCCGGTGCAGTGGCGCGGCCTGATGGGCGCGGCCTATGTCGATCTGCTGGAGCAGCACGCCTTTGGCAACTACCGCGAGCTGCTGCAAGCCGTCACGTTGTCGCCCGGCATGGGCGTCTACCTCAACATGCGCGGCAACCAGAAGGAAGACACGCGCACCGGCCGCGTGCCCGACGAGAACTACGCCCGCGAGGTGATGCAGCTGTTCAGCATCGGCCTGATGCAGCTCAATGCCGATGGAAGCGCCAAGCTGGGCAGCGACGGCAAGGTGCTGGAGACCTATACGCAGGCGCAGATCACCGAACTGGCGCGTGTCTTCACCGGCTGGGACTACGACGGCGCGAGCGCCACCGACCCGGCCTATGTGAGACGGCCCATGGTCAACAACCCGGCCCGCTTCGCCACCGGCGTCAAGCGCGTGCTCGACGTCGACATCCCGTCCAGCGCCGACGGCGCCGCGGCGATGAAGACGGCGCTGGACACGCTGGCCGACCACCCCAACGTCGGCCCCTTCATCGGCCGGCAGCTGATCCAGCGGCTGGTGGCGTCGCATCCCAGCCCTGCCTATGTGGCGCGCGTGGCGGCCGTCTGGGCCAACAACGGCCCGGGGGTGCGCGGTGACCTCAAGGCCGTCGTCCGCGCCGTGCTGCTGGACAGCGAGGCGCGCACCCCGTCCAGCGCACCCGCCAGCGGCAAGCTGCGCGAGCCCGTGCAGCGCCTGCTGCAATGGGCGCGCTCCTTCGGCGCCGCGTCGCCCACTGGCGCCTGGAACATCGGCGACACCACCAATCCCGCCACGCGCCTGGGCCAGAGCCCGCTGCGCAGCCCGTCGGTGTTCAATTTCTTCCGCCCCGGCTATGTACCGCCAGGCTCCACCTTGGGCAGCAACGGCGTCACGGCGCCCGAGTTCCAGCTCTGCAACGAGAGCACGGCCGCGGGTTATCTCAATTTCCTGCAGACGGCCATCGCCAGCGGCATCGGCGAGGTCAAGGCCAGCTACGCCGCCGAGCTGGCGATGGCGACCGACGCGCCGGCACTGGTGAGTCATCTCGCGCTGCGGCTGGGCGGGGGCGGCATCTCGGCGGCGACCGAATCGACCATCGCCACGGCCATCGCCACCATCAACGCCGGTACCGACGCCGGCAAGCTCAACCGCGTGCAGGCCGGCATCCTGATGCTGATGGCCTGCCCCGACTATCTCGTGCAGAAATGAGGCCGGCATGAAGCTCAACAAACTTCCTCAGCTGCAGCGCCGCGAGTTCCTGCGCCGCGCCTCCGCCCTCGGCGTCGCCGGCACCGCCGCCCCGTGGGCGCTGTCGCTGGCCGGCATCGGCGAGGCCGCTGCGGCCACCACCCCGGGCGACTACAAGGCGCTGGTCTGCGTCTTCCTGTACGGCGGCAACGATCACGGCAACACGCTGGTGCCGTTCGACGCCGCCAGCCACGCCGCCTATGCCGGCATTCGCCAGGCGCTGGCAATACCGCGTGAGGCACTGGCCTCCACCGCACTGTCCGAGATCGTCGGCGGCCGGCAAATGGCGCTGGCGCCGCAGCTGGGCAAGCTCAAGGGCCTGTGGGACGCCGGCAAGCTGGCCGTGCAGCTCAACGTCGGCACGCTGGTGCAGCCCACCACGCTGGCCCAGTACAAGGCCAAAAGCGTGCCGCTGCCGCCCAAGCTGTTCTCGCACAACGACCAGCAGTCCGTCTGGCAGGCCAGCTCCCCCGAGGGCGCCACCTCCGGCTGGGGCGGCCGGCTGGGTGACCTCTTCATGGGCGGCAACGACACGTCCACCTTCACCTGCATCAATGTGTCGGGCAACGCCGTCTACATGGCCGGCAAGCAGGCCGTGCAATACCAGGTGTCGACCAGCGGCGCCGTGCCCATCAACGGCATCACCCGGCCGCTGTACGGCTCGCAGGCCTGCTCGGCCGCCCTGCGCTCGCTGATCACGGCCGAGCGTACGCACTGGATGGAGGCCGAGCTGACCCGTGTCGTCAAGCGCTCGGTCGACGCACAGGCCACCCTGGGCGCCGCACTGGCCGGCGTGCCGGCCTTCGGCACCGTGTTCGAGACGACCAGCCTGTCCAGCCAGCTGGCCATGGTGGCCAAGCTGGTCGCGGCGCGCCAGAGCCTGGGGGCAGCGCGGCAGGTCTACTTCGTCTCCATCGGCGGCTTCGACCTGCATGATCAGCTCGCCACCCAGCACCCGGCGCTGATGGCCCAGGTCAACGACGCGCTCGCCAGCTTCTACGCGGCCACCGTCGAACTCGGCGTGGCCGATCAGGTCACCACCTTCACCGCCAGCGACTTCGGCCGCACGCTGACCAGCAATGGCGACGGCAGCGACCACGGCTGGGGCAGCCACCATGTCGTCATGGGCGGCGCCGTCAAGGGTGGGCGCTTCTACGGCGCGCTGCCGTCGGTCAGCGTCAATGGCCCCGACGACGTCGGCCAGGGCCGCCTGCTGCCCACCACGTCGGTGGACCAACTCGCCGCCACGCTCGCGACCTGGATGGGCGTGCCCGCGAGCGACTTACCCCTGGTGCTGCCGCAGATCGGCAACTACAGCCAGAAGGACCTGGGCTACTTCTGACGGCGCGGCACGGCACCGTATACCGCTGGCGCGGCAGCTGGAGGCACGCGCACGCAAGTGCTGGCGGCACCGGCTGAATAATGGCGCGCATGCCACTGACACGCCGACACCTGCTCGCCTCTGCCGCCGCCGGCCTGTGCGTGCCGGTGCTGCACGCCGCCACCCCACTGGTCGACTGGCTGCAATCGCCGGCCTATGCGGCCGACCTGCAGCAGCGGCTGGGGCAGGCCCAGGCGCCAGGCCTGGCGATGGCCGTGGTTGACGGCGGTGAGGTGGTGCATTCGACCGCCTTCGGCTGGGCCGACCTGGCCGCACAGCGGCCGATGTCGCCGTCCACGCTGCTCGGCACTGCATCGGTGACCAAGGTATTCACCTGTGCGGCCGTGCTGCAGTTCCAGGATCAGGGTCGCCTCGACCTGGATGCGCCGGTGGACGAGTGGCTGTCCTTCAAGCTGCGCCATCCATCCGGACGGCCCATCACCACGCGTCAGCTGCTCACCCACACGGCCGCCATCGCGGACGGCCCGGCCTACGAGGCGAGCTACGCCTGCGGCGACCCGCAGACCTCGCTGGGCACCTGGCTGCGCGACGCCGTGGCGGCGGGCGGTCAGTTCCACCCCTGGGCGCCCGGCGAGCGGCATGCCTACAGCAACGTCGGCTATGGCCTGCTCGGCCTGCTGGTCGAACGCCTCAGTGGCCAGCCCTTTGCCGCGGCCTGCAAGCGCACGGTACTGGCGCCGCTGGGCATGGCGCGCAGCCGTTTCCTCGTCGCGGGGCTGGACCGCGCCGTGCGCGCAACGCCGTACGAGTTCGTGCCCGCCGGCAAGCCGCTGCCGACCCATCTGCTCGCGGCCGAGCCGCCGCAGGCCGTGGACGGCGGGCAGCAGGTGCCGCTGTGCCCGTACAGCTTTGCCACCGTGTCGGACGGGATGCTGCACAGCTCGGCGCTGGAGCTGGCCCGCTTTGCACTGGCCGTGCTGGGCGGGGGCGCGCTGGACGGGCGGCGCATCCTGCGCACTGACACCGTGGCGGCGATGCTGTCCGATCAGCAGGCCCCCGTGCCCGAGCGCGCCGGCTACCGGCAGGGCCTCGCCTGGCGCGGGCTGGGCGGGGGCATGTGGGCGCATTTCGGGCGTGACCCCGGCGTGGCGGCGGCACTGCAGATCCACCCGGCCAGCGGCCGCGGCGTGGTGCTGCTGTCCAATGGCTCGCGCGCCCGGCCGCTGGTGGCGAAGCTGGCCAACGAGGTCGTCGCCTGGCGCGGCTGAGACGTCCGTACGCGCATGCCAAGATGCGCGCATGCGCCGAATCCTGACGTCCTGTCTGCTGGCCAGCCTGCTGGCGCCCGTGCTCGCCCTCGAACAGCCCGAGGCCGCCACCACGCGCACCGCCAAGGTGGTCGGCCTGGCCGCACCGGCGCAGCGCTTTGCCGTGACGGCCGCCAATCCGCTGGCGGCGCAGGCCGGCCTGGAGATCCTGCGCGCCGGCGGCTCGGCCATCGACGCCGCCGTGGCCGTGCAGGCCGTGCTGGGCCTGGTGGAGCCGCAGTCCAGCGGCATTGCCGGCGGCGCCTTCCTGCTTCATTGGGACGGCAAGCAGGTGCAAACGCTGGACGGCCGCGAGACCGCCCCGGCCGCGGCAACGCCTGCGATGTTCCTCAAGCCCGATGGCAGGCCTATGGCCATGCGCGACGCGGTGCTCAGCGGCCTGTCCACCGGCGCGCCGGGTGTGCTGGCCATGCTGGCCGAAGGGCAGCGCCAGCACGGCAGGCTGCCGTGGGCGCGCTTGTTCGAGCCCGCCATCCGCCTGGCGGAGCAGGGCTTTGCGATCAGCCCGCGCCTGTTCGAGCTGGCGTCTGGCGAGACCGCCTTGCGCAGCGACCCGCAGGCCGGGCCATATTTCTTTGACGCCGCCGGTGCACCCAAGCCGGTCGGCACCGTGCTGAAGAACCCGGCCTACGCGGCCGTGCTGCGCGGCATTGCCAAGCTGGGCCCGGCGGGCTTCTACGAAGGCCCGGTCGCCGCCGACATCGTGCGCCGCGTTCAGGGCCATGCCCGCCCCGGCCTGCTGGCGGCGGCCGACCTGGCCGGCTACAAGCCGCTGAGCCGCCCACCACTGTGCAATGCATGGCGCGGTTACCGCATCTGCGGCTTCGGCCCGCCAACCTCGGGCCACCTGACGCTGATGCAGATCCTCGGTCTGCTCGACACGCAGCCGACCGCGGCTTCCGCCAACGCCCTCACGGCCGACTGGATGCATGCCTATGCCGAGTCCGCCAAGCTGGCCTTTGCCGACCGCGCCCAGTACATCGGCGATCCGGCCTTCGTCAGCGCACCCGGCGGCGACTGGCAGAACCTGCTGTCGCCCGCCTATCTGAAAGACCGCGGCGGGCTGATCGGCGAGCGCGCGATGGCGCCCGCCGGGGCCGGCCAGCCCGCGGCCGTCAAGCTGGCCTGGGCGCCGCAGGCCGAGCAGCTGGAAGCCGGCACCAGCCAGATCAGCGTCGTGGACGCCGCCGGGCAGGCTGTCTCGATGACCAGCAGCGTCGAATCCGCCTTCGGCAACCGTGTCATGAGCAACGGCGGCACCGGCCTGGCCGGCGGCTTCATGCTGAACAACCAGCTGACGGACTTCTCGCTCAACCCGGTCGGCGCCGACGGCAAGCCGGTGGCCAATCGCGTGGAGGGCGGCAAGCGCCCGCGCTCCAGCATGGCGCCGACGCTGGTCTTCGGCCGCGACGGCCAGCTGCTCATGGTTGCCGGCTCGCCGGGCGGGCCGGTCATCATTCATTACGTCGCCAAGGTCATCACCGGCGCGCTGGCTTGGGGCCTGCCGGTGCAGCAGGCGGTGGACCTGCCCAACTTCGGCCACTTCAACGGCAGCTCGCTCATCGTCGAGCGCGGCGCACTGACAGCCGAACAGCTCACCGAGCTGCGCGGACGCGGCCACAGCGTCAACGAGACCGATCTGACCAGCGGCCTGCAGGTGCTGATGCGCAGCAAGGCGGGCTGGGTCGGCGGCGCCGACCCGCGCCGTGAAGGCGTCGTGTTGGGGGAATAGCCGGCTTCGGCGTGTTGTCCGACACACGCAAAGCCGCACTGACCCCTAGGCTGGCCCGCTTGTGAACCGCGGGGTCAGCGATGGATGATTTGCCAGGATGCCTTTCACGCCGGGACGTGCTGATTGCCAGCGCCGGCACCGCCACCCTCACGGCTGCAGACGCGGCCCCGCCGGAGACCGCTGTGCCGAGCAAGACCCTGCCGCCGACGATGAGCCAAGTCACCCTGGAGATCAACGGCAAGGCCCACAGCCTGGACGTCGACACCCGCACGACCCTGCTCGACCTGCTGCGCGAGCAGCTGCAGCTGACCGGCACCAAGAAGGGCTGTGACCACGGCCAGTGCGGCGCCTGCACCGTGTTGATGGACGGGCGGCGCGTCAACAGCTGCCTGATGCTGGCCGTGATGGCGCCGGGCGCCAAGGTCACCACCATCGAAGGTCTGGGCACGCCCACCAAGATGCATCCGCTGCAGGCCGCGTTCGTTGCGCACGATGGCTACCAATGCGGCTACTGCACGCCGGGGCAGATCTGTTCGGCTGTGGGCATGCTCGACGAACTCCAGCGCGGCGCCCCCAGCCATGTCACGGCCGATCTGAATGTCGAGCCGCTGCTCAGCCCCGACGAGCTGCGCGAGCGCATGAGCGGCAACCTCTGCCGCTGTGGCGCCTATTCCAACATCGCCGAGGCGATCACGCAGGTCGCCCAGAACGGTGGAGGGGCCGCATGAAAGCCTTCAGCTTCGAGCGCGCCCGCACACCGGCCGAGGCCGCCGCTGCCGTCGCGCGCCGCCCCGATGCACGCTTCATCGCCGGTGGCACCAACCTGCTGGACCTGATGAAGCTGCAGATCGAGGCGCCCGGCCATGTCGTCGACGTCAACGCGCTGGGCCTGGACCGCATCGAGCCCGTGGACGGCGGCGGCCTGCGCATCGGCGCCCTGGTGCGCAACGCCGACCTCGCGGCCGATGCCAGGGTGCGCATGGACTACCCGGTGTTGTCACGCGCGCTGCTGTCCGGCGCCTCGGCTCAGCTGCGCAACCGCGCCACGACGGCGGGCAACCTGCTGCAGCGCACGCGCTGCCCCTATTTCTACGACACCGCCCAGTCCTGCAACAAGCGCCAGCCCGGCAGCGGCTGCTCTGCCCTCGGCGGCGTGACGCGCACCCTCGCCGTCATCGGCGGCAGCAGCGCCTGCATCGCGACCCACCCCAGCGACATGGCCGTGGCGATGCGCGTGCTGGACGCCGAGGTCGAGACCGTGCGGCCCGATGGCCAGGCGCGCCGCATCCCGATGGCCGACTTCCACCGCCTGCCGGGCGACACGCCCCACATCGACCATGCGCTGGCCCATGGCGAGTTGATCACGTCGGTCGTGCTGCCGCCGCCCGCGGGCGGCAGCCAGCTCTACCGCAAGGTGCGTGACCGCGCGTCCTATGCCTTTGCCCTCGTGTCGCTGGCCGCCATCGTGCAGCGCGACGGCAGCGCCCGCGTGGCCTTCGGCGGCGTCGCCCCCAAGCCCTGGCGCGTGGAAGCGGCCGAGCCCCAGCTCGTACGCAACGCCAAGGCCTATTTCGGCCAGGCCTTCGCCGGCGCGGCGCCGTGGCCCGACAACGCCTTCAAGCTCCAGCTGGCGGAGCGCCTGCTCGCCGACGCCCTGCAACCCGCCAAGGCCTGACCATGCGCTTCGACCAACCCGCCACGACCAATCCCATCGACCAGGGCAAGGTCGTCGGCCGCGCCACGCCGCGCATCGACGGCCCGCTCAAGACGACCGGCACGGCGCCTTACGCCTACGAGCATCACGACGTGACGCCCAAGCCGGCCGTCGGCCATGTCATCGGCGCCGGCATCGGCAAGGGCCGCGTTGCCGCCATGGACCTGCGCGCCGCGCGCGCGGCGCCGGGCGTGCTGGCCATCGTCACGGCACAGAACGCCGGCAAGCTGGCCAAAGGCAAGATGAATACCGCCAAGCTGCTGGGTGGCCCCGAGGTCGACCACTACCACCAGGCGCTGGCCGTCGTCGTTGCGGAGACTTTCGAGCAGGCTCGCGCTGCGGCGGCGCTGGTCAGCATCCGCTACGAGGAAGCCAAGGGGCGCTTCGACCTCGCGGCCGAGAAGCCGCATGCGCCCATCCCGAAGGACGACGGCCAGGGCAGCCCGGCGCAGACCCGGGTGGGCGACTTCGAGGCCGGCTTTGCCCGGGCGCCGGTGCAGCTCGACGCGACCTACAAGACCCCCGACCAGAGCCACGCCATGATGGAGCCGCACGCCACCATCGCGCAGTGGCAGGGCCGGCAGCTGACGGTGTGGACGTCCAACCAGATGGTCGACTGGGCCGTGGGCGACCTGGCCCGGACGCTGGGCATCCCGAAGCAGAACGTGCAGGTGAAGTCGCCCTTCATCGGCGGGGGCTTCGGCGGCAAGCTCTTCCTGCGCGCGGATGTGCTGCTGGCCGCCCTCGGCGCGCGCGCGGCAGGGCGGCCGGTGAAGATCGCCCTGCAACGACCGCTGATCGCCAACAACACCACGCACCGGCCGGCCACGATCCAGCGCATCCGCATCGGCGCTGCCAAGGACGGCCGCATCTCGGCAATAGGCCACGAGAGCTGGTCGGGCGACCTGCCTGGCGGGGGGCCGGAAACGGCGACGGCCCAGACGCGCCTGCTCTATGCCGGTGCGCACCGCTACACGGCCCTGCACCTGGCCGTGCTGGACCTGCCCGAGGGCAATGCCATGCGCGCGCCCGGCGAGGCGCCCGGCATGATGGCGCTGGAGATCGCCATGGACGAGATGGCCGAGAAGCTTGGCATTGACCCCATCGAGTTCCGCCTGCGCAACGACACGCAGGTCGACCCCGAGAAGCCCGAGCGCCCGTTCTCGCAGCGCCGCCTGGCGGAGTGCTTCAGGGTCGGCGCCGAGCGCTTCGGCTGGGGTCGTCGCGCGCCCAAGCCGGCGCAAGTGCGCGAAGGTCGCTGGCTGGTCGGCCAGGGCGTGGCGGCGGCCTTCCGTAACAACATCGTCATGAAGTCCAAGGCCCGCGTGCGCCTGGACGCGCAGGGCCGCGTGACCGTCGAGACCGACATGACCGACATCGGCACCGGCAGCTATACCGTCATCGCGCAGACCGCCGCCGAGGTGATGGGCGTGACGCTGGACCAGGTGGTGGTGCGGCTGGGTGACTCGGCGTTTCCGGTCTCCTGCGGCTCGGGCGGGCAGTGGGGCGGCAACAGCTCGTGCGCGGGCGTGTATGCGGCCTGCATGAAGCTGCGCGGCCTGATTGCCGAGCAGGCCGGTCTGGGCGAGGGCGCCGAGTTTGCCGACGGCCAGGTGCATGGCGCCGGCAAGACCGCGGCGCTGGCCACGTTTGCCGGCCTGGCGGCCGAAGACGGCATGGAATACGGCGACCTCGACCAGCGCTACCAGCAGTCCACATTTGGCGCGCATTTCGTCGAGGTGGCCGTGGACGCGGTGACGGGCGAGATCCGCGTGCGCCGCATGCTGGCCGTCTGCGCAGCGGGCCGCATCCTCAACCCGACCACGGCGCGCAGCCAGGTCATCGGTGCGATGACCATGGGCGTCGGCGCCGCACTGATGGAAGAGCTGCAGGTCGACCACCGGCACGGCTTCTTCGTCAACCACGACCTGGCGGGGTATGAGGTGCCGGTGCATGCCGATATCCCGCATCAGGAGGTCGTCTTCCTGGACGAGCTGGACCCGATGTCCTCGCCGCTCAAGGCCAAGGGTGTCGGCGAGTTGGGCATCTGCGGCGTGGCGGCGGCGGTGGCCAATGCGGTCTACAACGCGACGGGGGTGAGGGTGAGGGACTATCCGGTCACGTTGGACAAGTTGCTGGCAGGGTTGCCGGCGGTGGGGTAGTCGTCGCAGCCTCCGCGAGGAGAAGGCCTCAGCGCTTGTTCAAAACCACCAGCCCCAACGCCCCCATCCCCGCAAACAGCAGCCCACTCCAAACCTCATACGGCAGCCCGAGCAAGCGATACGCCGCCGCCTCGGCGCAGTTGGCCGTGATCATGAAGACCGACGGCCACAGCTCTTCGAGCCCGAGCGTCGTGACGATCTTGTCCGCCAGGCCCATCGCGCAGGTCGCCGTCTGCGACGCGACCTCGTGCTGGAAGACGGCCGCCGTCAGGCCCGCCGCGCACAGCAGCAGCACCGCGACCACGGCACCCTGGCGCGGCGCGCGTTTGCCGCTTGCCAGCCAGCCCAGCAGCGCGAACACGCCGATCAGCAGGAAGAGGCCGCGTTGCAGCACGCACCACGGGCAAGGCTTGACCCCGAACTGGTGCTGGGCGATGAGGACGATGCCCACGGCGGCGAAGCTCGCCAAGGCCATGGTGGCCAGCGCGCGGGCCGGCAGCTTGGAAGGGGTGCTGAACATCAGTCGGCGATCTCGGCGATCAGCTCGATCTCAACGCAGGCTCCCATCGGGATTTGCGCCACGCCGAAGGCACTGCGCGCATGCTTGCCCGCGTCGCCCAGCACGGCGGCCAGCAACTCGGAGCAGCCGTTGGTGACAAGGTGCTGCTCGGTGTAGTCGCTCGTGCTGTTGACCAGGCTCATGACCTTGACGATGCGCACGATCTTGCCAAGATCGCCGATGGCCGCCTGCAGCGTGCCCAGCAGGTCGATGGCGACCGCGCGGGCGGCGGCCTGGCCGGTGGCGGTGTCGACGTCCTTGCCGAGCTGGCCGACCCAGGGCTTGCCGTCCTTCTTCGCGATGTGGCCCGACAGAAAGAGCAGGTTGCCCGTGCGCGTATAGGGCAGGTAGGCCGCGGCCGGCACGGCCAGAGGGGGCAGCGTGATGCCGAGTTCGGCGAGCTTGGCTTGGATGGCGGAGGTGCTCATTGGGGGTAGCGCGCTGGCGCAAGCGAAAAACGGCGGCATGCTACACCCCGACCCCCGACGACTGGGGGCAGGGAGGGGCATTGACGCAGCCGCGCTGGGGTGCTCGGGAGCTCGTCGTCATGGGCCTGGCCTGGCTGGCCGGCCTGGCGCTGCTGCATCGCTGTGCGCGGCTGCCGAGCGCGGCCGAGTACGCGGTGCTGGCCGTTGCCTTCTGGCTGCTGTGGATGTTGCGGCGCCGGCACTGGCTGCTGCTGGCCGTCTGTATCGCCGCGTTCGCCTTCACCCAGGCGGCGCTGCGCGCCGAGTGGCGCCTGACGCCCGAGCTGCATCCGGCCTGGGAGGGGCGCGACCTGGTGCTGACCGGCCGCATCGACTCACTGCCCGTGGCCGTGACCGGCCAGGGCGGCGTGCCCGGCTGGCGCTTCGAATTCGCCGTCGCGTCGGTCGGGCCGGCCGGCACCGCGCTGCCGCCCGAAGTGCCGCGCCGCCTGATGCTGCTGAGCTACGACGGCAAGCCCGTCACTGCCGGTGAGCACTGGCGCTTCACGGCGCGGCTCAAGCGCGCCCATGGGTTGGCCAACCCGGGTGGCTTCGACACCGAGCTGTGGTTGCTGGAGCGCGGGCTGCGCGCCAGCGGCGTCGTGCGCGCCGCCGAACGCCTGCACGCCGCGCCCTGGTGGGAAATCGACGCCGCCCGCCAGCGCCTGCGCGCCGCCATCCACGCGCATGTCACCGACCCGGGCATGGCCGGCGTGCTCGCGGCGCTGAGCCTGGGCGACCAGAACGCGATCGCCCACGCCGACTGGGCGCTGTTCCGCGACACCGCCATCGCGCATCTGCTGTCGGTCAGCGGCTTGCATGTGACGCTGTTTGCCTGGTTGACCGCAGCGGTCGTCGCGCCGCTGTGGCGCCGCAGCCGCTGGCTCTGCCTGCGCCTGCCGGCCCCGACGGCCGCGCGCTGGGTCGGCGTGCTGGCCGCGCTGGGCTATGCGCTGTTCTCGGGCTGGGGCGTGCCGGCCCAACGCACGGTGTTGATGCTGGCCGCCGTCGCCGGCCTGCAGACGCTGGGGCTGCGCTGGCCGTGGCCACTGGTCCTGCTGGCCGCGGCGGTGGTCGTCACGGTCGCCGATCCCTGGGCGTTGATGCAGCCCGGCTTCTGGTTGTCGTTCGGCGCGGTGGGCCTGCTGATGGCCGTGGGCGGCGGGCCCGTCAAGGGCTGGTGGCCGCGGTTGAAGGCAGCCTTGCGCGTGCAGGCCATCGCAACCGTGGGCCTGGCACCGCTGAGCCTGATCTGCTTTGCGCAGCTGTCCGGGGTGGGCCTGCTCGCCAACCTGCTGGCCATCCCGTTGGTCAGCTTCGTCATCACGCCGCTGGCCCTGCTGGGCGGCGCGTTCCCGCCGCTGTGGACGCTGGCGGCGCTGCTGCTGCAGGTGTTGATGGCCTGGCTGAAGCTGCTGACGGCGCTGCCCGGGGCCGTCTGGTGGCTGCCGGCAGCGCCGCTGTGGGCCCAGGCGCTGGCCCTGCTCGGCGCGGCCTTGATCGTGATGCGGCTGCCGTGGCGCCTGCGGCTGGCCGGCTTGGCGATGACGGTGCCGCTGCTGTGGCCGGCGGTGCCGCGGCCGGGCGACGGTGAGTTCGAGCTGCTGGCGCCCGACATCGGCCAGGGCAACGCGGTGCTGGTGCGCACGCGCGCGCATGCGCTGCTGTTCGACACCGGCCCGGTCTATGCGCCCGGCGCGGACGCCGGCGAGCGCGTGCTGCTGCCGCTGCTGCGATCCCTCGGCGTGCGGCGGCTGGACATGCTGATGCTCAGCCACCGCGACAGCGACCATGTCGGCGGCGCCGCGGCGCTGATGCAGGCGCTGCCGGTCAGCGAGCTGCGCAGTTCACTGGAGCCGGGTCATCCGCTGCTGCGCGCCGGCCCGACCGAGGTGCGCTGCGAGGCCGGCCAGTCCTGGGTCTGGGACGGCGTGCGCTTCGACCTGCTGCATCCGGCCGAGCAGCACTACGACGCGGGCCTGAAATCCAACGACCTGTCCTGCGTGCTGCGCATCACCGCCGCAGCCAAGGGTTCAGGCCGCCGCGCGCTGCTGGCCGGCGACCTCGAGGCCGAGCAGGAGAAGCGCCTGGTGGCGCGCGAGCCCGACCTGCGCGCGGACATGCTGCTGGTTCCCCATCACGGCAGCAAGACCTCGTCCAGCGCCGAACTGCTGGCGGCGGTGCGCCCGGCGGTGGCCCTGGTGCAGGCCGGCTACCGCAGCCGCTTCGGCCACCCGGCGCCGCCGGTGCTGGCGCGCTACCAGGCGGCCGGCATCGAAGTCGTCACCAGCCCGGCCTGCGGGGCGTGGCGCTGGGACAGCGGTACGGCGGCGTCTAGCTGCGAGCGCGAGCGCCGGCGGCGCTATTGGCACGACCGAGTGGCGGCCGCCGTGAACCCGGAACCCACAGGGCCGTGGCTCGACGACCCGATGCCCTGATGGCAGGCGTTACGCTGCGCCCGGCGCGAGGGTGCGTGACTCAACTCCTGAACGACATGACCATGAACCACTCGCAGGTGTACGCAGCGTTCGTGCTGCTGCCATTCCTGCTCGGCGGGCCAGCGCTTGCTTTTAGCTGGGAACTGCGGTCCGGCGTTCTGCCGTTTTTTTTGCTCGCGGTGGTCGGGTCGGTCTGCCTGATGGTCCGGTGGTTGGCCAACAGCGTGAAGCCTTGGTGGATGGGGCTGCTGACGGCAGGTGCGGTGTTGGTCGTTTGCGGTGCCGGACTGTTGCTCGGATTGTTTGTGTGGTCCGTCCAGTCGACGCAGCTGTCACTGCGGTTGGATGACGAGTGTCGCGTCGACGTTGAGCGGGTTGGCGCCTTGGGTGACATCGACCTTCATGTGTCACGGTATTGCACGGTCGGTGGGCTGTGGGAGGCGCGCTCGCCGCTCTTGTCCGATCAGGAAGCCACTGTCAGTCGCCTTCGGCTCGCACCGCCATGGGTGGACGGTACGGCGCAGGTCACCGTCACCTTGAGCCGTTACGGCAAGCCCGGCGAAGACGTCACGTTGCGCCTGCCGCCGCGTTGACAGCATTCAGCGCGTGTCCTGCCGCTGCGCTTTGAGCGCCTGGCCCAGTTCGATCACCGCCAGCGCGTAGTAAGCCGACCAGTTGTAGCGCGTGACCACCCAGAAGTTCTGTGTGCCCAGCAGCACGGTGGTGGGTTGCTGCGCGCCGTTCTGCAGCTCGATGACGGCCATCGGGCCGACGTGGTCGAGCGCCGCCTCGGACGGCTCGGCGCCGGCTGCAAGCAGTTCGGTCGCCGTGAACGTGGGCCTGATGTCCGGTGCCAGCAGGCGCCGGCGCGCCGCCGCGTCGGTCGGCAGCGTGATGCTGTAGTGCGTGGCCTCGCCCGGCTTCCAGCCGTACTCGACCAGGTAATGGGCCACGCTGCCGATGGCGTCGACCGGGCTGTTGATCAGGTCGACGCGGCCGTCGGCGTCGAAGTCCACCGCATGCTTGCGCCAGCTGCCGGGCATGAACTGCGGCAGCCCGAGGGCGCCCGCGTAGCTGCCCTTCACCTCGGCCGGGTCCAGCCCCGAGGCGCGCGCCAGCCGCAGGTACTCGGCCAGCTCGCTGCGGAAGAAGGCCTGGCGCTCCGCCGCGCGCGGGTGCGCGGCGGGGAAATCGAAAGCCAGCGTGGCCAGCGAGTCCAGCACCGGGAAGCCACCGGTGATGCGGCCGTAATAGGTCTCGACGCCGATGATGCCGAGGATGAGCGAGGCCGGCACGCCATAGGTCGACTCGGCGCGTGCGAGGGCCGCCTCGTGCTCGGCCCAGAAGGCCAATCCGGCGGCGATGCGTCTGGGCTCGATGAAGCGGTCCCGGTAGGCGCCCCAGTTCTTCGCCGTGCCGACGCCTGCCGGCAGGATCAGCTGCTTGACCCGGGGCAGGTTGCGCGCGGCGGCCAGCTGGCTGCGCAATGCAGCGGCATCCCAGCCCTCGGCTGCGGCGATTTCGTCGGCAAAGGCGACGAGGGCAGGGCGGGTGCCCAGGGGTTTGGGTGGCGGCTCGCGCTTGGGTTTGGCATGGGCGCTGAAGGACAGGCACAGGGCCAGCAGGGGCAGGATTGGCAACTTCACGGCCGCAGCATACGAGCCGCAGCGCGGAACTCGCCCCATGCAGGTATGGATGCGTTGGCGGCGTAGCGCGAGCGCTCCAGCTTGTCCAGCCACTGGGCGGCCGGTTCGGCTTTCTGGCCGTGCCGGCGGCGCAGCGCGCGGGCCCAGGCGGCCGGGCCCTGG
>NZ_JBQVNP010000020.1:0-50924 GCF_052436255.1 Roseateles sp. | reverse complement strand
CGCTCGGGCCGCGTGGCGAACAGGTGACGGTGGCCGTGCTTGGCGCGGCCGACGTGCAGGCCGAGGCGGCGCTGCTGGCGCGCGGGCTCGTGCCGCTGGACACCCGCCTGCTGCAGTGGCGCGGTGATCCCCAGCCGCTGGGCGCGTCGCTGTGGACGCTGGTGCAGGAAGAGTTCTTCGGCGACTTCCACGCCGACAAGGTGCCCGAGCTGCTGGCCCTGGGCTGGCAGATCACCACCGCGCCCGGCTTTGCCCATCACAGCCGCGCGGTCAGTGGCTGGCAGCTCGGCCTGAGCGAGGCCGAGGACGCGCCCCCGCCGAGCCGCCGTGTCGGAGGCGTCGGCCTGGAGCGCCGCAAGGGTGCCTGGCTGGTCAGCCTGGGCATGGAGGTGGACGGCGAGCGCATCGACCTCGCGCCGCTGATCGCGAACCTGCTGCGCCGCGACAAGCGCTGGCTGGACGCCGCGGCCATCGCTGCCATCGAGGATGACGCCATCGTCTCGCTGCGCGCGCCTGGCGGCCGGCGCTATCACGCGCAGGCGGCCCCGCTCAAGGCCGTCATGCTGGCCTTGCTGGACCTGCTGAAGCCGGCGCAGCTGGAGAAGGGCGAGCCGCTGCAACTGGGCGAGTGGGATGCGGACCGCATCCGCTGCATCGAAGACGAGTCGCGCGGCCGTTGGCAGATCCACGGTGATGCGGGCCTGAAGGCCCTGGGCCTGCGCCTGCTGGCCGCCGGCGCGCCTGCCGCGACGGCGCAGCCGTCCGGGCTCGGCCTGGCACTGCGCCCCTACCAGCTGCACGGCCTGGCCTGGCTGCAATACCTGCGCGAGCAAGGGCTCGCCGGCATCCTGGCCGACGACATGGGCCTGGGCAAGACGGCCCAGGCGCTGGCTCACATCTGGATGGAGAAGCAGGCCGGCCGCCTGGACCGCCCGGCCTTGGTCATCGTGCCGACCTCGCTGCTCTTCAATTGGCAGCAGGAGGCCGCGCGCATCGCGCCCGGACTGGTGGTACGGACCTGGCATGGCGCCGACCGCGCGAGCGTCGGCCTGGCCGGCGCCGACGTCGTGCTCAGCACCTACAACCTCGTCTGGCGCGACCTGCGCGCGCTGGCGGCCCAGCCTTGGCACCTGCTGATCCTCGACGAAGCCCAGGCCGTCAAGAACGCGCAGGCCCGCGCAGGCCGCGCGTTGCGGCGCCTGGACAGTCGCCACCGCCTCGCATTGACCGGCACGCCGCTGGAGAACCACCTCGGCGAGCTGTGGTCATTGTTCGACCTGCTGATGCCGGGTTTCCTCGGCGACTCGCGCACCTTCGCCCGCCACTGGCGCAAGCCGATCGAGATCAACCGCGATGGCGCCCGCGCGCGGCTGCTGGCCGCCCGCGTGCGGCCCTTCATCCTGCGGCGCATGAAGACCGAGGTGGCGGCCGAGCTGCCGCCGCTGACCGAGCTGGTCAAACGCGTCACGCTGGTCGGCGCGCAGAAGCAGCTCTACGAAAGCGTGCGCGTCGCCGCCGACCACATGGTGAGGCGCATCCTGGCGCGCGACGGCTTCAGCGCGACCAGCCTCATCAGCGTGCTGGACGCGATGCTCAAGCTGCGCCAGGTCTGCTGCGATCCCTGGCTGCTCAAGGGCGTGGAGATCCCTCACGGCGTTGGCCGTGCCAAGCTCGAATGGCTGCGCGAGCATGTGCCGGATTTCGTTGCCCAGGGCCGGCGGCTGCTGGTGTTCTCGCAATTCACCGGCATGCTGGACCTGATCGCCGCTGAGTTGGACGGTTTGAGGCTGTCCCATCTGCGGCTGACCGGTGAAACGGCGGCGGCGCAGCGTGGCGACGTGGTCAGGCGCTACCAGGCCCGCGAGGTGCCTGTCTTGCTGGCCAGCCTGAAGGCCGGCGGCGTGGGCCTGAACCTGACGGCGGCCGACACCGTGATCCATGTCGACCCCTGGTGGAACCCGGCCGTGCAGGCCCAGGCCAGCGCGCGCGCCCACCGCATCGGCCAGGATCAGCCGGTCTTCGTCTACCAGCTCGTCGCCCAGGGCAGCATCGAGGAGCGCATGCTGGAGTTGCAGGCCAGCAAGAAGGCGCTGGCCGACGGCCTGCTGGGGCGCGACGACGGCGGTGGCTTGAGCAAGTTCAGCGCGCTGGAGCTGGACATGCTGCTTGCCCCGCTGGCGGCTGCGGAGGCGGCCGACGAGGCCTAATCGCCTCAAGCGCGGTGATCGGCCAAGATGGCCTGCGTCACCATCGTGTTGCTGATGCGCCAGCGCGCCAGCATGTGCGCGTACACCAGGCGCTCATCGCTGGTGACGCAGCCGTCGGCCGTGACCACGGCTGCTGCCAACCGGCACAGCAGCAGGCGCTGGGCCCTGTCGGACACATCGTCGAGCAGGTGGTCAAGCTGCGAGATCTCGTCCAGCGACAGCCACAGCCGCGGTCCTGCCTGCTCGGGGTGCCCATCGATGCTGCCGTATGCCAGGTCGACGACCTGCGCCCGCTTGACGCCCAGCCGCTCGAATGCGTCGAGCTTGTCGAGCATGTCCAGCTCGCGCGGATCAACGCGGCCGTTGGATGCGACCACCAGTGCCAAAAGCGACGCGCTGGATTCGGGTTCAGGCGTGATTTGATGGGCCATTGCAGCTACTCCTGGTCTGTTGGACAGCGTCGCGTTCACCCCCAAAGGTGCCATGACGCGAGCATGGCGGGGACTGAAATGATGGGCATCGCTTGATCTCGGCGCAGGCCGGCAGACGCCTTGTGCAGTCTCAACCATCGAGCACTTGCTGTGCGCGCCACGACGAGGCATTCCCGACAAATCAGAAAAGTCCGATCCACTGGATGGTGCGCTTCCCCGCCACTGGGCGAGCTCGAGGCCCGCCGTCGCCGGCCAGGTGGGCCCGGTGCGCGCTACCGCCCAAAGCAGCCGACCTGACGGCCGTGCGGCCCGAGCGCGGCGGTGGCCTCGGCGCCGTCGACCGGCAAGACGAGGGTCCCTGATCGCTTCAGCGGCGTTGTCGGTTCTTCAGTCCACCGGCAGGTCGTCGGCGGCCACCTTCGAGGGCACCCTCAGGTGCAGGGCCGCCTGCGCCATCAGGTTTGCCGAGACGGGCGCGGTGATGAACAGGAACAGCGTGATCAGCAGTTCATGCGCGCCGGCCAGTCCACTGGCCCAGGCCAACAGCATGCTGGCCAGGAGCACGCCGCCGACGCCGAGCGTGGTCGCCTTGGTGGGCGCGTGCAGGCGCATGAAGAAGTCGGGAAACCGGGTCATGCCGATGGCGCCGATCAGCATGAAGGCGCCGCCGATGACCAGCATCGCGGCCACCAGTGCTTGCACCCAGAGTGGAATCTCGTTCATCTGCATTCCCCTTACTCGATGACGTCGCCGCGGCTGAGGTAGCGCGCCAGCGCCACGGTGGACACGAAACCCAGCATCGCCACGATCAATGCCGCCTCGAACAAGAACGTGGTGCGGCGTTGAATCCCCAGCAGGATGACGAGGGCAACGACGTTGATGTAGAGCGTGTCGAGCGCCAGCACGCGGTCGATGGCCGACGGCCCGCGCAGCAGGCGCCAGCCGCACAGCACGGTCGCCAGGCCCACGGCGGCCAGCGCGAAGTTCAATGCCCATTCGATCATTCGAAGATCTCCTTGAGCGGGCGCTCGTAACGTTGCTTGATCTGCGCCGCCATCGCAGCCGGGTCGGCGCAGTCGAGGGCGTGCACGATGATCCGGCGGCCGGTCTCATCGACGATGCAGGAGACGGTGCCCGGCGTGGTGGTGATGATGGTGGCCAGCAGCGCGATCGCTGCTGGATGCGTGAGATCCAGTGGCAGCAGCACCCAGGCCGGCCTTGGGTTCGAGCCCGGCGTCAGCACGATGCGCGCCACGGTCAGGTTGGACGTGACGATGTCCGACAACACCACGCCCAGCAGACGCACCGCCATGCCGGCGTGGCGCAGACGCCCCCCTGCGGGCAAAAAGCCGCGCAGCAGCCAGGGCAGGCCGATGCCCAGAGCGGCCGCCGTGATGAGCTGTGGCAAGTCCAGGCTCTGCTGCAGCAGCAGCCAGGCGGCGGCCAGCAGCGCCGACAGGGCGGGATGCGCGAGCCAGCGGGGCGTCATGGCCGGCCTCCCGCGGGCACCACCCGGTAAGGCCGGGTGCTGTTGATCGGCTGGCCGTTGGATTCGCCCAGCACGGCGCGCGCATAGGCGCCACGGTCCCCGAGCTGCAAGGCAGTGGCATCGGCATAGCGCTGCAACGGCGCCGCGAAGATCGACATCGCGAACACCAAAGCCAGGGGGACCAGTGCAGCCAGCAGCTGCTGCGGGCGGGCGCCTGCCGCAGGCGCCAGCGGCGCTGCCGGCAAGGGTGACTGCACCTGCCAGAACAGCACGGCGCCGGCGCGCGCCAGTGCGAGCAGGGTGCAAAAGCCCACCGCGAGCACCACCGCCCACACCGTCGCCACCCAGGCATGGCCTGCCGAGGCCTGCAGCAGCATCAGCTTGCCGACGAAGCCGGGAAGCGGTGGCAACCCGGCCACCGCGGCCCCGCCCAGCAGCAACAGGATGCCCAGCAGCTGCGGCTGGGCCACGGCCGGCGCGCTGTCCAGCCGCCCACCGGTCTCGCCCCGTTGCGCGCTGATCAGTTCCGCAAGCAAGAAGAGCCCGGCAGTCACAAGCGTGCTCTGCGCCAGGTAGTAAAGCGCGGCAGACCAGGCCGCCGCCCCGCCAACGCCGAGTGCGGTCAGCACCGTTCCCACCGAAACCACGGTCAACCAGGCCAGCAGCCGCGGCAGCGTTTGCGCAGCCAAGGCACCGAGCACGGCGACCACGCCGGTCAGCAGTGCCAGCGGCAGCAGCAGCGACTGCACATCGAGCACGGCCGCACTCTGATCGCCGCCGAACACGACGCCGTGCACGCGCAGGATGGCGTAGACGCCGACCTTGGTCATGATGGCGAACAGCGCGGCAACCGGTGCGCTCGCCGCCGCGTAGGTGGCCGGCAGCCACATCGACAGGGGCATCAGTGCGGCCTTGAAGCCGAACACCACCAGCAGGATCAGCCCGCCGGCCTGCAGCACCAGCGCCTCCGAACCAGTCGCTGCGGGTACGCGCAGCGCCAGGTCGGCCAGGTTCAGCGTGCCTGTCATGGCATAGACCAGCGCCACGCCGATCAGGAACAGCGCCGACGCCGCCAGGTTGAGCACCACGTAGTGCAGGCCGACACGCAGCCGCTCGCGACCCTGGCCGTGCAGCATCAGTGCATACGAGGCGACCAGCAGCACCTCGAAGAACACGAACAGGTTGAACAGGTCGCCGGTGATGAACGCGCCGTTCAGGCCCATGAGCTGGAACTGGAACAGCGCGTGGAAGTGGCGCCCGCGCCCATCCCAGCCTGCACTGGCATACAGCAGCACCGGCAAGGCGGTGCAGGCCGTCAACAACAGCATCAGCGCCGCCAGCCGGTCCACCACCAGCACGATGCCGAAAGGCGCGGGCCAGTCGCCGAGCCGGTAGACGGTGAGTGCGCCTGTATCGGCCCGAAGCAGCAGCATGCAGGCGACCAGTGCCATCAGCGCTGCGCTCGCCAGCGCCACGCTGCGGGCGCGCTGCAGGCCCGCGTCGCCCAGCACCAGCAGGAGCACGGCGGCAGCAGCCGGCAGCACGACGGGCAGCACGGGCAGGTGGGCGGCGATGACGCTGCTCATGCCTTGGGGCCGCCCGGGTCGACGCGATCGTCCTGGCTGCCATCGACATGGTCGCTGCCGCTCTCATGCCGGCTGCGCAGCGCCAGTTCGATCACGAAGCCGGTGGTGGCAAAGCCGATCACGATGGCGGTCAGCACCAGTGCCTGTGGCAGGGGGTCAGCCACGGCGCTGCCCGCAGTCAGCAGCGGCGGCGCGTTATTCCACAAGCGTCCCATCGCAAAGATGAAGACGTTGACGGCGTAGCCCAACAGGCTCAGGCCCAGCACGACGGTGAAAGTCCGCCCGCGCAGCAGCAGGTAGATGCCGCAGGCGGTGACCCAGCCGATGCCGGTGGCGACCAGGAACTCCATGCTCATGCGGAAACCTCCTCCTTCCCCGCCGGCTTGTTGCTGGCGGCGCCGAGCACCGACAGCATCAGCAGCGTTGCCCCCACGACCGTGATGTACACGCCAAGGTCGAACAGTGCGGCGCTGGCCAGCGGCAGCTCGCCCAGTAGCGCCACATTGGGATGGCCATGGGCGCTGGTGAGGAAGGGCCGGCCGAACCAGAATGCCGCCACGCCGGTGAGCCCGGCGATGGCCAGGCCCGCGCCGATCCAGCGCGTGAAGCGCCTTCCCTCGGCGCCACGCAGCAGCGCCTCGGCCCGCACGTGGCCCAGCGCCATGTACTGCATCACCAGCGCCACTGCGGTGATGAGGCCGGCGATGAAGCCCCCGCCCGGCAAGTTGTGTCCGCGCCAGAAGATGTAAAGGCTGACCACCAGCGCCAGCGGCAGCAGGACACGCGCCGCCACGCGCAGCATCAGCGGCGTCTGCGCGAAGGTCCAGGCGCGGTCTTGCGCATCCCGCTCGGCCCGGCCTGTGCGCATGCCCTGCAGCAACGCCAGCACGCCCACCGCGGCGATGCCCAGCACCGTGATCTCGCCAAAGGTATCGAAGCCGCGGAAGTCCACCAGGATCACGTTCACCGCGTTGGTGCCGCCGCCACCGGGAACGGCCTGCTGCAAGAAGTACCAGGACATCGAGTCGTGGTCGCGCGTCATCACCAACCATGCCAGCCAGGCGACGCCGCCACCACCGGCCAGCGCCAGCACCGCATCGCGGCCGCGTCGCCAGTGCGTGGATTCGCGCGGGCTGGTCTGCGGCAGCAGCGCCAGGGCCATCAGCAGCAGCACGGTGGAAACGATGTCCACGGACAGTTGGGTCAGCGCCAGATCGGGTGCCGACAGCATCACGAACGTGAGCGTGGCCGCCACGCCGACCACACTGAGCAGCACCACGGCAGTGAAGCGATGGCGGTGCGTCGCGACCAACGCGGCACCGGTGATCAAAAGCAGCAGCCACACGATCATGGCCATCGGCGGTGCCGGCAGCAAGCCGCGGCCGCCAGCGCCTGGTAGCGGGGCCGCGCCCAGAACGAACGGTGCCGCAGCCAGCACGATCGCCGAGCCGATCAGCAGCGCGGCGTAGGTCTGCAGCGAGCCGTTCTCGAGCCTGGCCGTGACACGCGCTGCCACGGCGTAGAGCGCGTCGATGGCATGCGTGAAGAACAGCCGTCCGGTCCAGCCGCGTGGATGGTCAAGATGCAGATCGAAGCGCTGCTTCAACGCGAAGTACATCGCCACGCCGCCCACCAACGCCAGCGCGCTCATCAACAGTGGCAGGTTCAGGCCGTGCCACAGCGCAAGGTGGTACTCGGGCGGCGGTGCGCCCAGCACGGCCGTGGCGGCAACCTGCACCAGCGGGCCGAAGGTCAGCGCGGGCAGCAGGCCCACCACCACGCACAGCGCCACCAGCAGTGCCACCGGCGCCTTCATGAAGAACGGCGGTTCGTGCGGGTGCGGGTTGGGCGTCTGCTTGGGCGGGCCGTTGAAGAACACGTCGTGGATGAACCGCAGGGAATAGGCCACGGCGCAGATGCCGCCCAGCGTCGCTGCCAGCGGCACCAGCGGGCCCAGCGCAAAGCCCGCCTGGCCGTCCACCGCCTCGGCGAAGAACATCTCCTTCGACAAAAAGCCGTTGACCAGCGGCACACCGGCCATGGAGGCGGCCGCGATCATCGCCAGCGTGCCCGTCCACGGCATCAGCTTCATCAGCCCGCCGAGCTTGCGCATGTCGCGTGTGCCGGTTTCGTGGTCGATGATGCCGGCGGTCATGAACAGTGACGCCTTGAAGGTGGCGTGGTTGAGGATGTGGAACATCGCCGCCACCGCCGACAGCGGCGAGTTCAGGCCGAGCAGGAAGACGATCAACCCCAGGTGGCTGATGGTGGAGTAGGCCAGCAGTGCCTTGAGGTCGTGCTTGAACACGGCCACGTAGGCGCCGAAAACCATTGTCGCCAGGCCCACCGGCGCGACGATGGCGCCGAACAGATCGGTGCCACCGATCACCGGGTACAGCCGCGCCAGCAGGAAGATGCCGGCCTTGACCATGGTGGCTGAATGCAGATAGGCAGATGCCGGCGTGGGCGCTGCCATGGCCTCGGGAAGCCAGAAGTGGAAGGGCCATTGCGCGCTCTTGGTGAAGCAGCCGACGAGGATCAGGCCCAGCGCCAGCGGGTACAGCGCATGGGCCTGGATGGCGGCGACGAGACCTGGCTGCGCGAGCATCGCGGAAAGGTCGTAGGTGCCGGCGATGCGCCCCAGCACCAGCACGCCGGCCAGCAGCACCAGCCCGCCGCCACCGGTGACGGCCAGTGCCATGCGCGCGCCTGCCCGGGCCTCGGCCTTGTGGCCCCAGTAGCCGACGAGCAGGAAGGACGACAGGCTCGTCAGCTCCCAGAACACCACCAGCAACAGCAGGTTGTCGGCGAGCACCACCCCCAGCATGCCGGCCATGAACAGCATCAGCTGCGCATAGAACTTGCCCAGCGAGTCGTCCTTGCCGAGGTAATACGGTGCATACAGGATGATCAGCAGGCCGATGCCGGTGATCAGCCAGACGAACATTAGCGCCAGGCCATCGAGGCGGAAGTTGGCGTTCAGCCCGAGCGCGGGGATCCATTCGAGTGGAGCCAGAACGGTCTGGCCAGCGAACACCTCGCCGCTGAGCGATGTGGTGGCGACCAGCGCGGCGGCCGTGACAAGCGCCGCTAGCCATGCCGTCAGGCGCCGACGTCGCGGCGTATTGCTTTGCCCGCTCCACAGGCACAGCAGCGTGCCTGGCACCAATGGCAGCAGGACGGTCAGAAGAAGGGCATTCATGGAGCCCTGAACATGGGTGGCGAGCCCGACGTTGTCATTGTAGGAAGCAGGTGGTTCTCGGGGCGGAAAGCGCGCGGGGATGCAAGCCCGTCAGCCTACCAGCGGTTCTTGTGTGGCGCGGACTTCGCGGGCCGCTTGCGCCGTGGTGCGGCAGTGGCATGCCGTCGGCAGCGCAATGCGGGCTGTGGCTCCCGCTGGTTGACTGCTGCGCTGACTACTTGCCACCTCGCACCACCAGCACATCGCAGTCGATGGCGTGCAGCAGTGTCTCGGTCGTGCTGCCGAGCAGCTTCTTCATGAAACTGGTTCGATCGTTCGAACCCAGCACCACCAGGTCGACATCCGAGTTTCTGAGGTGGTCGGGCAGCAGTGCCGCCGCTTCGCCCCCCTCGAAGACGGGGTGCAGCCGATCCGTCACTTCGGGGCCGAGCGCCATCTCGGCAAGCATCTGCTCGCAGGCCCTCGACGCCGTCTGCGCGCGGGATTCGTCGCCGAACCCAAGCCCTGTGGGATCTGAGGCGGACACCTCGAATGCGTGGAACAGGGTCAAGCCCGCGCTTTTGAACCAGTGCGCTGCCGTTGCCAACGCTGCGCGCGAGGCGGGTGAGAAGTCCGTCGCCACCAGGACATGGCGATACGGCCCGCTCGAGCGAGCGCGGACCACCAGCAGTGGTACATCGAGCGGGTCGCGAAGTAGCGTATCGGCCATGGTGCCGACGCGACGGCGAACGCCGGGCTGATCTTGCGCCAGGCCCGTGATCACCAGCTGGGCCTGTTCCCGGCGCGCAGCTTCGAGCACCACCGCGGCTGGCGCGCCCCGGGCGGTTTGAACATCGGCGGTGATGCCCTCGCCAGCCAGATCGTCGCGCAGGCGCTGCGCCACCGCAGCTTCGTGGGACTCAGGCTGGCGCCAGGACGGCGGGCGGCGCGCCGCCTCGGCGGCCTGACCGGCTTCATCGTCCTCCAGCGCGTGCACGACCAGAAGCCGGGCCCTCCATGTGCCGCTGAGCTGCACCGCCCGCGCGAGTGCGCGGTCACAGCGCCCGCTCATGTCGGTGGCCAGAACAACTGTTTGCGGCGTCGGCGCTAAGTTCATGTCGTGCTCTCAGGGCTGGTGGTTTGCCCGCAACGCCGATCAACCGAGGTCATGCGGTCGATGCGCGTGGCAGGGCTGCAGGATGGCTGAAATGACGATGGCGTCTTGTACCGCGCGCCGGTCGCGCATCAGCGCGGCCCTGGAGAATCGTGGCGTTCGAGGGCGGTCCAACGTGACCGCGCGCGTGACCATGGCCGACCGTGGCATCTGCAAAGGTCGTTGGATTTCGGCCGCATCGACGTCTTCTGGCATCTCGTCGGCGCCAAGGCGCGCGCCCGTCGTGTGGAGAACCGTTGCAGGTTCGACCTGGGCCTGGGCGCGCGCCTGCATTTCGGCCTGCAGGGCCGCAGCTTTTGTGCGCAATTGCTTGAACACGAGCTGCGCCAGCCAGACAGCGCCGAATATCAGAACGATGAACAGTTCCTGTGGAAAGTCGCGCATGTCGTTCCCCTGCTACTTCTTCTGACCTCCTGCGGGTTCGCTGTCCGTGCCAGCGATTTCCTCCCGCATGGCCGTGTCGGCCTGCATGTTCTTCATGCGGTAGTAGTCCATGATGCCCAGGTTGCCGGCGCGAAACGCCTCTGCCATCGCACGCGGCACCTCGGCCTCGGCCTCCACGACCCGCGCGCGCATTTCCTGTTCAAGCGCCACCGCCATGGCACGCCGCTCCTCGGCCTTGGCCTGGGCGATCTGCTTGTCGGCGTTGGCCTGGTCGATCTGCAGCTTGGCGCCGATGTTGTCGCCCACGTCCACGTCGGCGATGTCGATCGACAGGATCTCGTAGGCCGTGCCCGCGTCGAGGCCCTTGGCCAGGATGTGCTTGGAGATGTGGTCCGGGTTCTCCAGCACGTCCTTGTGGCTCTTGGCCGAGCCGATGGTGCTGACCATGCCCTCGCCGACGCGCGCCATGATGGTCTCTTCACCGGCGCCGCCCACCAGTCGGTCGATGTTGGTGCGCACGGTCACGCGCGACACCGCGATGAGCTGGATGCCGTCCTTGGCGACGGCGGCGATGCGCGGGGTCTGGATGACCTTGGGAAGCACCGACATCTGCACCGCCTCCAGCACGTTGCGCCCCGCCAGGTCGATGGCCGCTGCGCGCTGGAAGGGCAGCGGGATGTTGGCCTTGTCGGCCGAGATCATCGCGTTGACCACCCGGGTCACGTTGCCACCGGCCAGGAAGTGCGCCTCAAGGTCGTTGATCGACATCTCGATGCCCGCTTTGGCTGCGCTGATGCGCGCCGTCACGATGGTGGCCGGGGGCACGCGCCGCAGGCGCATCGCGATCAATGTGAACAAGCCGACATAGGCGCCCGATGCCCAGGCGGCAATCCACAGCGGGATCGGGATCAGGTAGAGCAGCACCGCCAGCGAGGCGATCACGGCGACCAGGATTCCGAGGCTGCCTCCGAGGTTGAAGAGCAGGTTGTCGTTCATGGTTCGTCCTTCTGCGTTGGTGTTTCTGGGCCTGGTTGCGGCACGCGCCGCACGACGACACGGTTGCCATCGACACGCACCACCTCGATGGCCGCGCCGCTTTCGATGAGTTCGCCGGCGGACACCACGTCCACCCGTTCGCCGTCGATCTCGGCAATGCCGGCCGGCCGCAGCACCGACGCAGCGCGCCCGCGCCTGCCCAACCAGCGCTGATCCGACAGCGGCGCGGAGCCATGGGACGGGCCTGTGCCGAGATTGGCCTGGAGCACCAGGCGGCGCGCCAGTGGCAGCCGTGGCAAGAGGCGCAACAACGCGGCTGCGGCGAGCAAGGCAGCCAGCAGGGCGATGACGACGCGCTGCACAGTCGCCGCGATGACGGCCGGCGTGTCGCCAGCGCCCGTCATGCCCAGCACCAGTGCGCCGAGCAGCGCCGCGATGCCCAGCACACCGGCGATGCCGAAGCCCGGGATGAGCAAGACCTCCGCAGCCAGCAGCGCCAGCCCGGCTGCGGCGAGCAACAGCTCTTCCCAACCCGCCAACTGCACCAGCCAGTGGCCCCAGAAGAACAGTCCCAGGCTGACCAGGCCCAGGCCGCCGGGGATGCCAAAGCCGGGCGTACGCAACTCGACCATGATGCCGACCAGGCCGATGCTGATCAGCAGCGAACTCAGCACCGGGTGGGTCAGGAAGCGCACCAGCTTCTCGGCCCAGTGGGGCGAGGCGTTGCGGCGCTCGGCGTCCTGCAGTCCGAGCTGCGCAAGTGCGCCATCCAGCGTGTCGGCGCGGCGATCGATCACCTTGTGCAACAGCGCCTCGTCGGTGGTCAGCGTCAGCAGCTTGCCCTTGTCCACCACGCCGGGCACGGCGACGTCGGCATCGACCATGGCCTCGGCCAGCAGCAGTGGGCGCTGGCGGGCCTCCGCCGTGGCGCGGAACTCCTTGCGCACGTAGGACACCGTCTTCTCGTCGGCGGGCAGGGCGGCTGCGCCCGGTGCCCCGGACTGCACGGGCGCTGCAGCGCCGAGGGTGCTGCCGGGCGCCATCACGAGGGTCTGCGTGGCCAGCCCGATCAACGCGCCGGCGGAAATCGCGCGCTTGTTGACGAACCCGATGGTGCGCACCTTGGCATCGAGCAGGGTGTCGCGAATCTGCACGGCAGCATCGACGCGGCCGCCGAAGGTGTCGATCTCGAGCACCACCGCCGCAGCGCCGGCGCCTGTGGCTTCGTCGACGACGCGCTTGACGAAGGGCGCCAGGCCCAAGTCGATGACGCCGTCGATCTTCAGCACATAGATGATCGGCTTGGCAGGTGCCTGGGCGGCCGCGAAGTGGCCGAGCAGCCCCGCCAGTCCGACGGCGACCAGCACTGCGCTGGCCAGCCCTTTGAGTTTGGACAGGGTCATGCCGCCGCCCTCGGTGCCGTTGCGAGCGTTGCCTGCCGTGCGATTCGCATGGTTGCTCCTACCCTGCCCGTGGAGGCGTGCTTGTGCGTCGGCGCACGGATCGGCCGCGTCGACGCGCCGTCGTCGCGGCGATCCATGCCAGGTGTACGGTTGCCCAGGTGAGTGCGGCGCCGATGCAGGCGAACAGGCTCAGGCCCAACATCAGGGGCTTGCCGATGCCGAGCAGCCGCTGCGCCCAGCTGCGCGTGTCGGCTTCACCGGCATCGAGCTGATCGGCCAGCGCGCTCGCCTGGGAGCGGGCTTGCTCGGTGCTCGTCGCATGGCCCAGCAGCGCGCTGCCGGTCTGGTGGGCGGCGACCCAGATCGGCACATAGGTCACCGGGTTGGAGACCAGGGTCGCGGCCGCGGCCACCGGCAGGTTGGCGCGCAGCAGCAGCGCCCCCGCCGCCGCCGCGGCGATCTGCAGCAGCGGGATCAGCAGGCCAAAGAAGACGCCGATGGCCGCACCGTTGGCCACACGCCGCCGCGTCAGCTGCCACAGCCAGGGCCGCTGCAGCAAAGGGCGCAGCCAGCGCAGCGAGCGCGAGTCGCGCAGCCGCTCTTCGGTCGGCAGCCAGCGCTGCAGCCGGCGGCGCATCACCACGGCGCCGGCCCGGTGGCGCGCGGATGGATGGCGCGCAGCCCATCGTCACGCACGCTGATCAGCCCCTGCGCCTGCAACAGCGTCGCTGCCGTCATGGCGTCGGCCAGGGGCATCCTCAGCCAGGCTGCCAGCGCATCGAGTTCGAGGCGGACATCGGCCAGCAACGGCGACCCGTCGCCCAGGCGCTGTGCCAGTGTCACCAGCGCCCGCCGCAGGCGCTCGGCGCCTTGCGCCCGGGCGATCCAGCCGAAGCGGGCCCAACTGCGGATGCAGGCGAGGCTCTGCGGCCCCGCGACCAGGCGGCTGAGCAGGGCTTGTCTGGCCTCGCCGGCCCACAGCGCAGGCGCGGCAATGACTGCCAACTCCGCCCGGGTGATGGCGGTCAGGGCTTCGGTATGTCGCGTCGTCCGCCTGTCGTGCAGGGCGAGGGCCTCATCCGGACCGGCCACTGCGGTGGCCGGTCGCACCTCGCCATCGGGCCCGCGGCGCAGCACCAGGCCGCTGCAGACGATGAAGCAGGCTTGCAGCGGCGCCGCCTCTGCACAGATCAGCGCCCCCGGCTCGAAGTGACGCAACTCGCAGTCGGGCAGGCCGGCCGGCGGGCCCTCCAGCTGCATGTCCAGACGGGCGAGGATGCGCTGCAGCGGCAGGCGCATGCGTACGCCGCGCTGTTCGCCATGTGTCGGCGCACGGGAGCTCACGGGCAGGGCTGCAGGAAGTGCGGCAAGGGCGGACTTGGTGGGCATGCGGAGGTAGGGCTCGAAGCGTTGTCGAATGACGCCACGGCTGGCCGATCTTGCCCACAGGCGGGGGCGGCGCCCACGGCGCGATTCCGATTCGCGGCTCGGATTCGTCCGATTCGTGGCTGCGCGAAAGCGATGCTGCGCGGCAGGCGGTACAAACGGCGGCTGGTGTCGAGGTCGTCTCGACGAGGAAACCTGTTTTTGGAAACGTCGCTTGCGAACCGTTGGCTGGCGCGCATCGAGCCGCGGGCCATCCTGTGGGCCGGCGGCACCCTGGCCCTGGCACTGGTCGTGGCGGGCGGGTTGTCGGCGGTGCTGCTGTGGCGCGACCTGATCGGCAACGCGGAAGCCGAGGTCCAGCGCACGGTGCGGCTGCTGTCGCAGCATGCGGCGCGCGTGATCGAGCCGGTGGACCACACGTTGCGCGAGATCGACAGTGCGCTGGAGGAGGCCGGTCAGCAGGGTGCGCTGATGACGCCGCTGCAGGTGCACGAGCTGATGCGGCCGTTCGCCACCGTCGGCCCCTACCTGGTTCGTGTCGTGGCGCTGGACGAGCGCGGGCGCTTTCGCGGCGCCTCCGACCGGGCGACTGCGCCTGCCGATCTGCACCTGGACGATGCCTGGCTGCGCGAGGTGCGCGGGTCGGGCCAGGCATTGCAGGTCGGCTTGCCGCTGGCCTCGCGCGCCAGCAATCATCGCGTGGTGCCGCTGGCCAGGCCCTTGACCGACAGCAGGACCCAGGCGTTTCGCGGGGTCGTCGTTGCGGCACTCGGCCTCGATCAGCTGCAGGCCTTCCATCACGACATGCAGTTGTCGCAGGGCTGGCAGGTCGCGTTGCTGCGCGACGATGGCATGGTGCTGACCGGCGCTGCGCCGGGCACGCAGTGGCGTCCGACGAGCGGTATCGCCGGCCAGGGCCGGTTCGCCCTCGGTGACGAGACCGGTGAACTGGTGCGTTGGCGCCCGGCTGAGGATGCGCAGGTGTTGGTCGGCCTGCGTCGCGTCGGCGCCTGGCCGCTGCTGGTGGCGGTGTCGGTCGACGCTGCCACGGTGGTCGCGCCCTGGCGCCGCCGTGCCCTCGCGCTGCTGTCGATCACCTTGCCCGCCGCTGCGGGCGTGATGGGGTTGTCCTGGCTTGGTGCGGGCGCGCTGCGCCGCACGCGCGGCCTGTCGCGTTCACTCGGCGCGTCGACGGCGCGCTACCGCTCGCTGGTGGAGAGCAGCCCCGACGGCATCCTGATCGCGCGCGGCGGCGTCATCGAGTACGCGAATGCCGCGATCACCCGGTTGGCACAGGTGGGCAACGCCTCGCAGCTGGTGGGCCGCCGCGTCGACACGCTGCTGGGTGGCAATACCGCGCGCCATGCCACCGACGAGTTCGACGGCCCGCCGCCAGGCCGCGCCATCAGCGTGGAGCACTGGCTGCACCCCGTCGGCGGCGGCTCGATCGAGGTGGAGACCGTGATTGCCGACGGTGCGCCGGGCGATGACGACTCGCTGCAGATCGTGGTGCGCGACATCTCCGCACGCAAGCAGGCGCATCGCCGCTTGCGCGACAGCGAGGAGCGCTACCGGCTGATGGTCGAAGGTGCGCCCGACTGCGCCTTCCTGCTGCTCGACATGGACGGTGTGATCGAAGACGTCAAGCCCATCACCAGTCAGGTCGTGCTGGGCCGCCGCCTCGACTTGCTCGGCCGCCCGCTGGGCACGCTGTTCACGCTCGATGCCACCGCCAGGGACGAGCCGATGCGCATGCTGCGCCAGGCGCGCGCCGCCCAGGCGCCGCAGGATCGCGAGGGCTGGTGTCGTCGCACGGAGGGCGGCCGCTTCTGGGCGCACCTGGTGCTGTCGCCACTGGCCGACGAGGATGAACAGCCGCGTGGCTTCCATGTGCTGGTGCGCGACATCAGCGCACGCAAGCGCCTGCAGGATGAACTCGACGCGAACCGCCGCAAGCTCGAAACGCTGGCGCTGGCGTCGGAGGCGGCGCGTGAGCGCGAGAAGATCCGCATCGCGCGCGAACTGCACGATGAACTCGGCCAGATGCTGACGGTGCAGCAGATGGACGTCGAGATGCTCGCCGACGAGCTGGGCACCGCCCCGACGGGCGTGCGCGAGCGCATAGCCGCAATGCGAGCGCATGTGGACTCGGCGCTGGAGATGACGCGCCGCATCGCCGGCGACCTCCGCCCCCTGGTGCTGGACGACCTGGGTCTGGCTGCGGCGCTGCAGTGGCTGCTGGCCCAGGCCCGTTCACGTTGCCGAATCGAGGGCCAGCTCGAGTTGGAGGGTGATGCGAGCGCGATGCCCGACGAGCTGGCCACGGCGCTGTTTCGCATCGCGCAGGAAAGCATGACCAACGTGATGCGCCATGCTCGGGCCAGCCGGGTCGGGATCCGTCTCGTGATTGACGGCCAGGGCGTGACGCTGAGCGTCAGCGACGACGGCCGTGGCCTCGACGCCGGTGCGGTGCACCACGGCCTCGGTCTGATGGGAATCGAAGAGCGGGCAAGGCTGCTTGGCGGGCATGCCGCCATCGGACCTCGCGAGGGCGGGGGCACATCGGTGCGAGTACGCCTGCCCGTAACGGGCGTGGTGCAGGCCGCACGCGAGGGGGATCGCGCGTGACGCGCCTGGTGATCGCCGACGACCATCAGCTGTTCCGCGAGGGGCTGCGCCAGTTGCTCACGCGCAGCGGCGAGTTTGAGGTGGTCGGCGAGGCCGGCAGCGCCGCCGAGACCATGCACTGCGTGCGCATGCAGGTCTTCGACGTGCTGATCCTCGACCTGGCCATGCCCGGCCGCAGCGGCGTCGATCTCGTCCGGCAGGTCAAGACCGAACGGCCTGCGCTGCCGGTGCTGGTGTTGTCCATGCATGCCGAGGACCAGTACGCGGTCCGGGCGTTGGCTGCCGGTGCTTCGGCCTACCTGACCAAGGGCAGCCGCGCCGAAGTGTTGCAACAGGCGCTGCGGCGCCTGGCGTCGGGTGGGCGTTTCATCGGCGACAGCGTGGCCGAGCTGCTGGCGCAGGAGGTGCAGCCCCACACGGACAAGCCGGCCTACCGGAGCTTGTCCGATCGCGAGTTCCAGGTGATGCATGCGCTGGTGAATGGTGAGTCGGTGTCAGCCATCGCCCAGCAGCTGCACCTGAGCGTCAAGACCGTCAGCACGCACAAGACGCACGTGCTGAGCAAGCTCGGCTGTGCAAACCTGGCGGAGCTGGTGCGCTATGCGATCGACCAGAACATCACGACGCAGACCCCTTCGCCGGAGCGCGCGCCGGGCGCGACCGGTCCGGACTCGTCATAGCCGGGCCAGCGGGCCGTTTATCGCCTTCGATCCTCAGCTGAAGAAGAAGCGCAGCATCTCCGCGCTCGCGTCCGGTCCTTTGGCGTCTGCGTATGAGCCCGCAGCATTGGCGCCCGACCAGGCATGGCCGGCGCCGTGGATGACCCATTGCTCGGTCACGACCCGGCCGTTGCCGTCCTTGTGGACACGCCGCGTGCAGCGGCGCCCGCCGCTGTCCAGCGTCTCCTGCCGGGACGCGGTGCCGGCGCGGTGGGTGTCGGCCACGTGGTCGGCATTGCTGGGGTGGACGGTGGCGTCGGCATCGCCATGGAAGACGATGACGCGCGTGCTCGGCGAGGCCGCCACTGTGGCGCGCTGGCCATTGCCCTGCATCGCCGCCAACGCACCCGGCAGGTCGCGCGCCGCGCCGGCGGGCAGCCCCGAGTGCACGCCGGCTGCGGCAAAGACATCTGGATAGGTGGTTGCCAGGATGGCCGCCATCGCACCGCCCGCCGACAGGCCGGCGACGTAGACCTGTGCCGGGTCGACACCCTGACGGTGGGCGATCTGCCGGGCCATGTCTGCCAGGATGGCCGGCTCGCCCTTGTCGCGGCGTTGGTGGTTGTGCTTGAACCAGTTCCAGCAGCCCTGGGCGTTCATCTGCCGCGACTGGGCCGGGTAGAGCACCACGACGTTGTGCACCTCCGCCAGTGCGTTCATGCGCGTGCCCCTGGCGAAGTCGTCGGGGTCCTGCGTGCAGCCGTGCAGCATGAGGACCAGGGCGCGTGGCGGCTCGGCTCGCGCCGACGGCGTGAAGAGGCGGTAGTCGCGTGCGCCGGCCCGATGCACGAAGTGGCCGGAGACGAACTGCGCGGGGGCGTGCTGTGCCTGCCCTGCGGTGGGCTGGGGCGGCGCGTCGCTGTCGACGACGCGTGCGTCAATGTCGATGACCAGGTCGGCGTTCTGCGCGGCCGGTGCGGCGGCGTCGGCGGTGTGCTGGAGCGCCTGACGAAGCGCCGCCATGGCGGCGTCGAGATCACCGGCGCGCGTGTGCGCCGTGGCGTCTTTCATCAGCTGACCGAACTGTGGATACATGGAGGCTTTCATGGTCGTGGGGGGCTACAACAGCCGTCCAACGAGGGCCGTCTTCACGGCGGGACTGGCATGGAGGGCGCCGAGCACCGTCAGGGACTCGATGCTCTCCAGCGCCAATTCGGGCGTCACGTCGGCCGCGATGACGGCCAGGCCGAGCACGCGGATCTGCAGCTTCTGCCCCGCCGCGCGGACCTGTTCGAGGTCCGCCACGCTGAACTGCTGGATGCCCAGCACGATGCTCTTGCGCGTGACCACCTGCCTGACGACGTCGGCATGCGTGGCAATCTGGTTGCGGATGGCCGTGCGGATCAGGTCGCTGCGGTTGGCATAGAAGCCTTCCTGCACGAGGAGGTCGATCTGGCCCAGGTCGACGCAGCCGATATTGAGGGTCAGCTTCTCATCGACCGGCTTGGCGGCTTTGGGCGACAGCAGTGGGGTGGCAGGCATGCCGCATCATCAACCATCCACTTGGAATCTACTAGGAATACTTTGTAAGCGTTGGGCGGGGCTTCGGTACAAGGCTGCTGATCTGCAAGGGCCATGCGAGCCGCTGACACCACCTCCCGCGCCTGTCCGATGCTGGGCGTGGCGGGGTTGAGCAGCTGGCTGGCCGGCGTTGCTCGGCTGCTGGATGGCGGCCTGCGCCGAGCGGCAGGCTCAGGCCGTCAGCGGCCCGTCACGCGCTGATAACGCTTGCGCAGAAAGTCGGCGGCCAGGCTGACATCGCCACCGACGCGTTCGCCGATGTAGAGCTCCTGGCGGCGTTCCGAGATCTGGGCGCGCAGCCGCGCGGCCATGATGTCCAGCGGCCGCATGCCACCGGCCTCGGCGCGCTCGATGGCGATGCGCAACTGATGCATCTGCAGGGAATGCAGCAGGGCGGTCTGCGCCTGCACAACGCGGATGCGGCCCTGCACCAGGTGCTCGCACAGGCCCAGCCAGGCGCGCACGGCGTCGGCGGGGCCGCCGATGACCTTCTCGGGCGCTTCACCGGCGGCCAGCAGCATGCTCTCGAGCTTGTGGCGGTCGGCGCTGGCATAGGCGTCGTTGACGATCATCATGCGCTGCTCGCAGACCTCGCGCTCCGGGCCGTGCGGGGCCAGGTCGGGGTGGAAGCGCATGGCAGCGCGCCGGTACAAGGTCTTCAGGCTGGGCGGCGGCAGGTCCATCGTCGGGCCGACGGGCTCGGGCGGCAGCGGTGTAGCGCTGGGCAGAGCGGCGATGTCGGGCCAGGGCTTGGCAGCGGGCGTTGCAGGCAATGGCGCATCAACGCCCTGGCGCTTGAGCGCATCGGACAGCAGGGCCGTGGCCTGGTGGAGCTGGGCTTCGAGCTCGTCGAGCTCGCGCATCAGCGGACCTAGCGCTTCGAGGTAGCGCTGGCGAAATCCCAGCAGCTTGGCGCGCGCGCCGTCGTGGTCGGCTTCCAGCACGGCGAGATAGCGCTGCAGATCCTGCAATTGCTCGCGTCGCCGCGTGAGTTCGTGCCTCGTGATCGCCATGCTCGCCATGAGCTGCGATTCTGCCGTGCGCCAGATGTGCAAACGGCCCGAGAAGTCTGATTTCTCGGGCCGTCGTACCGGGGACTTCCCCAGGTTACTGGGAAGCCGCCGAGGCTGGCGTCTCCGCGACGCTCGCAGCCGGGGCTACCGCGGCGGCCTGGGTGGGCTCGGGCGCCTGGCTGCCGGCCGGTATCGGCAGCAGCGGCACGATGAGCAGGGCGACGATGTTGATGATCTTGATCAGCGGGTTGACGGCCGGGCCGGCGGTGTCCTTGTAGGGGTCGCCCACGGTGTCGCCGGTGACGGCGGCCTTGTGCGCCTCCGATCCCTTCTTGTGCAGCACGCCGTTGCTGTCGGTGAAGCCTTCTTCGATCAGCTTCTTGGCGTTGTCCCATGCGCCGCCGCCCGTGCACATGGAGATGCCGACGAACAGGCCGGTGACGATGGTGCCCATCAAGAGGCCGCCGAGCGCTGCCGGGCCGAGGATCAGCCCCACGAGGATGGGGGCCACCACCGGCAGCAGCGACGGCACGATCATTTCCTTGATGGCCGCCGTGGTCAGCATGTCGACGGCCGCGCTGTAGTCGGGCTTGCGCAGCCCGGCCATGATGGCGCCGTCGGCGAACTGCTTGCGCACTTCCACGACCACCGCGCCTGCGGCGCGGCCCACGGCTTCCATCGCCATGGCGGCGAACAAGAAGGGAATCAGGCCGCCGAGGAACAGGCCCAGGATGACCTTGTGGTCGGACAGCGAGAACACCTCGTGCATGCCGCGCGCTTCCAGCGCATGCGTGTAGTCGGCAAACAGGACCAGCGCCGCCAGACCGGCCGAGCCGATGGCATAGCCTTTGGTCACGGCCTTGGTCGTGTTGCCCACCGCATCCAGCGGGTCGGTGACGTCGCGCACGCTCTCAGGCAGCTCGGCCATCTCGGCGATGCCGCCGGCGTTGTCGGTGATGGGACCGTAGGCGTCCAGCGCCACGACGATGCCGGCCATGCTCAGCATGGAAGTCGCCGCGACGGCGATGCCGTACAGCCCCGCCATCTCGAAGGCCGACCAGATGGCCGCGCAGACGAACAGCACCGGCCAGGCGGTGGACTTCATCGACACGCCCAGGCCGGCGATCACGTTGGTGCCATGGCCGGTGGTGGACGCCTGCGCCACGTGCTGCACGGGGTGGTACTGGGTGCCGGTGTAGTACTCGGTGATCCAGACCATGGCGGCCGTCAGCACCAGGCCGATCGCGCAGGCGCCGAACAGGGCCATCGCGTTGGTCGTTCCGCCGCCGGTCAGCTCGATGGTGCCGGGGAACATCGCCTTGGTGACGAAGAAGAAGGCAATCAGGCTCAGCACGCCGGCCACGATCAGCCCCTTGTACAGCGCCGGCATCACGTTCTTCATGCCGGGGCTGGCCTTGACGAAGTAGCAGCCGATGATGGACGCGATGATGGACACGCCGCCCAGCGCCAGCGGGTAGACGACGCCGGCCAGTGCGTTGCTGCCGGTGATCATCAGCGCGCCGAGTGCCATTGCGGCGATCAGCGTGACCGCATAGGTCTCGAACAGGTCGGCCGCCATGCCGGCGCAGTCGCCGACGTTGTCGCCGACGTTGTCCGCGATAACGGCCGGATTGCGCGGATCGTCCTCGGGGATGCCGGCCTCGACCTTGCCCACCAGGTCGGCGCCGACGTCGGCGCCCTTGGTGAAGATGCCGCCGCCCAGGCGCGCGAAGATGGAGATCAGTGACGAGCCGAAGGCCAGGCCGAGCATGGGCTTGAGCGCGGTGCTGTCATGCCCGCCGCCGATGGCGAGATAGAAGCCGCCGACGCCCAGCAGGCCCAGGCCCACCACCAGCATGCCGGTGATGGCGCCGCCCTTGAAGGCCACGTCCAGCGCCGGGCCGATGCCCTTGGAAGCGGCCTGCGCGGTACGCACGTTGGCGCGCACCGAGATGTTCATGCCGATGAAGCCGCAGATACCCGACAGCAGCGCGCCGATGACAAAGCCGATGGCCGTCGTCATGCCGAGCCCCGGCACCACGGCAATCGCGATGGCAAGCACGACGCCGACCATGCCGATGGTGCGGTACTGCCTGCCGAGGTAGGCGGCGGCACCTTGCTGGATCGCCGCGGCGATCTCCTGCATGCGGGCATTGCCCGCGTCTTGGCTCAGGATCCAGCTTCGTTGGATGAAGCCATAGAGAACGGCCGCGAGGCCGCAGGCCAGCGCGAAATACAGCGCCATTTCCGTCGACATGTATGAGTCTCCTGTTTAGCGTGTCAGCTGAGGCCCGTGCGGACTGCTGGCGGGCTTTGCGCGGCGGAGCTTACGGGCCGCCTCGACACGCCGGTTGCGCGTTTACCAGTGGTGTTCGGGAAACCTAGAATGCGGGTTTTCCATCACACAAAAATCGACCATGAGCCTGCACAACGTGACCCCCGGCGCCAAGGTGCCCGACGAGTTCAACGTCATCATCGAAATTCCGATGAATGCCGACCCGATCAAGTACGAAGTTGACAAGGAGAGCGGTGCCATCTTCGTGGACCGCTTCCTGACGACGCCTATGTACTACCCGTGCAATTACGGGTACATCCCCAGGACGCTGGCGGATGACGGCGACCCGGTGGACGTGCTGGTCATCACCCCCTTCGCGCTGACGCCGGGTGTCGTCGTGACTTGCCGGCCGCTGGGCGTGCTGATGATGGACGACGAGGCGGGTGGCGACGCCAAGCTGCTGGCCGTGCCGACCAGCAAGATCCTGCCGATGTACGACCACTGGCAGAAGATCGAGGACGTGAACCCGGCGCGCCTGGCGGCCATCCAGCACTTCTTCGAGCACTACAAGGACCTGGAAAAGGGCAAGTGGGTCAAGGTCAAGGGCTGGGAAGGTCCGGACAAGGCCAAGTCCGAAATCACCGAGGGCATGGCGAACTTCGTCAAGGCCTGACCCCTCAGTCGCCTGAACCGCCAGCAGCCGCAGTCTCACCGCTGCGGCTGTTTTGCTTGAAGGGCGCGTGTTCTCCGAGCGCATCGACATAGCCGGCGATAGCCTCGCCCTCGCGGGCCAGGAAGTCGTTCACCGCGTCGGCAAAGGATGGATGCGCCAGCCAGTGGCTGGACGCGGTCGGCGTGGGCATCAGGCCACGCGCCATCTTGTGCTCGCCCTGGGCGCCGCCCTCGAAACGCCGGTAGCCGTTGGCAATGCACCAGGCCAGCGGCTGGTAGTAGCAGGCGTCGAAGTGCAGGTTGGGGATGTGCTCGGTGGCGCCCCAGTAGCGGCCGAAGGCGGCGCGGCGTTCGGGGTCGAGCGCGATCAACGATGTGGCGATGCGCTCACCCGCGCGACGCGCCGTGAACATCAGCCAGTGCTGGGGCATGTCGCTTGCCATGCGCGCAAAGAAGTCCCGGCTGAGGTAGGGCGTGCTGTGATGTTCGCGATAGGTCTGCTGATAGCAGCGGTAGAAGAAGGTCCAGTCATCCGCGCCGATGTCCCGGCCCGGGAGCGCCTCGAAGACAACGCCCGCCTCTCGAACGCGACGCTGCTCCTGCTGGATCTTCTTGCGCTTGTCGCGCTGCAGCCGTGCGAGGAAGCCGCTGAAGTCGGCGTCGCCTTCAGCCGTCCAGTGGAACTGCACGCCCGCGCGCGCCGTGCAGCCGGTCGCGGCGAGCGCCCGCTGGTCGGCCTCGTCGCCGAACAGCGCGTGCAGCGACGAGGCCTGCGTTTGGCTGGCCAGCGCGCGCAGCGCCTGCGCCAGCAACAGCCTCGCTTCGTCATCGACGGCCAACAGCCTGCTGCCCGGCACCGGCGTGAACGGTACGGCCACCAGCAGCTTGGGGTAGTAGCTCAGCCCATGCCGACGGTAGGCGTCGGCCCAGGCCCAGTCGAAGACGTATTCGCCATAGCTGTGCGACTTGAGGTAGGCCGGGCAGGCCGCGACCAGCTCCGCGCCCGCCCAGATCGACACGAACTGCGGCTGCCAACCGGTCTTTGGCACCGCGCTGCCCGAGTCGTGCAGCGCCCGCAGATAGGCCATGCGCATGAAGGGCGTCGGCCGAGCCTGGCGGGCCAGCAGCGCGTCCCACGCGGCCAGAGGCAATGCTGCCGGGTCGGCATCGACCCGGATGACATAATTTTTTTCCGCTCCGCTTGAAGTGAATCCCATGCAATCGCCGTCCGTCAAAGTCGCGCTGGCCCAGATCAATGTCGTCGTCGGCGACCTGCAGGGCAATGCGGACCGCATCATTGCGCAAGCACGCCAGGCGCACGCGGCTGGGGTTGATCTGCTGCTGACGCCGGAGCTGGCGCTGTGCGGCTACCCGCCCGAGGACCTGCTGCTGCGCCCAGCCTTCCTGGCCGCCTGTGGCGTGCAGCTGATGCGCATCGCCACCGAACTGGCGGGCTGCGACGGCCTGCATGTGGTCGTCGGCCACCCGATGATGCGCGAGGACGGCATCGTGCGTGAACGCAGCTGGGCGCTGCCACCTTGTTTGAACGCGGCCTCGGTGCTGGCCGGCGGCCATGTCCGGCACACCTATGTCAAGCGCGAGCTGCCCAACTACCAGGTCTTCGACGAGCGCCGCTATTTCTACTCCGGCCGCGACGCCGGGCTGGGGCCTGTTGTCTTCGACGTTCGCGGGGTCAGGTTTGGCCTGCTGATCTGTGAAGACGCCTGGTTCGACGAGCCCGCGCTGGCCACCAAGGCCGCCGGCGCTGAAGTGCTTTGCGTCATCAACGCCTCGCCCTTTCACGTCGGCAAGCTCGAGGAGCGCGAGCAGCGCATGGCCGAGCGCGCGCGCTCGTCGGGCCTGCCGCTGTTCTATGCCCATCTCGTGGGCGGCCAGGACGAGGTGGTCTTCGACGGTGCCTCTTTCGCGATGCAGGCCGATGGCACGCTGGCCGCACGCGCACCGATGTTCGAGGAAGCGCTGACGGTCGTCGAGATCGACGTTGCGAGCAGGCGCCTCAGCGGCTCCGTCGCCCCCGAGCTGTCATTCGAGGCCCAGGTCTGGCAGGCCCTGGTCGTCGGCGTGCGGGACTACCTCGGCAAGAACGGTTTCCCCGGCGCCATCATCGGCCTGTCCGGCGGCATCGATTCGGCGCTGGTGCTGGCCATCGCTGTGGATGCGCTCGGCGCGGACAGGGTGAGGACGGTCATGATGCCTTCCCCCTACACGGCCGACATTTCCTGGATCGACGCGCGCGACATGGCCGAGCGCCTGGGCGTGCGCTACGACGAGCTGTCCATCGTGCCGGAGTTCGATGCCTTCAACGCGACCCTGGCCGAGGACTTCAAGGGGCTGCCGCTCGACGCGACCGAGGAGAACATCCAGGCGCGCATCCGCGGCACGCTGCTGATGGCGCTGTCCAACAAGTTCGGCAGCATCGTGCTGACGACCGGCAACAAGAGCGAGATGGCCACCGGCTATTGCACGCTCTATGGCGACATGGCGGGCGGCTTCGCGGTCATCAAGGATGTCGCCAAGACCCTGGTCTTTCGCCTCGCCCGCTGGCGCAACGCGCAGGGCCGGGAAATCATTCCTGAGCGCATCATCACGCGCCCGCCCTCGGCCGAACTGCGCCCCGACCAGAAGGACGAGGACAGCCTGCCGCCCTACGCCGTGCTCGATGCCATCCTGGCGCGCTATATGGAGCAGGACCAGTCCATCGCGGAGATCGTCGCGGCTGGCTTCAAGCCCGAGGACGTCGAGCGCGTCACGCACCTGATCAAGGTCAATGAATACAAGCGGCGCCAGGCCCCGGTGGGCATCCGCATCACCCACCGCGGCTTTGGCAGGGATTGGCGTTACCCCATCACCTCCAAGTTCCGTGCGTAAACTCGAAGCCAGTCAACCGGAGCCCCCATGAAGCAGATCACCGCCATCATCAAACCCTTCAAGCTCGACGAGGTGCGCGAGGCGCTGGCCGAGGTGGGCGCTTCGGGACTGACGGTCACCGAAGTCAAGGGTTTTGGCCGCCAGAAGGGCCACACCGAGCTTTACCGTGGCGCCGAGTATGTCGTCGACTTCCTGCCCAAGGTCAAGGTCGAGGTCGTCGTGAAGGACGATGAGGTTGACCGCTGCATCGACGCCATCCTGAAGGCTGCCAAGACCGGCAAGATCGGCGACGGCAAGATCTTCGTACTGCCGGTCGAGCAGGTCGTGCGCATCCGTACCGGCGAGACGGACGAAGCCGCCGTCTGACGACTCTCCCACCGTATCCGGCAGCTCAAGTGCCGCAGAAGGTGCGGTAGCCCGCGGTCACGTCCGTGGCGGCGGGCTCGGCAAAGCGGGTCGACAGCGCGGCCTCGTCCCAGGGCTGGCGCAGCGCGGCCAGCAGCACGTCGAAAGGCGCCAGGTCGCCTGCGGTGGCGGCAGTCAGGGCTTCTTCGACGAGGTGGTTGCGCGGGATGACGGCCGGGCTGGCGCGGCGCATGCGCTGCGCGCGCTCGGCGCCCGGCAGACCATAGCGGGCGCAGCGCGCCTGCCAGCGCGCCAGCCACGCGTCCAGCGCGGCCCGGTCGGCGAAGCGGTCCCGCAGTGGCTCGGGCCGGCCTTCGGCTGCCGACGCCAGGTGGCGCCAGGCCAAGGTGAAGTCCACCGCCTGGGTGTGCAGCAGCGTGAGCCAGTCGGCTGCCAGGGCGGCGTCGGCCGCGTCGTCGGCCGTTCCGGCGTCGGTGAGGCCGAGCTTGTGTTGCTGGCCTGCGAGCAGCGCGCCGTCCAGCGCCGCCGGGAAGGCGTCGATGACGGCCATTGCGTCCGCCACCGCACGCTCGATGGCCGGCTCGTCGTCGGCGTCTGCCATCAGCGGCAGCAGGGTTTCGGCGAAGCGCGCGAGGTTCCAGCGGGCGATGGCGGGCTGGTTGGCATAGGCGTAGCGGCCGTTGTGGTCGATGCTGCTGAAGACGGCCGCCGGGTCGTAGGCCTCCATGAAGGCACAGGGGCCGTAGTCGATGGTTTCGCCCGACAGCGCCATGTTGTCGGTGTTCATCACGCCGTGGATGAAGCCCACGTTCAGCCATTGCGCCACCAGCAGCGCCTGGCGCTCGGCCACCGCGCGCAGCAACCCCAGGTGGCGGTCGCGCGCTCCGATGAGACCGGGGTCGTGGCGCGCGATGGTGTAGTCAGCCAGGCGGCTGAGCATCTCCAGCTCGCCGCGCGCCGCGAAAAACTGGAAGCTGCCCACCCGCAGGTGGCTGGCAGCCACGCGGGTCAGCACGGCGCCCGGCAGCACTGTGTCGCGGCGCACCAGCTCACCAGTGGCCGCCACAGCCAGCGCCCGCGTCGTGGGAATGCCCAGGGCGTGCATGGCCTCGCCCATCAGCACCTCGCGCAGCATCGGGCCGACGGCGGCCTTGCCGTCGCCACCGCGCGAGAAGGGGGTCCGGCCTGAGCCCTTGTAGGCGATGTCGCGGCGCCGGCCGGCACGGTCGACCAGCTCACCTAGCAGTAGCGCGCGACCGTCGCCGAGCTGCGGCGAGAAGCCGCCGAACTGATGTCCGGCATAGGCCTGGGCGATGGGCTCGGCGTCGGGCGGCAGCAGGTTGCCGACAAACAGCGCCGCGGCGTCAGCGCCCTGCAGCACAGCCGCCGGCAGGCCCAGCTCCTGGGCCAACGGCAGGTTGGCGAACAGCAGGCGCGGCGCGGGCGCCGTGGCGGGCTTGACCGGTGCGTAGGTACCCGGCAGTTCGCGGGCGTAGGTGTTGTCGAAGCCGAAACTTTGCATGGGAGCCTCTGCCATGAGCGGTGCGCCAGTGTGCGGGCAATCAGCGGGCCACCGCAGGCGGCGGCTGGCCGTAACAGCATGGCGGGACGGAATTCTTTACCTCGTCCAGATTCACGGCGACGGGCATGTAAGCGGGACAACGTCCTACATTTTCGGCTGCAGCGTCATTGCATCGTTGCGTTGGCGCACACGGTCGTGCGAGTCGAGCCGCTGGTATGAGATTTCCCTTCAGATTTGCAGTGCCGAACTGGTTCGGTGAGTCGGACTCCGGCGTGGTCGGCCAGCGCGCCGTGCCGCGTCCGCTGTGGCGTCGCGCCGTGGGACGCACACGTGCGTCATGGTTCTGCCCCCGTGCGCCGAGCCATGCCCAGCCCAAGGTTGGCTGAGCCCTGGCGCGATCCGGCGGGGCAGGCATGAGCTTCTGGATTTCCACGCCGTTCTCCCAGGAGCCCAGGATCATCCTGGTGCGATGGCGGGCCTGGGAGGTCCAGGTGCCGAACTACGACGCGCCGACCTGGCATCTGGTGGGCTACCTGGCCGAAGAGCACTGCGCCAAGGTGTCGTCGGCGGTTGCCTTCGTGCACGCCGACACCGAGGAAGTGACCACCAAGACCGGCCGCACCTATGCGTTCAGCGGCGCACCCGGCGTCGACAGCGAAGTGGCGGCCCTGTGGGCGTCCTGGCAGCGACAACACGCCGTCATCGTGCTGCGTGAAGTGACGACGGACATCCTGGATGGACGCCAGCCGCTGCCGGTGAACCTGATCCGGGCCTCTGGCTGACGCCAGCGCGGGTGCCCCGCGGTTCGGGTCGGCGGCCTGCCTCGTTTTATGGCACTGAGATGACTGGCCTTTGAGAACAAGGGCTTACCCGCCAGTCAGCGCAGTTATCAACAGACTTGCCCACGGTTCGGGCGAAGAACATTGGCGGGTGATCTGCTGCGCCGAGGCCGCACGGCGAGCCAAAACCTGTTATGGCGGGGAGCCGACAAAAATTCGACAAAGCCGGCCCGGCTCAGCTCGGCGCCTGGACGACGCCGCTGCCCCACGCGACGGCGAAGGACTGGCTGGCGGGGCTGCCATTGGCCACCTCCATCGGTGAACGAGGGCGACGTCATACCGTCGGACTGCACGGCGCGCCGGAGGGGGTGGTTTCCGCCGCTGCCCGCTGACTGGCGGTTAGATGCGAGCCGCCTTGCGCCAGCGCCACAGGCGCGGCAGCGCCAGCACGGCAGCCAGCACTACCAGCAGGCCCAGCGACAGCGGCCGCTCGACGAACACGCCCCAGTGGCCGCTGCCGATGGACAGCGCGTTGCGCCCCTGTGCCTCGGCCAGCGGCCCCAGGATCATGCCGACGACGACGGGCGCGGTCGGGAAGTCGAAACGCCGCATGACGACGCCCATCAACCCCAGCCCCAGCATCAGGAAAAGGTCGAAGGCGCTTTGGCGCATGCCGTAGACGCCGACGGTCGCGAAGATCAGGATGCCGGCGTAGAGCTGCGGCTTGGGGATCTTCAGCAGCTTCACCCACAGGCCCACCAGCGGCAGGTTCAGCACCAGCAGCATCACGTTGCCGATGTAGAGCGAGGCGATCAGCGCCCAGACCAGCGTCGACGAGGTCGTGAACAGCTGTGGCCCGGCCTGGATGCCGTAGTTCTGCAGCGCGCTGAGCAGGATGGCCGCCGTCACCGAGGTCGGGATGCCGAGTGTCAGCAGCGGCACCAGCGTGGCCGTCACGGCGGCGTTGTTCGCGGCCTCCGGGCCGGCCACGCCCTCGATGGCACCGGTGGTGCCGAACTCTTCCTTGTGGTCGCTGAGCTTGCGCTCCGTCGCGTAGCTGAGGAAGGTCGGGATCTCGGAGCCGCCCGCCGGAATGGTGCCGAAGGGGAAGCCGATGACCGTGCCGCGCAGCCAGGCAGGGATGGAGCGCTTCCATTCCTTCTTCGTCATGTGCACGCTGCTGAGCTTGTTGACCTCTGCCTTGCTGCGGCCCTCGTAGAGCGCCATGTAGAGCGTCTCGCCGACGGCGAACAGGCCCACGGCGACCAGCACGGTCTCGATGCCGTCCATGAACTCCGGCACGCCGGCCGTGTAGCGCACTTGGGCCGTGATCTGGTCCAGCCCGACCAGGCCCAGGGCCAGGCCGATGAAGAGCGAGGTCATGCCGCGCAGCGTGCTCTTGCCCAGCACCGCGCTGACGGTGGTGAAGGCCAGCAGCATCAGCAGGAAGTACTCCGGCGGGCCCAGCGTGACGGCGAAGTCTGCGACCACGGGCGCGAACAGCGTGACCAGCACGGTCGCGATGGTGCCGGCGACAAAGGAGCCGATGGCCGCCGTCGCCAGCGCCGCACCTGCGCGGCCGCTCTTGGCCATCTTGAAGCCCTCCAGCGCCGTCACCATGGTGCCGGTTTCGCCGGGGGTGTTGAGCAGGATGGAAGTGGTCGAGCCACCGTACATCGCGCCGTAATAGATGCCGGCGAAGAAGATCATCGAGGCCGTCGGCTCGACCTGCGACGTGATGGGCAGCAGCATGGCCACCGTCACCGCCGGGCCCAGGCCGGGCAGCACGCCGATGGCGGTGCCGATGACGCAGCCGAGGAAGGCCCACAGCAGGTTGACGGGCGTGCCGGCGGTGGCAAAGCCGCCCATCAGTTGGTTCCAGAGATCCATCATGGGGGTGCCTTGTTTACAGCCAGCCGGTCGTCATCAGCCCGGGCAGGTTGATGGCCAGCAGCTTGCTGAACATCCAGAACACCGGGGCCGAGATCGCAACCCCGGTCAGCAAGTCGGTGAGGCTGCGCCTCAACCCACCGCCGGCCTCGCCCTCCGCCATGCGCAGGCCCCGTACCGCGAGCGCAAAGCACAGCCCGCAGGACAGGATGAAGCCGATGGTCGTGATGAGGCTGGCGTTGGCCACCACGCCGGCCACCACCCAGGCCACCGCCCGCCAGTCGCCGCTGGGCGCGCCCGAGGGCGCGTCCATCTCACGGTAGCCGCCGCTGCGCGCCTCCCACACCAGCCAGGCGCCGCAGACCATCAGCACGACCGACACCAGCCAGGGCAGCGCGTTGGGGCCGACGCCGGCATACCCCGCCTCGGACGAAATGAAGGTGGCGCCCCAGGCCATCACGGCGCCGACGAGCAGCACGCCGATGCCGACCAGCGTCTGGCCGAAGGAGAAAGGATTGCTGCTGCTCATGGAGCCGCCTCCGTATTTGGTTTCGGGCCGAGCGCCGGGCCGCCCCAAGCCGGGCCGTCTGGCGATTTGCTTGGCGGTCGATCCGCCAAGCATTGCCGTCCCCTCGGGGGACCGATCAGGCTTGCCGGCGTTCAGCCGAAGCAAGACTGGGCGAGGGGCTTCAGATCATCCCGGACTTGACCATGATGGCGCGCAATGTGGCGAACTCGCGGTCGACGAAGCTGTCGAACTCCGCGCCCGCCAGCAGGGCCGGTGTCCACCCGTTCTTTTCGATGGACTCAGCCCAGCTCTTGCTCTTGGTCGCCTGCACGACAATCTCGGTCAGCGCCTTGCGCTGCTCGGCGCTGATGCCGGGCGGCGCATACAGGCCACGCCAATTGCCGATCTCGACATTGATGCCCAGCTCCTTGAGCGTCGGCGCGTTCAGCCCCTTGATGCGGGACGGCGCGGTAACGGCAATCGCGCGCATCTTGCCACTCTGCAGGTAGGGCTGGAACTCGCTGAAGCCGCTGCCGCCGATGGTGACGTTGCCGCCCAGGATGGCGGCGGTGGCCTCGCCGCCGCCGCGGAAGGGCACGTAGTTGATCTTGGCGGCGTCCACGCCCACGTCGCGGGCGATCATGGCTGCGGCGATGTGTTCGGTGGCGCCGCGCGAGCCGCCGCCCCACTTGACGCTGCCGGGGTCTTTCTTGAGCTGCTCGACGACGTCCTTCATCGTCTTCAGCGGCGAGGCCGCGTGCACGACGAAGACGTTGTATTCGCTGATCAGCCGCGCGATCGGTGTGGCCTGCGACAGGCTGACCGGTGGCTTGCCGGTGATGATGCCGCCCAGCATGACGGCGCCCATGACGAGCAGCGCATGCGGGTCGCCCTTGCTGGCGTTGACGAACTGGGCCAGCCCCAGGGCCCCGGCGGCGCCGCCCTTGTTCTCGTACTGCACCGACGACGCGGCGCCCGCGTCCTGCAGCGCCTTGCCGAAGGCGCGGCCGGTGGTGTCCCAGCCGCCGCCGGGGTTGGCGGGGATCATCATTTTCATCGGCACGCCGGCGGCCTGCGCCGCCAGCGGGAAGGTGCCGGTAGCGGCCAGGGCCGCGATGGTCTTGAGGAAGGTGTCGCGACGCATGGTTGTCTCCTTGGTCTTGTCAGCTCAGAACGAGTGATAGATGCCGGCCTCGACGCCGCTGGAATCCTCACCCCGCGCAATCGCCGAGCCGCCAGGAATCAGGAAGCGGCCCGTGCGGCTATTGTTGACCTGCGACAGCGTCGTGTAGAGCGAGGTGCGCTTGGACAGGTTGTGCACATAGCCGATCGCCAACAGCTTGCCCGTGTAGTTCTCGCCGTTGGCGCTGTTGGTGGACTGCGCGTTGACGAAGCTGGCGCGGATCAGGCCGGCGCCGACGGCGTAATGGGCGCCGACGACATAGTTCTTCTGCTCGCGCGTCGTCAGCTTGCTGATATGCACCAGCCCCAGCAGCTTCAAGGCGCCGAGCGTGTAGCTGCCGCCGAGATTGGTGACCTTGAACTTGTCGCCGGCATTCGTGTTGACCGTCTCCGACACCGCCAGGGCGACGTCGACGCCGCTGCCGGCATAGCCGATGCGGCCGCCGACGTAGCGGCCGGTGGTGCCCTCGCCGGCGGCGACCATGGCCTGGCCGTAGACACCGCCCAGGCCGTCGGGCAGGAAGTAGCCCACCGAGTTGTCCGAGCGGATCACCGTCTTGGACGTGCCCGACACGCCGTCGAAGCCATAGACCAGGTTGCTGGCCGCGCCGACGCCGTTGGTGCCGAAGGCGTTGAAGCGGCTGATGCTCCAGAACGTCGGCGTGTAGTCGCGGCCGAGCCTCAGCTCGCCCGCGGCCTTGCTGGCCAGGCTGACCGTCGCGCGGCGGCGCCAGTCGCCCCCCGCGCCGACGTCCGGGCCGATGGCGCCTTCGAGATGGAAGCTGGCGCTCAGGCCGTTGCCCAGGTCCTCGCGGCCGCGAAAGCCGATGCGGCTGGTCTGCATGCCGTCGATGCTTTCGAGGTTCAGGGTCTTGCTGCCGTTCTTCAGGCGCTGCACGCCCACGTCGAGCACGCCGAAGAGGGTCACGCCGGAGGTCTGGGCGGCGGCCAGCGCCGAGGCGCCGGCCAGGGCGACAGCGGCGAGCGGCTTCACTGTGAAGTTCATGGTTGTCTCCTGTCTTATGGGTTGGAATGCCGATGCTCGGAAGCCAGGCTGTCAATCGGCTGTCGAATCCGTCGGGGTAAACCTCAGCCACGGCGGTGGCCCGCGCCGGTGCTAGCCTGCCGGCCCATGAAGCTGTTGGTCATCGAAGACAACGCCGCGATGCAGACCACGCTGCAGCGCTCCTTCGAGCGGCGTGGCTTTCGCATCGTCATCTGCGACGACGGCGCCAAGGCGCTGAGCCGCTGGCGCGCCAGCGTGCCGGACGTCGTGCTGCTCGACCTGTCCATGCCCGGGCTGGACGGCCTGGATGTGCTCGGCCTGGCACGCGCCGAAGGCCTGACGACGCCGGTCATCATCATCACGGCGCGCGGCACGCTCGGCGACCGCATCCTGGGCCTGAACACCGGCGCCGACGACTACCTCCCCAAGCCCTTCGACCTCGACGAGCTGGAGGCGCGCATCCGTGCCCTGGTGCGCCGGCAGGGGCAGGCGAGCGAGGGCTTCAAGCCGCCGGAGGCGCCCAGCTTCTGCGGCCTGCGCGCCGACCTGGAGAGCGGCGCCGTCTACCACCACGGCCAGCCACTGGACCTGCCGCCGCGCGAGGCCGCGCTGCTGCGTGCCCTGCTGGCGCGGCCGGGCCAGGCGGTCGCCAAGGACAAGCTGTTCGACCTGGTGTTTGCCGATGCCGCCGACGCCCAGCCCGACGCCATCGAGGTGGTGGCCTACCGCCCGCGCAAGCGGCTCGCGTCGACGGGCGCCAAGCTCGTCACGCTGCGCGGCCTGGGCTATCTGTTGCAGCCCGATGACTGAGCTGGCCAGGCGCCTGTCGGGGCTGTCGATGCGCAGCCGCCTGCTGTGGGGCATCCTGCTGCCCGTGGGCCTGCTCGTGGCCATCAACACCATCAGCCTCTACCGCGAGACGCTGCGCGCCGTCGACACCGCCTACGACCGCACGCTGCTGGCGTCGGCCAAGGCCATCGGAGAGCTGCTGGGCGTGCAGGGCGACGGCGAGCAGGCGCGGCTGATGGCGGCCGTGCCTTACGCCGCGCTGGAGGCCTTCGAGACCGACAGCCGCAGCCGCCTCTACTTCAAGGTACGGGGCTTCAAGGGCGAGATGGTCTCGGGTTACGAAGACCTGCCCGACTGGCAGGGCAAGCTGCCCGACCAGAGCGCCTATGCGGCCCTCGTCGACTTCTACGACGACCGGTTCCGCGGCGAGCCGGTGCGCATGGCCGTGCTGTTGCAGCCCGTGTCGGGGCAGACCGGCATGGGCCTGGCCACCATCCAGGTGGCCGAGACGCTCGACCTGCGCCGCGGCCTGGCGCGCCAGGTGCTGCTGGACACCTTGTGGCGGCAGGCGGCGCTGCTCGCGGTCATCGCCATCGTCGTCTGGGCCGTGGAGCAGCGCGCGACACGGCCGGTGCGCGAGCTCAGCGCGGCGCTGCAGGCACGCGACGCCGACGACCTCAGCCCTTTGCAGGCGCCCGAGATGCCGGCGGAGCTGACGCCGCTGATCGCCGCCACCAACGACGCGCTGGCCCGCCAGGCGCGGCTGCTGGAGCACCAGAAGCGCTTCGTGCGCGACGCCTCCCACCAGCTGCGCACGCCGCTGGCCGTGCTGAAGGTGCAGGTGCAGTCGGCACGCCAGGGCGACGTCGAACCCATGCAGGCGCTGGCAGAGATCGACACCACGGTGGCTCGCGCCACGCAGCTTGCCAACCAGATGCTGGCCCTGGCGCGCGCCGAGCAGATGCGCCAGCCCGGCCAGGCCATGCCCACGCAGGACTGGGCCGCCTTGACGCGGGCGGTGGCGCTGGACCTGGCGCCGCTGATCGCCAAGCAGGGCCTGGACTTCGACATCCGCACCGAGCCGGCGGCCATCGCCAGTCATGAATGGGCGCTGCGCGAGCTGACCCGCAACCTGCTGCACAACGCCATCCAGCACACGCCGGCGGGAGGGCGCCTGGACATTGCGCTCACCGCGGAAGCCGGCTGGGCGCGGCTGGTCATCGCCGATGGCGGACCGGGGCTGACGCCGCAGCAGCGCGACCGGCTCTTCCTGCCGTTTTCCACCGGGGAGGCGGGCGGCGGCTCCGGGCTGGGGCTGGCCATCTGCCAGGCGCTGGTGCATTCGCTGGGGGGGCAGATCGATCTGAGCAATCGCATCGACGGCAGCCGCGTCGCCGGCCTCGATGCGCGCGTGCGGCTGCCGCTGCAGGGCATTGCCCGCGAGCGCAGCGGCCGGCCGCAATCGCCCTTGGCCCCCTAGGCTCAAGGTAAACCCGTCCGACAGTGGGACCAGGCGTCTGCCAGAATTTGCTGCACTGCACAGGAGATTTCCGCATGGCGACTGCCCGCAAGAAAGCGGCAACGACGACTGACCAAGCCGGCGATGCCACGCCCGGCCTGCGCATCCTCAAGAAATACCCCAATCGCCGCCTCTACGACACGCAGACCAGCAGCTACATCACGCTCGCCGACGTGAAGACGATGGTGCTGGACGGCACCGCCTTCGAGGTGCACGACGCCAAGACGCAGGAAGACCTGACCCGCGCCATCCTGCTGCAGATCATCCTGGAAGAAGAGACCGGCGGCGTACCGATGTTCTCGGCCAATTCGCTGGCGCAGATCATCCGCCTGTACGGCCATGCGATGCAGGGCGTCATGGGCGGCCTGCTGGAGCGCCAGATGCAGGCTTTCACCGACATGCAGCAGCGCTTCACCGAGCAGACGCCGGGCATGCCCTTCACGCCCGAGGCCTGGACGGGCCTGATGGGCGGCTATGCCGAGCAGAGCAAGTCGCTGATGACGCAGTGGCAGGAACAGCTGAAAAATGCCGGCGTGATCTTTCCTTTCGTCGCGCCGCCGGGCACCAAAAAGCCCTGATGCGGTGACATCGCCGAAAATGCGGCGATGAATGAACCTGTCACCCTCGCCGTCGCGCCGGCCACCGCGCCGAAGATCGGCTTTGTTTCGCTCGGCTGCCCCAAGGCCCTGACCGACAGCGAACTGATCCTCACCCAGCTCCGCGCCGAGGGCTACGAGACCTCCAAGACCTTTGCCGGCGCCGACCTGGTGATCGTCAACACCTGCGGCTTCATCGACGACGCCGTCAAGGAAAGCCTGGACACCATCGGCGAGGCCCTGGCCAAGAATGGCAAGGTCATCGTCACCGGCTGCCTGGGCGCCAAGGCCGGTGCCGGCAGCAGCGATGCCGGCAGTCTGGTGCGCGAGATGCACCCCAGCGTGCTGGCCGTCACCGGCCCGCATGCGACCCAGGAGGTCATGGACGCGGTGCATATCCATGTGCCCAAGCCCCACGATCCCTTCGTCGACCTGGTGCCCAGCTACGGCGTCAAGCTGACGCCCAAGCACTACGCCTATCTCAAGATCAGCGAGGGCTGCAACCACCGCTGTTCGTTCTGCATCATCCCGAGCATGCGCGGCGACCTGGTGTCTCGCCCCATCGGCGATGTGCTCAACGAGGCCCGTGCGCTGTTCGAGAGCGGCGTGAAGGAATTGCTCGTCATCAGCCAGGACACCTCGGCCTATGGCGTTGACGTGAAGTACCGCATGGGCTTCTGGGACGGCAAGCCGGTCAAGACCCGCATGCTGGATCTGGTCGCCCAGCTCGGCGAGATCGCCAAGCCCTTTGGCGCCTGGGTGCGGTTGCACTACGTCTACCCCTATCCGCATGTGGACGAGGTGCTGCCGATGATGGCCGAGGGCCTCGTGCTGCCCTACCTCGACGTGCCCTTCCAGCACTCCCACCCGGACGTGCTCAAGCGCATGAAGCGCCCGGCCAACGGCGAAAAGAACATGGAGCGCATCCTGCGCTGGCGCGAGAGTTGCCCGGAGCTGGTCATCCGCTCGACCTTCATCGCCGGCTTCCCCGGCGAGACCGAGGCGGAGTTCCAGCATCTGCTGGATTTCATGCAGGAAGCGAAGATCGACCGCGCGGGGTGTTTCGCCTATTCGCCGGTGGAAGGCGCCAGCGCCAACGACATTCCGGGCGCGCTGCCCACCGAAGTCCGCGAAGAGCGCCGCGCGCGCTTCATGGCGGTGGCTGAACAGGTGTCAGCCGCCAAGCTGCAGAGCCGTGTCGGCCAGACGCTGCAGGTGCTGGTCGACTCCGCGCCGGGCCTGGGCCGCAAGGGTGGCGTGGGCCGCTCCTACGCCGACGCACCCGAGATCGATGGCACCGTCAAGATCCTGCCGCCCGAGAAGGCCAGCAAGACGATGAAGGTGGGCGACTTCGTGCGCGCCCGCGTCGTTGCCGCCGATGGGCACGACCTTGTCGCCTCGCTGCTATGAAGCGTAGGCCGGCGACCGAGCTGATCCACCACCCCTACCGCGCGCCCGAAGGCTGGGACGCGGTGCCCGTGCCCGTGGCCAAGGCCTCGACCGTGCTGTTCAAGGACACGGCCGACCTGCACAAGCCGCGTCCTCGCGATGGCCTGACCTACCGCTACGGCCTGCATGGCACGCCGACCAGCTACACACTGGCCGCCCGCATTGCGACGCTGGAGCACGCCGAGCACTGCCTGCTCGTGCCCAGCGGTCTGGCGGCCGTGACGCTGCCTTCGCTGGCCGTGCTGCGCCCCGGGGACGAGGTGCTGGTGCCGGACAACGTCTACGGCCAGAACCGCTATCTGACCGAATCCTGGCTGCCGCAGTGGGGCGTCACGCACCGCTTCTACGACCCGCTGACCGTGCCCGAACTGCGTGACAACACCAAACTGGTCTGGCTGGAAGCGGCGGGCTCCATCACGCTGGAGTTCCCCGACCTGCTCGGCACGCTGGCCGCCTGCCGGGCGCGCGGCGTGACAACCGCACTCGACAACACCTGGGGCGCGGGCCTGGCCTTCAACGGCTTCGAACCGGCGCCGGGAACCCACCCGGGCCTGGGCGCCGACATCGTCATGCAGGCGCTGACCAAGTACCCCAGCGGCGGTGCCGACGTGCTGATGGGCTCGGTCTGTACGCGTGACCGTCGCTTGCACGACAAGCTCAACCATGCGCATGAACACCTGGGTTACGGCCTGGGCCAGAACGATGTGGAGCTGGTGTTGCGCGGCCTGCCGACGCTGCAGCTGCGCTACGAGGCCCAGGACCGCGTGACGCGCCGGCTGGCGAGCTGGATGGCCGGCAGGGCGGAAGTGGCCCGGGTCTTCCACCCGGCGCTGCCGGACTCTCCCGGCCACGAGCACTGGCTGGCGGTGGGCGGCGCCGGCGCTGCCTGCCTGTTCTCGGCCGTCTTCAAGCCGGAATACACCGCGGCCCAGGTGGATGACTTCGTGGACGCGTTGCAGCTGTTCGGCATCGGCTATTCATGGGCCGGCCCGATGAGCCTGGCGGTTCCCTATGACATGAGCCGCAGCCGCGACCTGCCGCTGCCGTTCGACGGCGGCACGCTGGTGCGCTTTGCGATTGGCCTGGAAGACGCCGCCGACCTCATGGCCGACATCGAGCAGGCGCTGTCAGCTCTTGTTTGACACCTTGTGCCGCATGAGCTGGCCGCGCTCTCTTTCCCAGTCGCGCTGCTTCTCGGTGTTGCGCTTGTCGTGCTCGGCCTTGCCCTTGGCCAGCGCGATGTCGGCCTTCACGCGGCCGCCCTTGTAGTGCAGGTTCAGCGGCACCAGGGTGAAGCCACGCTGCTCGACCTTGCCCACCAGGCGCTTGATCTCGGCCTTGTGCATCAGCAGCTTTTTGGTGCGGTCGGCCTCGGGCGTGACGTGGGTCGAGGCGCTGCGCAGCGCGTTGATGCGGCAGCCGATCAGGAACAGCTCACCGTTCTTGATCATCACGTAGCCGTCGGTCAGCTGGACCTGGCCGGCGCGAATGGCCTTGATCTCCCAGCCCGAGAGCACGACGCCGGCCTCGAACTGTTCTTCGATGTGGTAGTCGTAACGGGCGCGGCGGTTCTCGGCGATGGACATGGGGTCGCAAATGGGGGCGATGCCCCTCAATACAATTTGTGGATTCTATGAAGCAGGTCAAAAAGTCAGTTCTGCTCTGGTACACGCCGCGCGAGATGTACGAGCTGGTCACCGCGGTGGCGCGATATCCCGAGTTCCTGCCCTGGTGCGACAAGGTCGATGTGCTGGGGCGGGATGGCGACGCGGTCACGGCCCGGTTGCACCTGGCCTATGCAGGCGTGCGCCATGCCTTCACCACGCGCAATCGCAATGACGAGGCGGCGCTCAGCGTCGACATGGAGCTGGTCGACGGCCCCTTCTCGCACCTCGACGGGCTCTGGCAGTTCGTCCCACTGAACAAGCCCGGCACCGAAGGCGAGCCGACCGCCTGCAAGATCGTCTTCGAGCTGAAGTACGCCTTCAGCAGCGGCGCACTCGAAGCCGTCGTCAGTCCGGTGTTCGACCGCATCGCCAACACCTTTGTCGACAGCTTCGTACAGCGCGCGGAAAGCCTCTACGGTGCGCGTTGAGCTGGTCTGGAGCCTGGCAGCAGGCGATGTGCAGCAACGCTGGCTGGAGGTGGAGGAGGGCGCGACGCTGGAGTCCGCGTTGCAGGGCTGCGCCGACTTCATGGCCGCCTACGGATTGGCCACCGGCCAGCCGCTCGACGCGTTGCGCATCGGGATCTGGGGCCGCATGCGACCACTGCAGACCGCATTGCGCGAGCGCGACCGCATCGAGGTCTATCGCCCGCTCACCGTCGACCCGATGGAGGCGCGGCGGCTGCGCTATGCCAAGCGCGGCGAGCGCATCGTGTCGCGCCACCGGCCCAAGCACTCGGGCTGATTCCGCTCAGCGGCACTCGCTGGTGATGACGTCACGCGCACGCGCGACCTCGACCGCGAGCTGAGCCTCGTCCATGAAGACGCGCTCGCCCTTGTCATTGGTGCGCGTGATGCGCTGGCCGCTCTGCAGGTCGCGCAGATTGGCCTGAGCCCGCGTGCAGTTCTCGCGGCGCTGGGCGGCGATGCGGCGCTCTTCTTCCTTGCGCTTGGCGGCCTCGCTGTCCTGCTCCTGCTTCTGGCGCGCGGCCGCTTCCTGCTCGGCCTTGGTCGGCCCGCTGGCGGCCGGCTTGGGTGCCGAGGCGGCAACCCCCTGCTGGCCGGGCGGCGCAACGACGATGGTCGGGCGGTTGGGCGCCTGGGGGCGCTGCAGGATGTCTTTGTCAGGTGTGCCGGGCGGCGGCGGCAGGTCGCTGTACTGCACGTTGCCGCGCGCGTCGCGCCACTTCCATTGGGCCTGGGCGGACGCGGCCAGAGCCAGGCCAATCAGCGCGATGAAGAGGGGCTTGGAACGCATGCGGCCAGTGTAGCCGTGGGCCCCTCCGTATAATGCCGCTTTGCGTCTGGAGCTTCTCCATCATGCGCCTTCTCGGCAAAGCGCTCACCTTCGACGACGTTCTGTTGGTGCCAGCGTTCTCCCAGGTGTTGCCCCGCGACACCAGCCTTGCGACCCGACTGTCGCGCAACATCCCCCTGAACCTGCCGCTGGTGTCCGCCGCGATGGACACCGTGACCGAAGCCCGCCTTGCGATCGCCATCGCCCAGGAAGGCGGCATCGGCATCGTGCACAAGAACCACAGTGCCGAAGCGCAGGCGCGTGAAGTGGCGCGGGTCAAGCGCTATGAAAGCGGTGTCGTGCGCGAGCCGCTGACCATCGGCCCCAACGCCACCGTGCGTGAGGCGATGGAGCTGACCCGCCTGCACGGCTTTTCGGGCTTCCCGGTCGTCGAGGGCAAGCGCGTCATCGGCATCGTCACCGGGCGCGACCTGCGCTTCGAGACCCGCATGGAGGCGCGCGTCAGCGAGATCATGACGCCCGCCGAAAAGCTCATCACCGTCACGGACGGCGCGTCCACCGATGAAGCCAAGGCGCTGATGCACAAGCACAAGCTGGAGCGCGTCGTCGTCGTCAACGACGCCTTCGAGCTGCGCGGCCTGATGACCACCAAGGACATCACCAAGCAGACCAGCTTCCCGAACGCGGCGCGCGACAGCCACGGCAAGCTGCGCGTCGGCGCAGCGGTCGGCTTCGGCGACGACACCGAGCAGCGCGTCGAACTGCTGGTCAAGGCCGGCGTCGATGCCCTCATCGTCGACACCGCCCACGGCCACAGCGCCGGCGTGCTGGAGCGCGTGCGCTGGGTCAAGAGCAACTATCCGAGTGTCGATGTCATCGGCGGCAACATCGCCACCGGCGCCGCAGCGCTGGCGCTGGTGGAAGCCGGCGCCGACGGCGTCAAGGTCGGTATCGGCCCTGGCTCCATCTGCACCACCCGCATCGTCGCGGGTGTCGGCGTGCCGCAGATCACCGCCATCGACAACGTCGTCACGGCGCTCAAGGGCACCGGCGTGCCGGTCATCGCCGATGGCGGGGTGCGCTACTCGGGCGACCTGGCCAAGGCCATCGCTGCGGGCGCGGACTGCGTGATGATGGGCGGCGCCTTCGCCGGCACCGAGGAGGCACCCGGCGAGGTCATCCTCTACCAGGGCCGCACCTTCAAGAGCTACCGCGGCATGGGCTCCATGGGCGCGATGGCCAAGGGCAGTGCCGACCGCTATTTCCAGGACACCTCGGCCAACAATCCCAACACCTCCAAGCTGGTGCCCGAAGGCATCGAGGGCCAGGTGCCCTACAAGGGCTCGGTCGTGCAGGTCATCTTCCAGATGGCCGGCGGCCTGAAGGCGTCGATGCACTACTGCGGCTGCGGCTCCATCGCCGACATGCAGGAGAAGGCTGAGTTCGTCGAGATCACGACGGCGGGCATGCGCGAGAGTCATGTCCACGACGTGCAGATCACGAAGGAAGCACCCAACTACCGCAGCGAGTGAGCGGACCACAGCCAAACGGGGCGATGCCAGTCGCCCCGTTTCGCTTTTCAGAGACGCAAATGAAGACGCGATGAGCCCATCCCCGCAACGCACCCCGGCCATGGGCTTCATCATGGCGGCCGTGTTGATCGACATGATCTCCATCGGGCTGATGGTGCCGGTGCTGCCGCACATCGTGGGCACGTTCACGTCGAGCAACGACCAGCAGACCGCGGCGCTGCTCTGGGTGACCACCGCCTTCGGCATCGCCAACTTCGTCGGTTCGCCCATCCTCGGCGCGCTGTCGGACCGCCATGGCCGCCGCCCGGTGCTGCTGATCGGCTTTGCCGGCCTGGGCCTGAGCTTCTTCGTGACGGCGATGGCGACAGCCCTGTGGATGCTGGTGGTGGTGCGGCTGTTTTCGGGTGCGATGCAGGCCAACATCGCGATCGCCAACGCCTACGTTGCCGACATCACGCCGGCTGAGGACCGCGCGCGTCGCTTCGGCCAACTGGGCGCCATGTTCGGCGTCGGCTTCATCCTCGGGCCTGTCATCGGCGGCTGGCTCGGGCACTTCGACGTGCGCTGGCCGTTCATTGCCGCCGGCTGCATGGCCGTGCTGAACTGGTGCTATGGCTTTTTCGTGCTGCCCGAATCCTTGCCCAAGGAAAGGCGCACGGACTTCAACTGGCGCAAGGCCAACCCGGTCAGCGCCTTGCGTGGCCTGGCGGCGCTCAAGGGCGTCGGCTCGCTCGTCGTCGTCATCGCGCTGGCCTCGCTGGCCCAGTTCATGTTGCACATGACCTGGGTGCTCTATACCAAGTTCAAGTTCGGCTGGGGCCCGCTCGAGGTGAGCTGGTCGCTGTTCGCCGTCGGTATCGTCTCGGTCATCAGCCAGGGCGTGCTGCTCAAGCCGCTGCTGGCCCGCTTCAGCCCCCAGCGCCTGGCCCTCATCGGCATGGGTTCGGCGTCGCTGGCCTATCTGGGTTTCGGCCTGGCCACCGAGGGCTGGATGATGTACGCCGTCATCAGCTTCAACCTGCTGGGTGGCGTCGCGGCCGCTGCTGTGCAGAGCATCATCTCCAACGCCGCGGGCGCCAACCACCAGGGCCAGGCCATGGGCGCCGTGTCATCGCTGAACAGCGTCACGGCCGTGCTCGCCCCGGTCATCGGCCTGAGCCTGCTCGGCTGGGTCTCGCATCTGCCCGCCGACGATCCGCGCATGGGCCTGCCCTTCTTCACCTGCGCCGCGCTGCAACTGATCGGCCTGGTCCTCGCCTACCGCTTCTTCCATCGCCAGCGCCTCGCCTTGCAAACCGCCTGAGAACCCCATGCAACACGACAAAGTCCTCATCCTCGACTTCGGCTCCCAGGTCACCCAGCTCATCGCGCGCCGCGTGCGCGAGGCGGCCGTCTACTGCGAGATCCATCCGAACGACGTCTCGGACGACTTCATCAAGTCGTTCGCGCCCAAGGCCATCATCTTGAGCGGCAGCCACGCGTCCACCTACGAGGACCACGAGCTGCGCGCACCGCAGGCCGTGTGGGATGCCGGCGTGCCGGTGCTGGGCATCTGCTACGGCATGCAGACCATGGCCGTGCAGCTGGGCGGCAAGGTCGAGTGGAGCGACCACCGCGAGTTCGGCTATGCCGAGGTGCGGGCCCACGGCCACACCAAGCTGCTGGAGGCGATCCAGGACTTCGAGACGCCCGAGAAGCACGGCATGCTCAAGGTCTGGATGAGCCATGGCGACAAGGTCACCGTGCTGCCACCGGGCTTCACGCTGATGGCCTCGACGCCCAGCTGCCCCATCGCCGGCATGGCCGACGAGGCGCGCGGCTTCTACGCCTTCCAGTTCCACCCCGAGGTCACACACACCCTGCAGGGCGCCGCCATCCTGACCCGCTTCGTGCGCGACATCGCCGGCTGCAAGGGCGACTGGGTCATGGGTAGCTACATCGACGAGGCCGTCGCCCGCATCCGCGAGCAGGTCGGCGACGAGGAGGTCATCCTCGGCCTGTCCGGCGGCGTCGACTCCAGCGTGGCCGCGGCGCTCATTCACCGCGCCATCGGCGACCAGCTCACCTGCGTCTTCGTCGACCACGGCCTGCTGCGCCTGAACGAGGGCCAGATGGTGATGGACATGTTCGTCGGCCGCCTGCATGCCAAGGTGATCCGCGTCGACGCCAGCGATGCCTTCCTCGGCAAGCTGGCCGGCGTGACCGACCCCGAGCGCAAGCGCAAGATCATCGGCGCCGAGTTCGTCGAGGTCTTCCAGGCCGAGGCCAGCAAGCTCAAGAACGCCAAGTGGCTGGCGCAAGGCACCATCTACCCCGACGTGGTGGAGAGCGGCGGCACCAAGACCAAGAAGGCCACGACGATCAAGAGCCACCACAACGTCGGCGGCCTGCCCGAGACGCTGGGCCTGAAGCTGCTGGAGCCGCTGCGCGAGCTATTCAAGGACGAGGTGAGGGCGCTTGGCGTGGCATTGGGCCTGCCGCCCGACATGGTCTACCGCCATCCTTTCCCGGGCCCCGGCCTGGGCGTGCGCATCCTGGGCGAAGTGAGGAAGGACTTTGCCGACCTGCTGCGCCGTGCCGATGCGATCTTCATCGAGGAGTTGCGCGGCACGCTCGACCCGATCACCGGCAAGAGCTGGTACGCCTTGACCAGCCAGGCCTTCGCTGTCTTCTTGCCGGTCAAGAGCGTCGGCGTCATGGGCGACGGCCGCACCTATGACTACGTCGTCGCGCTGCGTGCCGTGCAGACCAGCGACTTCATGACCGCCGACTGGGCCGAGCTGCCCTATGCGCTGCTGAAGAAGGTGTCCGGCCGCATCATCAACGAGGTGCGCGGCATCAACCGGGTCACCTACGACGTCAGCAGCAAGCCGCCGGCGACGATCGAGTGGGAATGAGCCAAGATCGGAAGATCTGATTTTTGCGTAGGGACAAGGCCTTGGTGTCGCGACATTCCCCACTGAATCCGACCTGACGGTATCTGGACACCTTGCTGGCAGGTCTGCGGCGATACCGTCTGACCCCATGACGGTACCCCGGTCCTGCAACAGGGGCCGGATCGGAGACGTCATGGACACCTCGGTGGAGCGGGCCTGCGTTGGGGGCATCGGCGCGACGGGAGTCCGGCGCCAGAGCGGTGCCGAGCCGCAGTGCGCTGGCATTGCGGCGTTCTTGCGCGACCTGTGGGCCAGGAGCCTGCACCGGATCGCCGGTGCCCGCCTGCCTGCGTTGATCGGCGTCAAGCCGGGCTCGGGTGCGCATCGTTAACCTGCGTTTGCCGCGCGACGCCGTGCACCAGCCGGCGCGCGGCGTCTGCACCGACTGCATCCGCATTCACCGTGCGTCGCCCGAAGGACATGACCCGATGACCAAATCCGCCCTTCCGACACGAATCTTCCTTGCCACCGACCTCAGTGCGCGGTGCGACCGCGCCCTTGCCAGGGCGGCGCAGCTGGCTGGCGCGTGGCGCAGCCAGCTCATCGTGGCACATGTCGTTCAAGCCGCCGAAATGGCTCGCCGTGACCGCTTCACGGCCGCCGCGCCCTCGTGGCGCCGCCCCGCCTCCTGGGAGCAGACATTGCTGCAGGGGCTGCGGACCGACCTCGAAACAGTGGGCATCACGGCGACGCCGCGCGTGGTGGTGGGCTCGCCGGCAGAGGCGGTGCAGCAAGCCGTCACGGACGACGACGCCGGGCTGGTCGTGCTCGGGATCGCCAAGGACGCGCGGATGGACCGTATCCAGCTGGGCAGCACCGTGGACGCGCTGGTGCGACACGCGCGCGTACCGGTGCTGAATGTGCGGGGTCGCGTCAACACTGCCTATCGCCATGTGGTGGTGACGACCGACTTCTCAGAGCCGTCGTTGCGGGCGCTGCGCCTTGCCGCGCGGTGGTTCGAGGGCGCCCGCCTGACGCTTTTCCACGCCTACACGCCGCCGGGCTCCACGCTGACCACGGGCACTGGTGCCGACGACTCCTGGCGTGCGGTGGTGATGGAGGAATGCGCTGCGCACCTGGCCAGGGCCAACCTGCCCGAGGCGATCGTGGCCGCCCTGCAGCGTGTCATCGAGCGCGGGCAGCCCGAAACCCTGCTGCCGGACTATGTCGCCGCCAGCGATGTCGACCTGGTCGTGCTGGGATCGCACGGGCGCAGCGGCATTGCCCGGGCCCTGCTGGGCAGCACGGCAGAGGACCTGCTTCACAACCTCGACTGCGACACGCTGGTCGTTCGCGGTGAATGATGCGTTGCGCTGCGGACCGGGGCCGCAGGCCAGCCCGCTTGCGGGCCTGACCGACCACGGTGCCGAGCCGGTGTGGCACGCGCTGCCCGCCGAGCAGGTGCTGCAGCATTTCAGGCTGGAGGGGCACGGGGGGCTTTCGGCCGGCGAGGTGCAGCAGGCGCAGGCCCGGCACGGCCCCAACGCGCTGCCCGAAGCCCCACCCAGGCCGCTGTGGCGTGTCTTTGCCGGCCAGTTCAAGAGCCCGCTGATCTACATCCTCTTCGTTGCGGCGGTGCTCGCGGTGGCGCTGGCGCATCACGGCGATGCGATGGTCATCCTCGCGGTGGTGCTGGTGAACGCCTTGATCGGCAGCTTTCAGGAAGGCCGGGCCGAGCGGTCGATGGCGGCGCTGCGGCGCCTCGCGGCACTGCGCGTGCGCGTGCTGCGCGACGGCGGCGAGATGGTGGTCGAGGCGCGTGAGCTGGTGCCCGGCGACACCGTGCTGCTGGCCGCGGGCGATGCGGTCGCAGCCGATGCGCGCCTGATCGAGGAGGTCCAGCTGCAGGTGGCCGAGGCAGCGCTCACGGGCGAGTCGGTGCCGGTGTCGAAGTCGGTGGCCGCAGTGCCCGAGACGACCGGCCTGGCCGACCGCCGCTGCATGGTGTATTCGGGCACCCATGTCACCGCCGGCCGTGCGCGTGCGGTGGTGGTCGCCACCGGTGTGCGCACCGAGGTGGGCCACATCGCCGGACTGACCGAACGGGCCCAGGAACCGAAGACACCGCTCGAGCTTCGCCTTGAACAGTTCGGCCGCGCCCTGGTGGCCGCGGCGCTGGGCCTGTTCGTGCTGGTCGTGCTGCTGGGGCTGTGGCGTGAGCTGCCGCTGGCCGAGGTGCTGATGGTGGCCATCAGCCAGATGGTCTCGATGGTGCCCGAAGGCCTGCCGGTGGCCATGACGATCGCGCTGGCGGTCGGCATGCAGCGCATGGCCGGGCGCGGCGCGATCATCCGGCGCCTGTCGGCGGTGGAGACGCTGGGTTCCACCACCGTCATCTGCAGCGACAAGACCGGCACCCTGACCCGCAACGAGATGACGGCCGTGGCCGTTTGGCTGCCCGGCGGTCGCGAGATTGCCGTGGGCGGGATCGGCTACGTGCCCGAAGGGGCGCTGGTGGAGGGTGGAGCCCCCGCTGACGACGCCGATCCCGCGCTGCGCGAACTGCTCGTCGCGGCGGCGTTGTGCAACGACGCCGAACTGTTGCCGCCGGAGGATGAAAGAACCGGCTGGACGGTGCTGGGTGACCCGACTGAAGGCGCGCTGCTGGTGCTGGTGCGCAAGGCCGGCCTCATGGCCGAGGCGCTGCGCCGCACCGCGCCGCGCGAAGCGGAGTTGCCCTTCGACGCCGACACCAAGCTGATGGCCACGCGCCACGCCGCGGCCGACGCGCCGCGCCGCGTGTGGATCAAGGGCGCACCCGAGGCGGTGCTGCGGCTGTGCACGGTCCAGGGCAGCGCCCCTGAGCTGGCCGTGCTTCTGGACGCATGCCGGGCCGCCGAAGCCATGGCCACGCGGGCCCTGCGTGTGCTCGCCTTCGCCACGCTCGACGATGACCCGCTGGAGGCCTCCGCCGGTTTCGACGCGCTGGCCGGTCGGACACGCCTGCTCGGCCTGGTCGGCCAGATCGATCCACCCCGCGAGGAGGTCAAGGTCGCGGTCGCCGCCTGCCGCGCCGCCGGCATCCGCCCGATCATGGTCACCGGTGACCACAAGCTGACCGGCCTGGCGATCGCGCGCGAACTCGGCATCGCGCGCGACGGCGAACGCGCCGTCGACGGCCCCGAACTCGAACGCATGGGCGAGGCCGCGTTGTGCCACGAACTGCCCTCGATCGCCGTTTTCGCCCGCGTGCAGCCGGCGCAGAAGCTGCGCATCGTGCAGGCGCTGCAGGCCCGTGGGGAGGTCGTCGCGATGACCGGCGACGGCGTCAACGATGCACCGGCGCTGGCGCGTGCCGATGTCGGCGTGGCGATGGGCATCACCGGCACCGAGGTGGCCAAGAGCGCGGCCAAGATCGTCATCACCGACGACAACTTCTCGACCATCGTGGGCGCCGTGCAGCAGGGGCGCATGGTCTACGCCAACCTGAAGAAGGTGATCCTGTATCTCTTCGCTACGTCGATGGCCGAGGTGCTGGTGCTGCTGCTGGCGCTGGTCGGCGGCTTCCCGCTGCCGCTGGTGGCGGTGCAGATCCTCTGGATCAACATCGTCACCGAAGGCACGGTGACGGTGAACCTGGTGATGGACCCGGCCGACGGCGACGAGATGCGGCGCGCGCCGGTGCCGCGTGACGACCGACTGCTTGGCGCCGACATGCTGCGCCGCGTGGCGCTCATGACACCGCTGATCGCGGCCGTGACCTTCGGTTGGTTCGCTTGGCGGCTGGGCCAGGGCGCGGCGCTGGAGTTGGTGCGCACAGAGACCTTCACCGTGCTGGCGATGTGCCAGTGGTTCAACGTGCTCAACTGCCAGTCGGCCAGCGCCTCCGCGCTGGGCCCGCGCATCCTGCTCAACCGCTGGCTGCTGGGTGGGCTGGCGCTGTCGATGCTGCTGCAGGCACTCGTGCTCTACGCGCCGCCGCTGAACGCGCTGTTCCACACCGTGCCGCTGCCACCGGCCTCGCTGCTGCCGCTGCTGGCGCTGGCCAGCGTGGTGCTGTGGGCCGAGGAGCTGCGCAAGCTGTGGGTGCGTGCCAGGCGCCGCGCTCGGCCATGACGCCGGTTTGGCAGCTGGTTCAGTTCGCCGTCTGTGCGGTGCTGATTGCGCGGGCGGGCTACGTGCTCAGCCGCAGCGCCGACGCCCTTGCCGGCGCCTATGGCTGGGGGCGCGGCTGGGTCGGGCTGGCGCTGCTGGCCACCGTGACCTCACTGCCCGAACTGGCCTCGGGCATCAGCGCGGTGGCCTTCGTCGACGCACCCAACCTGGCCGTGGGCAACGCACTCGGCGCCTGCCTGGTGAACTTGTTGTTCCTTGTCGTCGTCGACGCGCTTCAGCGCCGGCAGCCGATGTACCGCGAGGCCAGCGCGACGCACCTGCTGTCGGCCGGCTTCGGGGTCGTGATGCTGGGGTTTGTCGCCGTGAGCCTGCTTGCCGGTGCACGCGCCCCGGCGGTGCTGCATGTCGGTGTCTACAGCCCGATCCTGCTGGCGCTGTACCTGCTGGCGCTGAAGAACGTGCATGGGCACGAACGCCGCGCCATGGCAGCCGCAACCGCCCCGGCCGGGGCGGGGACAGCCGCCGCGCCGCCACAGTGCCGGCGCGAATGGCGCCGTTTCGGCCTGGCCGCGCTGCTGGTGTTGGCGGCCGGCAGCTGGCTGCCCAGCGTGGCCGACGGACTGGCACAGGCGCTGGGCATCTCGCGCAGCTTCGCCGGTACCGTCTTCATGGCCATCGTGACCACATTGCCGGAGATGGCCGTGACCCTCGGTGCCTTGCGCCTGGGCGCGCTCGACATGGCCATCGGCAACCTGCTGGGCAGCAACCTGTTCAACATCACGATCCTCGCGGTGGACGATGCCTTCTACGCGCGCGGTCCGCTGCTGGCCGAAGCGGCGGGCGTGCATGCCAGTACCGCGGTGACGGCGTTGGTGATGACGGGCATGGTCATCATCGGGCTGGTGATGCGGCCGCACGGCCGGAGGCTGCGCGTGGTCAGCTGGGTCAGCGTCGGGCTGGTGGCGGCCTATGTCGTGAACGTCACGCTGGTCTACCTGGGCGGGGGTGAGCCCACCATGACCGGCGAGGGAACACATGCGACCGTCCGTTCACGCAGTGTTACGCACCGCGACGCAACGAGCGGCGGCATTGCCACTGCGTTGCCAGGGCCTTCCTAGCATGGCTGCATCCAGCCACAGCTCTCACGGAATACACCATGCACACGACCGCAGCCCCTCATGCCGCTCCCTTCACCAAGCCGCATGACAACGTCATCGTCGCTGCCGCAGCGGCGCCGGGCATGGGCGTTGGCGGGGGCCAGCGCATTGCCGACCGGCTACGGCTGCTGGAGGCGGTGCTGAGCCCCACGCGCCGCATCGTGCATGCAGGCGACGTGATCTATCGTTCGGGCGAGGCCTTCTCGCACCTCTACGTGTTGAACTCCGGCTTCTTCAAGTTGATCAGTGTGTCGGCCGAGGGCCGCGAGCAAGTGGTGGGCCTGAAGTTCCGCGGCGACTGGCTGGGCTTCGGCGCCATCTCCCGCAACGCCTATGCCTGCGACGCCGTCGCCATGGACACGGCCGAAGTGTGGGCCGTTCGCTACGACGAGCTGCTGCGCGCCTGCGCCAAGCATCCTGCGCTGCTGGAGATCGTGCACGAGGCGATGAGCAGCCAGATCATGCGCGACCGCGATTCGGTCACCTCGATCTGCACGCTGCCGGCCGACGCCCGCGTGGTGGCCTTCCTGCACTACTGGGGCGACGCGCTGGCCGTGCGCGGCCTGCGCGCCGACCAGTTCAGCCTGCGCCTGACGCGCGCCGAGATCGGCAACTACCTCGGGCTGACGCTGGAGACGGTCAGCCGCGTGTTGTCCAAGCTCGTGCGCGAACGGCTGATTGCCTTCAACGAGCGCAGCCGCCGCAACATCTGCATTCCAGACTTCCCGGCGCTGCAGGCCTTCGTCCAGCGCCGGGAAG